>NZ_JACJQX010000026.1:0-104542 GCF_014696895.1 Chroococcidiopsis sp. [FACHB-1243] | reverse complement strand
CTCTCCTCAAACAACAAGGGGGAAAATGCTATCACTGTGGACTTCACTTTTTGCCAAGTGACTTGATTGAAACTCATCATCGCGATGGCAATCACTATAATCCCTCTTCTGTCACTCTAGGAAAATTTGACGAAATTACGTGGTTTCAGCCAACGAAAAATCAAGGTTTCAACCCAGTTTGACAGAAGAGGGATAATTCTGGTCGCCACAACTTGGCACTGTTGCATCGTCACTGCCACGACCAGGTACACGCAACAGGACACGAAACTGTAACTGGTACTCCTGACACGGAGCCGAGTTGGAGAGGAGCCGGATGACTTTAACGAGTCGCGTCCGGTTTTGAAGCCAAGTCAGGGAGGCGACTCCCTGGCTTAGGTTAACCAAACTCAGCCACGTCACTAGCCACTTACTCCACGCACCACACACCATTGCTTGCTGACAAGTGTTCAGTCCAGCTTACGTCCTGTGAGTTCGACGAAAATATCTTCGAGGTTGGAGGGTCGTGCCATAATTCCGGTTTTGTTTGGTTGTTGGTTAATGAAAGTGTTGGCATCCTCTAAGGTGGGGAAGAAAAGGTATTCCCAGCGCTCCCCGACTTGCTTCATCACTAACCCTTCACCATACTGCGATCGCAGTTGTGATAAAGTCCCCAAGGAAATCAGTTTGCCACCGTCCATAATTCCGATGCGGTTACACAAATATTCGACTTCCTCCATGTAGTGTGTGGTTAGCAGTATCGTCATTCCCTGCTTGTTGAGATCGAGAATAATTTCCCATAAGCGCCGCCTAGTTTGAGGGTCTAGTCCTACGGTTGGTTCATCTAAAAATAAAATCTGTGGTTGGTGTAACAAAGCTCTGGCAATCTGCAAGCGCCGCTTCATTCCTCCTGAGAGAGTTTTGACTAAACTATCGCGACGGTCTGCTAACTCTACATATTTCAGCCATTGACCGATCTGCTGCTGGCGCTGAGGATTGGGAATGTGATGCAATCGTCCGTGTAGTTCCATATTCTCCCAAACTGAGAGATCGTTATCGACGCTGATTTGCTGCAAGACTACGCCAATGTACTGCTTCACCAGTATGGATTGACGCACGAGATCGAATCCTGCTACTTCAACTTGACCCTGTGTTGGTTTGGTCAGCGTTGTTAACATCCGAATCGTAGTTGACTTACCAGCACCATTGGGTCCGAGTAAACCAAAAATCTCCCCTGGTTGGATAGTAAAAGAAAGGTCGTTGACAACTGAAATGTTGTTGTATGACTTGTAAACGTTTTGCAGCGAGACAGCAGCAGACATGAATTGTTGCAATAAGTTAAGTTAATCCTCTCCTAAGTTAACAGTTATCAGTGGAAAGGGAGCAGGGAGCGCACGAGCAGTGACCAGTGACCAGTGACCAATTACCCATTACCCATTACCACTCTTGTCTAGTTTTATGAACTTGAGTAAGATTTTGTTTACCTTATTTGATATAGATAAATACTAAAGATTCACAATTTACCATAATTGAAAAGCTATGGATACCATCAAGCTGTTTGGTATGCCTGCACAACGGGGTAGATGGCTGCTGATCCCTCTAGGAATTGTCGTACTGCTCTGCCTGGGTACGGTCTATTCTTGGAGTATTTTTAGAAAACCGTTAGAAAAGTTGCTCAATATTGGTGCAACAGAAAGTTTATTGCCATTTACGGTGCTTTTAGTTGTTTTTGCCTTGTTAATGCCGATCGCAGGCTTTCTAATCGATCGCTTTGGTTCTCGTGTTGTCACCGCTGTTGGTGGTGTAGTGATGGGAGTTGGTTATATTCTCACTAGCTTTGCTACCAACGAGCCAATGCTTGTCTTTGCCTACGGATTAGTGGCTGGTGCGGGAATTGGAATTGCCTATGGAGTCCCGTTAGCTGTCTCGGCTAAGTGGTTTCCCGATAAAAAAGGGATAGCTGTAGGCTTGACGGTGATTGGGTTTGGACTATCGCCGTTAATTACCGCACCTTTAGCTAAGAATTTAATCGATGCTTACGGGGTGCGGCAAACTTTTACGATTTTAGGCATTGCCTTTAGTGTTATTGTTGTGGCGATCGCCACGCAATTAAAAATGCCTCCTTCAGGATGGCAACCTACAGTAAGGAATGCAGCATCGGCAAGAGTCACTTCAATTAGAGTAACTACTGAGAAAATCTGGCAGACTCAAAGCTTTTACGGACTGTGGACTTGCTACACGATTGGAACATTTGTAGGACTATCGGCAATTGGTATTTCCAGTCCTGTAGCACAAGAAATGATCGAACTCGACTCTACAACCGCAGCCATGACTGTCTCGCTATTCGCCATCTTTAACGGACTAGGACGACCATTATTTGGCTGGGTAACAGATCGGTTCAATCCTAAAATAGCGGCGATCGCCTCTTACGTGTTAATTCTGATTGCTTCGATCTTGATGCTGAATGCCCGTACTGGCGCTACATTGACATACATAGCGGCTTTTGCTTTATTTTGGCTATCTTTAGGTGGATGGCTGGCGATCGCCCCAACCGCAACTTTAACTCTATTTCGAGCCGAAAACTACGCCAAAAACTATGGGATTGTCTTTACTGCTTACGGTGTTGGAGCATTTTTCGGTACGATCGTTGCTGGCAGAATTCGAGATATTTTCGGCAGCTATACTTATGCCTTTTATCCAATGGCAGGTTTAGCGATCGCGGGGACGATTGTTGCTGTATTTTTCTTGAAGCGTCTGCCTGCTATGTCTGAAATCTTAGAAGAACCTGTTGCTAGAAGCTAGTGCTATTCAAAGGGAGCAGGGAGTAGGGAGTAGGGAAAGAGAAGAGAGTAATGCATGGTGTGGGAAGTGTGGGAAGTGTGGGAAGTGTGGGAGGATACAAGGGAGAATTTGCTCCTCCCTCTCCCTTGTCCCCCTTGTCCCCCTTGTCCCTGCTCCCTGTTCGGTAACTTGTGAGTTTATTGAGGAAATATGGGCAAACTTTCTATATAGAAAGACTAGTGCGGCAACAGTACTTCAGCAGTTGCAAAAAGACTGCGATCTCATCTTGCAAGCATTATTCGCTTCTGCCTTCTGTCTTCTGCTTTTTTGCACTAGTTTCATATATGCTCGAAAATTCTTCACAACCAATGAATAAAGGGACAATTATTTGTGTTGATGACGAACGCAACATACTACTTAGCTTGCACGATAGCCTGAGTCAAATCGCTACCGGATATGCGATCGAGCTAGCAGAAAGCGGAGTAGCAGCCTTGAGCATAATTACTGAACTTAGCCAAAATAAAATTGAAGTCCCTCTGATTATCTACGATCGCGCTATGCCTGAAATGGATGGAGCGACTCTGCTAACCCAGCTGCATCAACAATTTCCTAAAACACCAAAAATTCTCATCGCTGAACTAGCTGAAATCAGTCATGCCATCCAAGCGAGCGATCGCATCCATCTTTACCGCTACATTACCAAACCTTGGGACGAGACAGACTTCAGTTTAACCGTGCGCGAAGCACTACGGAGTTACGAGCAAGCTAAACAAATAGCAGTACAAAACCAGACATTGAAACAAATGCATCTGGAACTCCAGCGTGAGATCGCCAATCGCCGCCGTGCTGAAGCCCTTTTAGTCTATGATGCCCTTCACGATACCTTGACAGGGTTACCTAACCGCACGCTATTGGTAGAACGGATCGAACAAGCAATTAGAACGGTACGATACGACTCAACATATCAATTCGCCGTATTGTTTATCGATCTCGATCGCTTCAAAATTATCAACGATAGTTTGGGACATACAATAGGCGATGAGCTGCTAGTTGCAATTTCAACTCGCTTTCGCCAATGCCTGCGCAACACTGATATCATCGCTCGGCTGGGAGGCGATGAGTTCGCTGTCTTACTCGAAGAAATTCAAGATACTAGCGACGCGATCCAAATAGCACAGCGCTTGTTAGAAAGCCTATGTACGCCATTCAATTTAAAAGGTCATACCGTTGCTGCCAGTGCCAGCATTGGCGTTGTTGTGGGTTCTAGTTCCACTGCCTATGACAGTGCTGCCGATTTGCTGCGAGATGCCGATCTAACCATGTACCATGCAAAGAAAACAGGCAGAGCTGGCTATGCCTTGTTCGATCGCCAACTACACGTTCAGACCCTCAAATTACTAAAAATTCAGAGCGACTTGCATCAAGCTTTAGAGCGGCAAGAATTTATTTTGTGTTATCAACCAATTGTTGCTCTAAGTACGGGCAAACTCATAGGTTTTGAAGCCTTAGTACGCTGGCATCATCCCCAACAAGGTTTGATCTCGCCTGGTGATTTTATTCCCGTTGCCGAAGAAACAGGATTCATTATCTTTCTGGGAGAGTGGGTATTGCGAGAAGCCTGTCGCCAGATGCACCAGTGGCAGTTACAATTTCCTCTGCATTCACCATTAACTATTAGCGTCAATATTTCTGGCAAACAGTTTTCTCAAGTCAATTTCGTGCAGCAGATCGAACAAATTCTTCTAGAAACTGGGTTTGATGCCCATTTGCTCAAACTAGAGATTACCGAAAGCGTACTCATGGAAAATGCCCAGTCTTCAACTAGTATGCTTAGCCAATTACAAGCTTTGGGTATTCGGTTATCTATTGATGATTTTGGTACGGGATACTCATCTTTAAGTTATTTACATCGCCTACGCCTCGATACCTTAAAAATCGATCGCTCCTTCGTGCGCGATGTCGATCGCAGTGTCGAACAAATTGAAATTATCCGTACCATCATTGCCCTAGCTTGGAACTTGGGTATGGATGTCGTTGCCGAAGGCATAGAGACAAAAAAACAACTTTTCCAACTGCGATCGCTCAAATGCGAATACGGACAAGGTTATCTATTTGCTAAACCTTTAGATCGAGCCGCGATCGAAACTCTACTCTCCCAAGATCTGCCACTGCAATACTTAAGTTAGCGAACAGTTATCAGTTATGAGTTATTAGTCTAGAGACGTTACATGTAACGTCTCTACAAGGTTGTTGGAACTCTTAGCTCTTAAATTTTGAATTTTGAATTTTGAATTTTGAATTTTCTCCTACCTCTCCAACGTTGTGCTTGTATTTTTGCAAAATAGAATTGCTGTATTTAGCAATAGAAGGATAGCGATGTAATTTGCCGTCTGTTCCTCTATACCACTGAACTACTTTAGATTTATATAAGTTAGGACTACCGCTATACCAGTGGCTTGCTACTCTTAATACTGCTATCTCTTCATCACCTTGACTTGCAACTAAAGCGTCGTGCCAATATTGCTCTAATTTGTAATGAATAATTTGCTTTTGAACTGTGGGATTGCTGAGAAATTCATCAACAGATATGCTATGACCGAGTGCTTCCTTACTCCAAGCACCAATATTTGCAGGCATAATTTGAGCTAGTCCCAAAGCTTGAGAATGGGGATTCAGCGATTGATGATTATTCGTACTTTCTTGATTAATAATGGCATGGCTGAGCGCATCTACTGGAGAAACCAAAATTGGTGCTGGTTGAGACCGAAAAGTACTTGCTTGAGAAAGCTGAGTTTGTAGCGATAGCAGCCATTTTGATAACAACAAACTGAGAACAACTGTAGGGATTAAAATAACTAACTTGTGCCAGCGATCGCGTCTTAGTCGTCGCTGGCGGCGGCGAGATGGATGTATCCGCGTCTGTTGGGTGGATGGTCGATCTACAAGCGTCTGCTTACGTCTAGTAGGTTTAGAATGTATTGTTCGCTGTCTTTCCGGCTCGATTTGCTGCTGAGTAGCTAGCTCTAAAATAATTTTTTGATGCCTCATTACGCGATCGAAGTCATATATCGTCACGAACAAGGAATTATAGAGGACAAAAATTTTTTTTCTTCGTTTTACAGGTTCTCTTTAGCTTTTGTGCAGCTATTTACAGGGGTAGTTGTCGGTAACTCGCGATCGCAGCGTCGTTCGATCGCAAAGATACTAATACGTCTCTATCCAATCGATCAATTTTGACTTGAGTGAAAAATATCGGTTTTTAAAATAGGAGCATCGGAGTTGAAAATTAGCCTCGTTTTATGATATTGTTTATTCATAATGGGGATATAATTAAAAATTTTATTTAAAGATAGATTTCTATTATTAAGTAAACCATTCGGTAACTAAATATTACCACGAGCGATCGCAACTTTTCTATTAAAAAATAGACAAAAAATAGGGTGGGCAATGCCCACCCTACAAAATTTAAACCATTTCTGACTGTGCCGTAACTGGCGGCTCAATTTGAGGTTGGAATTGGAATAGAGAGTAGACCACATTTCGGCGAATGTTGGTCATCATATCCAAGAACATTTCAAATCCTTCTGTCTTGTATTCGATCAGCGGGTCTTTTTGTCCGTAACCGCGCAAGCCTACAGATTCTCGCAGTCCATCCATTTGTTGCAGATGTTCTCGCCACAAGCTATCAATCTGCTGCAAGATAAAGAAGCGTTCGGCTTGACGCATCAATCCTGGGCGAATTTGCTCGATTTCGGCTTCTTTAATGTCGTAGGCGATTCTGACCTGCTCGTGAAGAAAGGTTTTAATGTCGCTGACCGTCAAATCTTCCATTTGCTCAGGTTCTAAGTCTGCCAGCAAGTAGACAAACTCCTTCACCTTGCTCACCAATTTTGGTATATCCCAATCTTCCGAAGGCAAGTCAGGATTGATGTAGTAATCGACAATTTCGTTCATTGTCTGCTCGCCGTACTTGAGTACCTGCTCTTTTAAGTCTTGACCTTCGAGAACGCGACGGCGTTCGGCGTAAATTGCCCGTCGCTGTTTATTCATCACCTCGTCATACTCAAATACCTGTTTGCGGATGTCGTAGTAGTAGGTTTCTACTTTGCGCTGCGCCCCTTCTAAGCTGCGTGTCAGCAATCCCGATTCAATCGGCATATCTTCTTCCACATTGAAGGCTTGCATCAACCCAGCAACGCGATCGCCACCAAAAATCCGCAATAAGTTATCCTCTAAACTGAGGAAGAACCGTGTCGAGCCAGGGTCGCCTTGCCGTCCGGCACGTCCCCGCAACTGGTTGTCAATCCGGCGCGATTCGTGGCGTTCCGTCCCAATGACGTGTAATCCACCTAACCCTACCACTTCATCGTGTTCTTTAGTGGTAAATTGTTCGTATTCGTGCTTGATCTGGTTGTAAACTTCCCGCAAGCGTTGAATTACCACATCATCTGTAGGGGCTTTTTCAGAAGCAACGGCGACTTTATCTTCGGCTTCGAGTTCCGATAGACTTCTTTCCCCATACTCTTGGGCGGCAACTTCTACTGCTGCTTTGAGCATTTGCTCGGTTTCTCGCAATAACTCGACGGGATAAATTTGGGGCGATGCTTTCCAGGTCTTGACCTTCTTCCCAGGGACAAAACCCTGACCGCTGCTACTACCTGTAGGTAAACCAGCCGCCCGTTGTACGGCAAATACGTCTTCATCCTCTGGCATCACGATCCGCGGCATGAAGTATTCCCGCAGTTTCAGGCGTGCCATATAATCGGCATTACCACCCAAGATGATATCCGTACCTCGTCCTGCCATGTTGGTAGCAATCGTAACAGCCCCTTTTCTACCTGCTTGGGCGATAATCTCCGATTCCCGTTCGACGTTTTCCGGTCTGGCGTTGAGCAGGTTATACGGGATTTCTAACTGGTTGAGCAGCCGACTGAGAACTTCAGAGTTTTCCACGCTAGTCGTACCGACTAGGACAGGGCGACCTTTTTCGTGCATCTCGGCACATTCTTGAGCGATCGCCCGCCACTTACCTGCTTCATTCTTGTAAACTACATCAGATAAGTCTCGGCGTTTTGTCGTTCTATTGGTAGGAATACTTGCAACTTCGAGTTTGTAAATCTTCTCAAACTCTGCCTGTTCTGTTTTTGCCGTCCCTGTCATTCCCGACAGTTTTGGATAGAGCAAAAATAGGTTTTGGTAGGTAATCGTGGCTAAAGTTTGAGTTTCCGGTTGAATTTCTACCCTTTCCTTGGCTTCAATGGCTTGGTGCAATCCGTCACTCCAGCGTCTGCCTGGTAGCACCCGTCCAGTAAACTCGTCTACGATGACGATCTCATCTTCACGAACGATGTAGTTTACGTCCCCGAGGAATAATTCTTTTGCTTTGAGGGCGTTAAAAACGAAATGCGCCCAAGGATCTTCGGGGTTAAATAAATCAGTAACTCCCAACAATTCTTCGGCAGCAGCAAAACCTTCATCTGTTAGCAGCACGTTCCGCGCTTTTTCATCAACTTCGTAATGCTCGTCTTTTTGCAAGGCAGCGGCAATTTGAGAGGCACGGATATATTTTTCTGTCGGTTTTTCTACTTGTCCAGAAATAATTAAGGGCGTGCGTGCTTCGTCAATTAGAATTGAGTCTACTTCGTCAATGACGCAGAAGTTGAAGAGACGCTGCACGACATCATCCATGTGGGTAGCCATGTTGTCGCGCAGGTAGTCAAAACCTACCTCGCTATTGGTGACATAGGTAATATCGCAGGCATAGTTGCGCTTGCGCTCGTCTGGGGTCATGCTTTGTTGAATCAGTCCGACACTCAACCCCAAGAAACGATGCACTTGACCCATCCATTCAGCGTCCCGCTTTGCCAGGTAATCGTTGACGGTGACTACGTGCGCTCCTTTACCAGTCAATGCATTGAGGTAAGATGGCAGGGTAGCTACTAAAGTCTTACCCTCACCCGTTTTCATCTCGGCAATTTGACCTTGGTGGAGGATAATACCACCTAGTAACTGCACGTCAAAGTGCCGCATTCCCAATACTCTGCGTCCCGCCTCGCGCACGACAGCAAATGCTTCTGGCAGAATGTCATCCAAGCTTTCACCTTTTTCGAGGCGCTGTTTAAACTCTGCTGTCTTACCAATTAGTTGCTCGTCAGGGAGAGCTTTAATGTCTTCTTCTAATAAATTAATTTCTGTGACGTAAGGCTGATATTTTTTGAGCTTACGAGCGTTGGGGTCGCCCAGCAAGGTTTTTAGCATGGTAGGTCAGGAGAACTTGAGGATTTCTAGGAAGTTTAATTTATGAGTTTTGATTTTGCCATCAGCTCATACTGGTGGGACGCTAGAACTCAAATACTAGCCTTTTGGATGGACAAAATTGGTCAATTGTACAGTGTTTCGGCTATCGGTCTTGAGATAAACTTTATAGATCGTATCATTTTACCCCAATTCTATAATGGTGCGGATAGGCGATCGCTTTTTGTCGGGAATCGGGAGTGGTAAATGGGGCGTGGGGTATAGGGTTTAATGAGGGTGAGTCAATAAATTCTGGCTCCTGATAACTGATAACTGTTCACTGAGAATTCTTCCATTCTGGCGTGAGGCTGCGGAAGTTGTAGTCTTTGGCACTGGGATGACAGGTGACGCAACTGCTGAGTTGAGTTGGTTTTGGTAATTTGACTTTGGGATGCAAAGCTTTGAAATAACGCGAGTTAGCAATGCGGTATGGTATTTCTTCGTCTTGGTTGAGGGGACGGGAAGCAAATCTCAGATAATTCCACACTAGAATGCGGGGTGGATCGACTAAGGGTTTGATTTGTACGCCGTAGTGTTGAGTATCTTGTAGCAACCGCTGCCAAGTTTGCACGGGTAGGACGGCTGGCGGAACGGCGATGTGGCAAGTAGCGCAGTTTTCTAAATAGAGTTCTTGTCCCAATTGATAGCGTTGGGGAACTGCATCAATGGTGTTAGCTGGTTGGGCGTGAGTCGCCATTGCTAAAATCCAAGCAGCAGCAATACTCCAAGCTAAGATTAACAGCAATAGGATCGGGGTCGATCGCTTGCTTTTTGGGCGATGTGGTTTCGATTTGAGGGCAGGTAACATAGTTGTCATTAGTCATTTGTCATTTGTAAGCAAGTTGGTGACTGATGGCAGTCAAATTTAGAAAATTTTACACTTTGGGTTATTAGTCATTAGTCATTTGTCATTTGTCAGCGAACAACTACCAACTACCAACTACCAACTACCAACTACCAACTACCAATTATCATGAATTATTCTCCTAGCAAATGCGATCGCATTCTACTCAAATTTAATGACAGCTTCAAAAAAAGTCGAACAGATCTTTCAGCAGTACTACTTTTTCCCAAACATCATTTGTGGGTTGGTTCGGATGAAACATCGACTATCGAACGTTTAACTTTTGTAGAACAGCAAAACTGCTTCGCCGAACATCACACATTTCACGTTCAAGATTTTATTGAGCTACCAAAACCGGAAGACGAGGAAATTGATATTGAAGGATTAGCTTACCACGATTATTATCTCTGGTTTATTGGTTCTCATAGTTGGAAGCGCAAAAAGCCAAAACCAGAACATACTGATGTGGAGAATATTGAACGATTAGCTAAGATAAAAACGGAAGAAAATCGTTATATTATTGGACGTATTCCCTTAGTTGATGGCAATTTGCGGCAGTCTTGTCCTCATCCTGAAGATCCAGATGTCACCTTGACTGCGGCAAAAGTTAAACTAACAGAGGGGGGTAATATGCTTACTGAAGCTTTAGCAACAGATCCCCACCTTGGCGATTTTGTCAAGACTAATATTCCCGGTAAAGATAATGGTTTTGATGTAGAAGGAATAGCAATCTATCAACAAAAAGTTTTTCTTGGTTTGCGGGGTCCAGTATTGCGGGGCTGGGCAGCGATCTTAGAGTTAGAGTTAGAAATAGACGATCGAGAAGACACTTTAAAGCTGAAACCAATTGGAGCAAAACAAAATCTTTATAAAAAGCATTTTGTTTATTTGAATGGCTTAGGTATTCGAGATCTACACGTAGATGAAAAAAAATTTTTAGTCCTAGCGGGACCGACGATGGATTTAGATGGTCCAGTCCGAGTTTATCGCTGGCACAATGGTGTAGATATAGCTGAAAATACGCTATCTTACCCAGAGGTTATCTTAGAAATCCCCTTCGGTATTGGAGACGACCACGCAGAAGGAATGATTACGTTTAATGAATATACTCAAACTCCGTCGCTTTTGGTGATTTACGACGCACCAGCCCCAGCAAGATTGGAGGGTGAGGGTGGCGTGTGGGCAGATGTATTCAGTTATCAGTAGAGAGTGACTAGTAGAGCGCGGCAAAAATAAACAGACCATAAACGTGAGAGAATAAATAGCAAGTTTAAAAGCGGTTGTGGCTAAATAGTAAGGAATCAGGTTGTGGCAAGATTCTCGTTGACTGACAAAACTCAAGAACCAAAACTGTAAGATTTGATGGTGAACTCACGCTTTAACTGTTGTTGCATCTGCTTTTTTGAGGCAGAGGCAGGATCGGGATCGACACATCCACGCAAGGAAAAAGTGCAAAACAGTTGCCATCCCTGATGCAAGACACCCTTGAGCCAGTTCCAGCCGATTCTCAGATAGCTGTTGCCACGTGAAGAGCGAACATCAACAAGAGCGACGTTTATCCGTTGCTACCACTTGCTGTCTTTGTACTGTTAGCAGAAGTGTCGCAACCGCCATGACAAAGCAGAGTCGGGAAAGAGCGCTCGTCAGAGCGAATTTCTGAGCGTTCCAGTTGAAAGGGAACTAGAATTGCTTCCTTGTCCCCCTTGTCCTCCTTGTCTCCCTTGTCCCCGACTCCCGACTCCACATCAAAGTTGCGGTTCTGCACCACGATTAGTAGCTGGTAAAGTCATGAGGATTTCTCGAATTGCCTTTTGCGCTACTGGTAAATTTGGTCTAATCGACAAGGCTTGTCGGTAGGCTGCAAGAGCGCCATTGAGATCGCTTTGCTGCTTGAGTAAATCACCAATCTGCAAGTATACTCTAGCGTCTTGAGGTTCAAGTTGAGCAATCTGTCTGAAAGTCATAAGCGCTGCTGGTGTATTGCCTTGAGCAATCCAGACCTTGGCAAGAGCTTGCAGCAGTTTTGGGTTATTAGGTGCTTGCGTTACTGCTTTTTGCAGTGCAGCGCCCGCTGCATCATATTCTCCTTGTTCTAGCAGTAGCAAACCCATTAACTCGTTCGCATAGGCATTATTAGAGTCACGGTTTAAAACTTGTTGATATGCTTCGGCTGCACCGTCGTAGTCTCGCAGACGAAAGGAAATCACACCTAATCCTAAATGGGCATTTAAGTTATTGCGATCGAGTTCGATCGTGCGACGGTAAGCAGATGCGGCTCCAGCATTATCCCGCAATTGCCCTAGACAATAGCCTAAAGCATAATGAAAATCGGCATGATTGGGAGCAACCGCGATCGCGCGACGATAGGAGACAACAGCAGCAGAATAGTTTTTTTGTAATGCTTGAATGTAACCCATAGTAGAGTAGATGCGAGCATTTTTGGGAGATACTTTAGCCGCTTGTTGATATTTAGCGATCGCGGCTGGTAGTTTGCCTGTATCCATCAATCTTTGCCCTTCTTGCAACAACTTCTCCAGCAGTTTGCGTTTTTTGACAGGGCTGCTGGGAAGGGCAGCTTTTGGGCTTTTTTGGGCGATCGTTGTTTTTGCCGTAGTCGGCGCTGGAGCAATGGCAGTCAATCCAGCTAGTAACAATAAATTAATTCCGAATAAAGTTAGTTTTGACACGATTAATCTACTAGGGTATTCAGTCAATTTTGCTAGGTTTGTCAGCTATCAGATTTTCAGCCAGCACATTGTAACAGCTAAAATAGCTGTTGCTTTTATGAGTAGACATTTTGACTTTTGTACGGGCAGGTTCTTTAGAGAGTTCTGTCTCCAAGGGAGATTTTGGGTAACCTTACCCCTACAGCTTTTGGCTTACTGAAATCTTTGCTGTTGCCAGCTATGAATTTTGCTCTATCTAATTAGCACACCTTTTTTGCAATATTGACAAATACTTTAAGCTTCGTTACAAAAGAGATGACCCACGCTAAGTCAAAAAGTATTGCTATATACATAGATCGGCTAGCATAACTCTCCAGTACATTGAGTCACTACTGCTAATTTCTCTATCAGCAGGCAAACTATTGGAGCTAAACGCTAAGATGTGTTTTCGTAGCGCTGGCGTTCCCTTCAATCCTTTCTTTGACGACAGCAGCTATAGAGAAATTAGCCAAGCACGTATCTAGAAAAACAGTATTAATTCTTCTTGCTTGTTAGCTCAGAAAATCCAGTAAAGCTAGCGACAGTTTCAACAATTATCAAAAGTTCTCTTTTCTCAAAGTTTATGACTTGTTTTTACTTCTAAAGACAGATACGTCAACTATTTCTACTGATAGATAGGTAATTTACTAATTTAATCTAAATTAAGCTCAGGGTGAATTAACTAAAAAAAATCTTACAAAAGTACAAAAAGAACAAAGGAGTTAATAGCTATGTCTTATGTCAATCGACCAGTAAATGAAGTCATGACCGAACCAGCGGTTACAGCTAGAGTCGCAGATTACCACGATCGCGTTCGCTGGGGTCCAATTCTATCAGGATTAGTTGTCACATTAGCAACTCAATTGATCTTAAGTGCATTATTTGGTGCAATTGGAGCAGACACGGTAGCTGGTTCGGGCGCGCCTAGAACTAATGCATCAAACGTTGCAGGAAATGTTGGTATCTGGTCGGCTATCGGTTTGTTAATTTCTCTGCTCACAGGCGGTTGGTTTACAGCCCGCGCTTGTGGACCGATGAATCGCTCTACAGCACTACTTAATGGTGCAATTCTCTGGGCAACAACTCTCGCACTTAGCTCTTGGTTGTTGGCAAGTGGAGTCACTGGTGCTTTTGGTCTTGCTACCAATGCGGCTGCAAATGCTGCTGGGACGATATCTAACCAAGTTCAACAAGGAGTCAACTTACCACAAGGTGGGAACCTAACTGCCGAACAAGCAAAAGAAGCTGCTAATGCAACGGCAAGAGGCTTGTGGTGGTTTGTGTTTGGTTCCTTGCTAGGTTTAATTGCATCCCTGATTGGTGCTGCGGCTGGTGCGCGTAAACCTCGTACTAACGGAAACTATACTTAATCAGAACTGCATAGTAGTTTTTGACATACCGAACTAGGTAAACAATTTGCATCAATAGCCTAGTTTACATTTATAAAAAGTACCTGAGAGCGGGTACTTTTTATTTTTGATTTTTGTTTGTCAATACTATGTACTTCCTAATTTAGGAACTATTGTTTCTCTCCCAAAATACCCCACACTCCTGCTTCTCCAGATGCGTTTGCCGGGTTGGGAACGATCGCTTTTCCTGTAGATAGAGTATAGGCGATTGGTAGCAGCCCTACCACAAAAGAACATAAAACCACCAGTAGCACTAGCCTAACTGGATGAGGATGGGGCAGTTCTACCATCCACTCTTGAGCTATAGCTATCCGATTCAGTCTTTCTTCCCGACTTAATCTACTTTTTGTATGCATTGCTAAATATTAGATTCATAAAAAAGTTTGGTTTCATTTAAATCTTACAGTTATTTTCTGTATCCAAAAATACAAAATTTGATTTATTTAGAAAAATTTACAAAATCGGCAGATTCTCCTCTGAGACTCTCAGTCTTCTCCTTTACCTCCTGTCTGCTTACATCGGATAGTTGCGATCGCTGGCTTTAAGCGTTCGAGCATATTGTGATGACCGTAGGTCAGAGTAGCTTTCTATTTAAATTCACCTATCAAAAGAGATATTGATAACTACGCAATCAGGAATAGATTCATATCTAAACAATAATTATTCAAAGCTTCTTGGTAGCTACATCTAAATTAAAATATGCCCAAATTGAATAATAAATAAGCTTGCCAAACTCCCAAAAACCTTGTTACAAAAAGACTTCAAGCATCAAAATCGGATAAATTTTCTGGATTGCTTACAATAAATGAACGTTTAAAAATTAAAAGTCATCAGCGGAACTTAAGTTTATATATCAAGAAATAATAACAATAAAAAATAAATAGTGTACCGATACAGCAGCAATTGTAAAAATCGAATAATTGCGTCAATAAATATTAATAAACCGTAGTATTTTATACTAATAACGTGTTAAAGCTTTTATAACTTAGAACAAGTCAACAACTTGAAAAAACTGAAAATAGTAATGATGTCAGACACAAACAACTAAATTCAAAACACAATCCCGCCTTAATAAGTAGCGATCGATTAGTTATTGGTTACTGATAACTGATGACTGATAACTGATAACTGATAACTAATAACTGTTGTTACGGGAGAATTTGAGATGGCTGGTATATGGTCATTCAACGGACGCTATCGCATTCTACATTTAACATGGCTGGCATTTTTTCTCACGTTTGTTGTCTGGTTTAACTTTGCCCCTTTCGCGCCAACAGTCAAAGCAGAACTCGGTTTAAGCGAAGCCCAATTGAGAACGATCGCCCTTTGTAACGTGGCTTTAACAGTACCAGCACGAATTATTGTAGGGATGATATTGGATCGATTTGGACCGCGAATCACCTATTCTTGTTTGTTAGTATATGCAGCAATTCCGTGTTTAGCATTTGCCTTTGCCCAAAATTTCAGCCAATTGGTTTACAGTCGCTTAGCTTTGAGTATTATCGGTTGTGGATTTGTCATTGGAATTCGCATGGTAGCTGAGTGGTTTCCTCCCAAAGAAATTGGCTTGGCAGAAGGAATTTATGGTGGCTGGGGGAACTTTGGTTCTGCGGGTGCTGCCTTCACTTTACCTTCCATTGCCGCAGCAACAGCTTTTCTTGCCGGAGGACAAATTAACTGGCGCTTAGCGATCGCTTCCACGGGAATTATTGCAGCAATCTTTGGCATCATCTATTTTTTTAACGTCCAAGATACACCACCAGGTAAAGTTTACGAACGTCCGGCTAGTAGTGCCGGAATGGAAGTCACTACTAAGAAAGACTTCTGGTTTTTATTACTAATGAACGTGCCTTTAGTTGGCATTTTGGGCGTACTTGCTTGGCGTTTAAATCAAGTTAAATTTTTCAACGCCACAACAATGTATATCATTTGGTTTCTGCTTCTGTGTCTGTATTTATTTCAGTCTTACAATATTTGGCAAGCAAATAAGCAGTTGATGCAGGGTGAAAAACGCTATCCCCCAGAAGATCGCTATCAATTTTCACAAGTTGCCAGTTTAGAGTTAGCTTACGTTGCCTGTTTCGGTTCGGAATTAGCAGTCGTTTCCATGCTACCGACATTTTTCCAACGCGGCTTTGGCTTAAATGCAACCATAGCAGGGGCAGTTGCCGGAATCTATGCGTTTATGAATCTGTTTGCCCGCCCCGGTGGAGGATTGATTTCTGACAAGGTGAACAGTCGTAAGTGGACGCTTGTTGTCACGCTGGCTGGGACGGGAATTGGCTATCTGATCTTTAGCAGTTTAGGGGGAAATATTCCGCTACCAGTAGTCGCAATCATGACAGCGCTTGCTTCGTTCTTTGTTATGGCAGCAGAAGGGGCAACTTACGCGATCGTACCTTTAATCAAGCGTCGCGTCACCGGACAAATTGCTGGCAACGTGGGAGCTTATGGTAACGTTGGTGCAGTTGCTTTTCTGACTATTTATAGTCTCTTGCCTAACGATCCAACAGGCGATCGCGTTTTCTTCCAGATGTTAGGAGTGGTGGGTTTAATCGTGACTAGTTTGTGTGCTTTCTGCCTCAAGGAACCAACTGGTTCTCATAGTACGGAAGATGTTCCTGAAGCGATTGCCACCAAAGTATCGGTAACAAAGTAGGTAGGCGATCGCCATGATACACGATATGTTCTCATAATGTGATTGTCAGGATGCATAGATATGTACCTGACAATTCTTCAATATGCTGACAAAAACGCAATCATTTTAAGATTTATTCTAATATTCTTAATATTTTTAATAATTACGCGATCGCCCACTCCTACACCTAAGTAAGATTGCGGTAGACCTAGAATTTTTCCATGAGAAAATTACCAAATATATCCGTATATTCTCGTCTATAGCAAGCTATTTCTTCATGCAAACAATATAAGTCGGCGAAACTACTGCAATTTTCTTGATTGGAGTAGATTGCAGCACGACTAAAAAACTGTAGTTTCACTCATGCCATATATATTCAATTTTCTGTACAACCAGTATTAGGGATAAAGTTATTATAAATTCGCTCCGAGTTTTATCGCTATTTTAAAAATTTTTATTAAATTCCGTTTCATAAATATATGAATCTTTAGTCTGTCTCTAGTCTACATATAACTGAAGTCAAGTCTTGCCCCAGAGAAATCTATTGAACACTGCTCTTTTTCGAGATAACTATTTAAGTAATTCTAGCCAGCACTGGCACACTATTTTTTTAAGAAATAGAAAAAATAGGAACCATATTGAGTTCTAACATCGCTCGTGCAAAGATTGAAAAAACATTAAGTATTATCATTATTCCACAAATGATTAAAGAGAGTGAATAGTAAGTAGATTTCACGTAACGCCCCACTCTCAGATCGATCGCAAATGACTAACGATTGACCATCACCACAGCAGAGCTGACAAACCATTGAGGGTTGCTACCACCATTATGCCTATAGGATATCTGATGTCGATTATGAGATTTCATCTCGAATGGCAAGCGAATTTAGATCGAAAGATAGTTCGCTGGGTGTGGTGGTTGCCAGTCTTTTGTCTAGTGGAAGCAGCCGTAACAATTTTTGGCGATCGGACTTGGAATTGGCAAAATGCGATCGTTGGTCTGCTATTTTTCCTAGTCATCTTAGCTGCGAATAAGGTAATAAATTACATTCCTTGGACATTTTTTCGTTCTCAATGGTGGATCGAGCGCTATCAGATAAAAAGCGATCGCCCATTGCGAGATTTTGCTTTACTTCAGTTCAGTATTTTAGTTTTATTAGTCTGTGGTGCTACGGCAGTTGGTTGGTGTTTTCGTCAACTCTTAAGTATTAAATATATTGCCAATAGCAGTGTAATTTTTCTACTTTTATTAGTATTGTTAGCTTTTGTCAGCGTGGCGATCGCCTGTTGGACGACATTACCGCAAGTTGCAGCAATTGACGCAGTGCGCCAACAAGCAGAAAACCTGTTTCTCAACGCCTCAGAGCGATACGATTTAGTCATGCAAGGGGCAAATGAAGGACTGTGGGACTGGAACCTCGAAAATCATGAAATTTACTTTTCTCAGCGCTGGAAAGCCACGCTAGGCTATGCAGATGACGAAATTGCTAACACTTTAGATGAGTGGCGCAATCGGATTCATCCCGATGACAAAGCACAATTTCAACTTGAGTTATCCCGGCATTTAGATGGTACGACTAGCCATTTTGAACGGGAACACCGGATTTTACATAAAGATGGAACATATCGCTGGGTTCTAAGTCGCGGTTTGGCAGTGAGGAACGAACAAGGACAAGCTTACCGCATGGCTGGTTCCCAAACTGATATTACCGATCGCCATCGTGCCGAAGCTCAGTTAAGTCATGATGCTTTACACGATCGACTCACGGGCTTATCCAACAGAATTTTATTTCAAGAGCGCTTAGAACACGTCTTGCAACTGGCGAAACGTCAGAACATTTTCTCTTTTGCGGTGCTATTCGTCGATCTCGATCGGTTTAAAACGATCAACGATAGCCTGGGACATTTGGTAGGCGATCGCCTATTGATTGGTATTGCCCAAAGACTCAAAGCATGTATCCGCAGCAGCGATACATTGGCACGTTTAGGCGGGGATGAGTTTACCATTCTAATTGAAGATGTGGACGACAAAGACGATATTATTCGCCTCGTCGAGCGGATACAGCAAGAATTTAAGTTACCCTTCCACCTCAGGGGACAAGAAGTCTATGCTAATGCAAGTATCGGCGTGTTAATCGATACTGCTAACTATGACTGTGCCGAAGACCTGTTACGAGATGCAGATATAGCCATGTATCGGGCAAAAGAACGGGGACGTGGGTGTTATGAGGTATTTGACATCACTATGCGCGATCGTGCTGTCGCCATGTTGCACTTGGAAACAGACTTGCGCAAGGCAATTATCAACCAAGAATTTCAACTCCACTACCAGCCGATTGTCGCATTACATAATAACCAAATTACCGGATTTGAAGCCTTAGTCCGCTGGCAGCATTCCGACAAAGGCTTGATTCCGCCCATAGAATTTATCGGTGTTGCGGAAGAAACAGGACTGATTTTGCCATTAGGCATATGGGTGTTACAAGAAGCCTGCACTCAAATGCGTGCTTGGCATGAAGAATTTCCTTCCCATCCACCGCTATCAGTCAGCGTCAATGTTTCTGGTAAGCAATTTGCCCAAGTCGATTTAGTGGATAAAATTCGCCAAATTTTAGCAGAAACTAGTTTTGACCCGCATTGTTTAAAGCTCGAAATTACCGAAAGCACGATTATCGAAGATTTAGTATCTGCTAAAGCCAAATTGAGCCAGTTGCAAGAATTGGGCATTCAAGTTTCCATCGATGACTTTGGCACTGGTTATTCTTCTTTATCGTATTTAAGTCGCTTTCCCATCAATTTTTTGAAAATCGATCGCTCCTTCATTCAAGATATAGATACCAGTTCCGAGCGATTAGAAATTATTCGGGCGATCGTTTCCCTAGCCGATAGTTTAAAAATTGATGTCGTCGCCGAAGGAGTAGAAACTGCATCTCAACTTGCTCAACTCTGTTCCCTCCAACCTACATCTGGGCAAGAACACTTTGCTCAAGGCTATTTATTCTCCAAACCACTCAATCGCGATGCTGCCAAAAGTCTGATCGCCTCCGGTCGCGATTGTTATATTTCTAAGTAGCAGGGAGCAGAGGGAGCAATTCACGCATTCACGCATTCACGCATTAATTCCGAATTCCGAATTCCGAATTCCGAATTCATTAAAACCATCCTTCCTGTTCCAAGGTCTCGATCAGTTGCAGTCCTCGCGGATCGCCGACACCGAGAATGGCGGCTCTAGCATCTTCTTTTACGCCTAAATCTTCATCTTCGGCAAAAGCTTGGATTAATGCATCGACTGCCGTAGCATAGACGACGTTAGAAGGGAGTTCGCGACATAATTGACCTACCGACCAAGCGCAATTGCTTCTGACTGCTGCTACGGGGTCTTGCACCAAAGCTTCAATCAGGGGTGGCATGGCTCCGACTACTGCTTCATAACCGATTTCTGCCATTTGTGCTAGAGCACTAGCAGCCCACAACCGCACGGCGGAGATGTCGGTTCTCAAAGCTTCTGCTAAAGGTTTGAGGGAACGGCGATCGCGGCAGTTGCCTAAAGCCCAGACAACTCCTTTACGTACGTAACCGTTCCAATCTCGATTTAATTGTTGAATCAGTGCCTCTACCGCTTCTGGGCTGGGGTTGCGTCCGATCGCATAGGCTGCACTGACTCTGACTAAAGGGCAAGCATCTGTCAATAAGCGAATTAAATGGGGTATTGCCCTCTCATCTTCAATTTCGCAAAAAGCCCGCGCTGCTAGCATCCTCTGCTGAGTTTGAGGATTTTCCAATAAGGCAAGCATTTCCTCTGGGTTAGGTTTGGCAATTTCAGCATCAGCAGTTAAAGCACCCAGATGATCTAGGGGACTATCTAGCTGTACTGCTTCATCTAATATGCTGAGGTCGTCTTCGTCATACATGAGCGATCCGTTCACCGCGTTCTTTTGCCATCAATTGATGTGGCTTGGCGATCCATATAGTTAGCTACAATGATTTTACTCTGCTCGACACCCTACGGCTAACTCCTTTATGTTTTTATCTGCGATTGCACTTGGGTTTGCCACCCAAAGATCGCAACAATGCACCCTATCATCTACCGCAATAAGTCAGAATTTTGATAGAAGATAATTAACGGTAGTTTAGGAATGGATATCAAAAACGGGTTTGTCGGTACTGTAGGCAATACACCCCTGATCCGGCTTAACCGCTTCAGTGAAGAAACTGGGTGCGAAATCCTTGGTAAGGCAGAGTTTCTCAATCCTGGGGGTTCGGTGAAAGACCGCGCTGCACTTTATATTATTAAGGATGCGGAAGAAAAAGGGATTCTTAAACCAGGGGGTACGGTTGTAGAAGGGACAGCGGGAAATACTGGCATCGGACTCGCCCATATTTGTAATGCTAAGGGCTACAAAAGCTTAATCGTGATTCCCGATACCCAATCGCAAGAAAAAATGGATGCGCTGAGGCTATTGGGTGCTGAGGTGCGTCCCGTTCCTGCCGTACCATACAAAGACCCGAATAATTATGTCAGGCTCTCCGGTAGAATTGCCGAGGAGATGGAAAACGCAATTTGGGCAAACCAGTTTGATAACTTAGCAAATAGAAGGGCGCATTACGAAACTACAGGTAAAGAAATCTGGGAACAAACAGACGGCAAAGTTGATGTGTGGGTAACGTCTACAGGTACGGGGGGTACGCTAGCAGGGGTAGCAATGTATCTGAAGGAAAAAAATCCTGCCATCAAGACAGTCTTAGCCGATCCGATGGGTAGTGCGCTTTACAGTTATATCAAAACAGGTGAAACCACAAGTGAAGGCAACTCCATTACAGAAGGTATTGGCAACAGCCGCGTGACTGCGAATATGGAAGGTGTACCGATTGACGATGCAATTCGCGTGACTGACGATGTAGCAGTAAAAATTGTTTACCGTCTGCTGCAAGAAGAGGGATTGTTTCTTGGCGGTTCTACAGGAATTAATGTTGGTGCGGCGATCGCACTAGCCAAGCAATTAGGTCCAGGTCATACAATTGTGACAATTTTATGCGATAGCGGTACGCGCTACCAATCGCGCTTATTTAATCGCACCTGGTTAGCAGAAAAAGGACTGTTGCCAGCTTAGATCTTTTCATTCAGCCGTGTCTCGGAAGATCCCCCCAACCCCCCTCAAAAAGGGGGGGCTATGAGGGATTGGCTCTGGGCAAAAATCTACAGATTGGTATGAGGTTAAAAGAGCGATCGCTAATTGGCACTAGCTTGACTTCTAATCAACTTTTGAACGCTCACTAAAGCACGGTTTAATTCATGATTTTTTTGTTCTGGATGGGCGAGATAGGCTTGCTGTTCTTCTTCAATCATTTGAACATCTTGCAATACTAATCCATCTAATAATTTCTGTGCCGAGCCGAATAAACTATTTTTAACAAATCTCCGAAAGGATATGGGTAATTTATGCAAGCGCCAGAAGGCATTGAGAGAAGTAAAATGAATTAAATAAGCGCGGGTTTTTAATTCGTTGATTGGACTAAATAAACAATAGATTTTAAAATCATTTCCTAATGTGGATACCCAATTAGGATAAATATAACTTACGTCTAATGGTTCGGGACGAAGCCGACGCAAGGTAGGAAAAAACAATTGTGAAATCGACCAAATTTTATCAATTTTGTAATAACTCTGTGCTTGATAATGCGCGTCAACTCGTCCTTTATCTTCATAAATATCTTGCAACACTGGATCTGCCCAAGCTTGCCAACTTTGATGTAAATGTCCATGATACATATCCATCAAATTTTCAATTAAGTAAGAATAGTGGGCGGCACATTCAATAATTGAAATAGTGGCAATATAGTTGAGATGATCCCACTCTGGTAAGCCTAGAGGTTGAAGTTGCGTAGCTAGATTGAGATCGCCAGGAAATAACCAAACAAAACCATCTTGTTCTCGAATTGGATAATGGCGAATTTTGCAATTGGGTAGTTTTTGATTTGCTGCTAAGTAAGGAACGTCAACGCATTCACCATTTTCAGCAATGCGCCAGCCGTGGTAAGCGCATTCTAAATTGTTATCAATAACTCGTCCGTGACTGAGTTTAACTTGACGGTGCGGACATCGATCTTCTAAAGCATAGACTTTCCCATCATTACCACGGTAAATGGCGATCGCTTGATGCCAAAGAGTGACGGCTATAGGGTTAGTTGTAACTTCACTACTACGGGCGACTGCATACCAATGATTCGGATTAATTCCGGTTTGCCGAATATCGCGTTGTTGTGAGGCTAGCGAGGGTGTTTGCATAGCTTTCTATATTTTTGAATCTAATAATTTTGGAATTTTTAGGGTACGTTATTTAACGCACCCTACTGTAATTAAATCTTCAACATTCCCTCTGGATTGACAGAAAAAAGCGATCGCCTTTGCAATCCTTCTCGGTGTAAAATCTCATTTGCTGCTAGCAATCCACTACTTACAGCCCTTTCCATTAACCCACAAGGAAATGGCATTTTGACCCAATCACCTGCAAATATTAAATTAGGAATCTCCGTACTTGTCTCCGGTCGATCGCTATAGCTATTTGGTGGATAGCCAGAGAAATTCTTTTGATTGACTAATTCCCGATGCAACATTTTTGCTTGCTGTAACTGCGGCACAATTTCATATAATTCTTGCTCGAATGTTGTCAATAAAGCTTGCTGGTGGGGAAACTCTTTTTCTTTGTAACAATAGGCGTGTAACTCCACGACGCTACCACCCGTTTTATTTGCCCAATCAATATATGGTTCCTGAATGCGGTGATAAAGCGTAATGCTATCAGTGAGTTGATAGCCAGATAAAGAGGTAAAATTGCTGTGTTGCCAATCAAAATCGCGATCGAACCAGAAGCGACAGACAGCGAAAGGATCGGCTATAGATAACTTTTCGACTTGCGATCGCGCTTGCTGGCTAACGTCTCCCGTAACTAAAGTAAATAATTGTTGTACTCCTGGTACGTCAGTGGCGAAGACGTAGTAATCGGCTTGGAGTCGGGAGTCGGGAGTCGGGAGTCGGGAGTCGGGAGTACTAGTAGCAATAAGTTGCAATCGATCTTCCTGGCGTTGCGTTATTTGAAAGCGGGGTAAATCTCTTTGTGCTGGTCCTTTTAAGACTTTCCCTTGGCGATCGTATACTGCACCATGACAGGGACAGTGAAACTTGCCGTCTTCTGCTAGCTGTACCGTACAGCCTTGATGGGTACAGGTAAGGGAGATTGCTTCTTTATTTTCAGGAGAAACAGCATACACGCGATCGGCTGCACCGTAATATGAAATTTCTCCCTTGTCTCCATCTTCTGTGGGGACAGGTTTACCAAAGGTATCTGTGAGGGATTTGAGATTTTGGGTGAACCCGTCCCTACGTGATTCTTGCACGGGCGCACTGCTGTGCGCCCCTACGATTCCCGTTACCCAAAACGGTGTACTCTCCCCTTCTCCCTGAGAATAGCTGAGGGATGAAATCCTGCCATTTTGAGCCTGAATTGCGGTGACGATTGCACCTGTGACAATCTTGCCACCATTTTGCGCGATCGCACTCGCAATTGGTTGGACTAAACTCGTACCCATGTCGTAGCGCGTACCGTTAAAAGCCAGTCCTTCGGGATTGCCAAAAAAGTAGAAGTGAAAAAATTGCATTAATTCCCCCACACTCATCAAATCTGGGGCATTCAAGCTTGATTTGGCGAAGGGTAAAAAGTATAAATCGTATAATCCGTGCGGAAAACTCCGTTCTACCCACTCGGCTACGGAAAGATGATCTAGGCGTTGAAAGGTTTTTTGGGTTTGAAATCCGGTAATTGCCCGAAACACCTGCCAGTGTTCCCATTTTGTCAGATTAATACCCCATTTGAGCCGATTGGGAGAGGCGATCGCTAAATCGACAATATTCCACGGGAAAGCTGAGTGACTGGGACGGAAGACTTCTGGCTGGTACTTCTCACCCCGATAAAGGACGGCGTAGGAATTTAAAGACCGAAAATTATCCTGAATTTTCAGTTCTGCCACGATACTCTTGAGGTTGTAGTACTGGGGAAAGAAACCATGGAAGCCATGTTCCATCATAAAAGTTTCCCCTGCTGCTTCGACCTGCCAGCTGGCAATCTTACCACCCAGTTGTGGCGATCGCTCTAATAGCTTCACGGCAAATCCGCGCTGACTCAGTTCGTAGGCGCAAGCTAATCCAGCTAATCCTCCACCGACAACAACTACGCTTTTCGATTGAGTTAGCGATCGCGGTAAATCTAATCTATCTGGTTGGTACACCGTAGGCTGTGGTTTTGAGAACCGAGTGTATCCCACAACTCCCCCGACAGCACCAATCCCACATAGCCTAAATAAAGTGCGTCGAGAAATTGGCTGTGAAAGCACGTCGTTTGATAATGGATTCAAGTTAACTCCTCACTCCCATCACGATGAAATATTGGCGAGAAACGCTGGCTGTAGCACAACGAATCTTAATTGAACTACTGCGTCGCCGTCGCAGCTTAATTTTTTGGAGTATTTTTCCTGTCTCTGTATTGTTACTTAACGGATTTATTTTGGCAGAACGAGCCAAGCTGTCAATAGACCAAGCTTTTAATATTGCTGCACCCTTAACGTTAGTAGGAGCAGCGTTGTTTTTCAGCTGTTTGGGTGGTACGGTTGCTACTATCGTTTCCGAACGAGAACAACAAACTCTCAAGCGTCTATTCATTTCTCCTCTAAGTGGCACTTCCTACTTTTTAGGAATTTTTCTCGCTCACAGTTGTATTGGCATAGGACAAGCTGTACTAATTTATACGATTTCTTCATTATTTTTTAATGCTAGTTTCAATGGCTCCTTGATTTTGGGCTGCTTAATTATTTTACTGAGTATAGCTGCATACGTAGGTTTAGGTTTTATTTTAGGCACGCAATTAGCTCGCCGCACGGAAGATGTAAATGCTTTAATTGCTGCTTTTGGCGTACCGTTGTTGATGTTAGGCGGTGCTTTTATCCCCGCTTTTTTGTTTCCAAAAAATTTACAGCAGATTGCCAAGTTTAACCCGATTTATCACATGAATACAGCTTTTTTAAAAGTTTCTGCTAACGGAAGTGAGATGGCTGAAATTACCGAGAATTTCTGGTTTTTAGTTGGCTTCACGGGATTGATGGTACTGGGAGGATGGTTATCTTATCGACGGATGTTGGTGGTAGAGAGAAGGTTGTGATCTAGTACTCTCGATCCCCCCTAACCCCCTTTTTAAGGAGGGAATAAAGCCCTCTTTTTATGCAGATTGGAGAATATTTAATGCCTGTTCACTCTGGATTGACGTTAAAAATTAAGAAAAAAAGAAAAATTGGTAGCCAATTCTGGCACTATCGGAGATAAATAGATGTGAACATACTCCTCGATAAATGACATTTACATATACTCGTACTATTCGCTTTCAGGATACTGACGCGGCTGGGGTTGTCTACTTTGCTAACGTTCTATCCATATGCCATGAAGCTTACGAAGAGTCTTTAGCGGCATCGGGAGTTAACATTCAAGCATTTTTCAGTAAATCGTCGGTTGCCATGCCAATCGTTCATGCCAGTGCAGATTTTTTCCGTCCGATGTTTTGTGGCGATAAGATTTTAATCGACCTCACGCCAAAATATATGGGCGACGATTATTTTGAGGTAACGTATAAAATGGTTGATGCAGGCGATCGCGAAGTTGCGAAAGTCTTGACAGAACACGTTTGTATCGATCCTAAAAGCAGAAAGAGACAACAACTACCTAGCGAGATCGTCCAGTGGTTTCAGCAATGGTTAAATTAGACAAATCTGGATCGCGATTTTCTTGAGTCAAAAGTGCGATCGCATGTAATTGTTCTCGGTTGAGTTTGCCTTGCGCGTTACGAGGTAACTTTTGAGCGCTAATCCAATATTTAGGTATTTTAAACTTAGATAAACTATTGGCGATCGCGGCTTTAATTTCTCTTGCAGAAACAGACGGGGATTTAGGAACGTAAATTGCCGTGACGACTTCTCCCCAAATGCGATCGCCAAGTCCAATTACAACAATATCATCGACTAACTGAGTTGCTCTAATCGCCGCCTCAACTTCACAAGGATATACGTTTTCGCCTCCTGTAATAATCTTATGACTGTTGCGACCGACAATATTTAAATAGCCGCGATCGTCTATATAACCTAGATCGTCTACCTGAATCTCTACTTGTTCTAACAAATCTGGATAGTAGCCTAAAGCTAAAGACTTAGCTTGAATGCAAATCGTGCCAATTTCATTGGGATTTAATATTTCATGTTTAGAATTAATAATTCTAATTCGCGCGTGAGGTAAAACTCGAACGCATCTGTTATGTCCTTGAAGAAAATCTTCTGGCTTGAGGGTAGCAATTTGTGATGCCGTTTCTGTCATCCCATAGGTAGGTGCTAATCTAATTTTATAATCTCTAGCTTGAGTTAAAAGTTCCTGCCAAGCAGACGCGCCACCTAATAATACTGTTTGAAATTGTGCCAACCAATCGACTAAATTTGGAACCTGTAATAGACGCTGAAGTTGAGTTGGAACCAAAGAAATAAAAAAATCTTCAGGATCGATATCGGGTATAACTCCAGATTCTATAGTTTTAAAAGGAAAAATCGCTAATTTACCACCAGAAGTTAGCGATCGCATAAATTGCATTAAGCCACTAACATGATATAGAGGTAAAACACAAAAAGAATTAATTTGCTGAATTTGAAAGTATGTTTGAAAGCCTCGAACGGAGGCATTTAATGTATCCCATGTATGAATGGCAAAACGAATTTTACCCGACGATCCACCCGTGGGAACCATAATTAGGGGAGAGTGCGTCGTGCGTCGTGCGTGAAACACTTCTGACTGGTGTAAGGGCGGGTTTTGACTGAGGTGTATTGCCCCATTTGCCAGCTTGTTTGCTAAACCCGCCTCTACAACTCCTGACTCCTCAATTTTGACTTCTCCCCAGACAATTTCTGGCTGTACGATGTCAAAAACTTGCTGCCATTCTCCTTCTTGCCAAAAGGGATTGCAGAGAAAGACAGAACAATCTGCACTACAGGCGGCAATAAATCCAGCTAGAAATCGAATTGGGTTGCTTTCAGCTAAAATAATTTTAGGTGATTTATGCTGAAAAGATTGTTTAACAATTGCTCGATAAAATTGCTCTGCTAGTTCGACAAGTTCGTCGCGATCGCCACCAATTAACCAATGGCGATCGCCAGATTTTTTTATAGCTTCTAACAAGCTTGCCATAATTGTTCTAGCCAAGTTTGTTCGTTTGCTTCTAACCAGAAGTTTACACCAAAACCAACTGCACGGTGATTTAGAGATAGTTCTGCTGCTAGTTTTAAAGCTGCTTGTCTACCGACAATAGTTTCAAATACGGAAGAGAATACCGCATCAATTTTGTGTTCTTGACAGAACTTTCGCAAACGACTTGGCGAACCAGCAATACTGGGTTTGATCGTAAAAATTCCTCGCCATCCCTGCTGATAGCAAGCCTCTAATTGAGTCAGATTAGCTACAGATTCATCGAGCGCGATCGCGGTAGCATAAAAGTAACTCAATTCCTGCATTTTAGTAAACTTTTCTACAGCAAGTGGCTGTTCGATATATTCAATTTCTACACCTATCCCCGCTGCCATAATATTATCGCAGTTATAAAGCCATAAATTTGCCTCTTCATAACTCAGTCCCCCATTGGCATCTAATCGCAGTTTTACTCCCTTTGGTAGCACTTCAGTTAAATGGTGAAAAATAGCCAATTCCTCAGCAATGGGATAAACTCCAATTTTCCATTTAAAGGTGCTGTAACCGTCTTTTGCTAAACTTTGCCAGGTTGATAAGGCTGCTTTGCCAGCAGGAAGTAAGGCACTGTAGGGAAGGGATGTTTTAGGAGCGATTTGTACGTTCCTACAACAATTAATATCTTCCCATGCTGACTCAAACCCAAACTGACAAGCGGGAAGGCGATCGGGAATCGAAAAAATAGTTTCCTCAGAAATTTCTTTTGGTAACTGGCGACAAAAATCTAACGCTTGTTCTACTGTTTCTGAACCAAACCAACTAATAGGCGCAATCTCACCATATCCCACATTAGAATCGCCAGTCAATCGAATAATAATCCCATCCCGCACGTCCCAAACACCATGATTTGTTTGTAGAGGTGGTTTAAATCGTCGTCGATAAGGACGAAAATCGAATTGAGTCATGGGAATCTTCTCTAGCCACCAGCCACTAGTCACCAGTCACTAATAACTGACACCTATAACATAAATCCCAATCCTAATAGTAATCCGCAGACAAAATGTAACCCTACGGCGATAAACTTACAATTGCTCACTTTTTCTGGTCGATCGTGATATTGTAGAACGTGCCGACACAACTTAATTGCGAAGGGTAAGCTTAACCAACTGAGTAAAGTCCAAACTGGAAATATATGCAAGATTGTCAATACACTAATTAAAGCGTAAATACTGCCACAAATCCAGGGTAATAAATTAGCAGATAAAGCCGTACCCAAACGGACAATAGGCGATCGCTTTCCGGCAGCGAGATCGTCCTTGATTTGGTGAAAGTGAGAACAGAACAAAATTAAGCTAGTGACAGTTCCGACAATAATTGAAGCGGCTAAGTTTGTTGTTGACCAAGATTGAGTTTGACTATAGTAAGCTGCTGAAACTGCAAGCGGACCATAAGCCACAAAGCAGAGAATTTCCCCTAAACCGTGATATCCTAAGCGAAAAGGTGGTCCCTGATAAGCGTAGCCGATCGCGCAGCACGCGAGGATAATTTCAATTATAGTTAAGTCTCGTTGCCACCAGGCGATCGCTAAAATACCCAATAAACCCAAAGTCAAAAACAGATTCCCAATCCAGAAAATTAGGCGTTTGTTTCCAGTTAAATTCACCAAAGAGTGAGCTTTATTTTTATCGATTCCAGTTTCAGAATCGAAAACATCATTGCTGATATTACTCCAAGCCACAATACAGATAGCAGCAGTGAGAAAAGCCGAAAATACACCTGCATTCAAACTTTTTGTTTGCGCAACTGCTACCGCAGTTCCTACCCAAATTGGAATAATGGCAACGCTGTACATTGGTGGTTTAATTGCTGCCATCCACAATTTCGATTTAGGTTGAGAATTAGAATATGTAATCAGCTTTGTTGTCATTTTAAAGGGTGATTGGTAATGGGTAATTGCGTGGTACGCGGTGCGTGATGAAGCAGGCGGTTGCGGAGGTGTCCTCCGCAATAAAGCCGCGTCGTGGTGCGTGGAAGAGATTGTACTTATATTCTTCTGACTCCTGTACGGGCGGGTTCACCCGAAATCTGAGTCGGACTCAGAGATATTTGGTGAACCCGCCCCTACGACTCCTGGCTTCTGATAACTGATTACTGATAACTGATTGCTGATTACTGTCCCCATTTCTTGTACTATAGGAATCGGTGCATTTGCGGCGTGAGAGTAGCTGTCATTCCCATGCTGTCTGCGTTCTAGCGGTTTTCTCTCGCCTCTCACTCCTCCCTCCTCGCTCCTCGTATGCAAACCGATCGCCTGTAGCCATCCCATCACGATTTAATAATCTTTAGGAACAGAAGTTAAAAAAAATTTACAGTTAAAAAAAATTTACTAAACTTGGATGCAAAAATAGTTTACTTTAACATTCATGCTCCTTTTACCGCGCCCTGCCAACTACCACTTAAACTGCCAGAAGCTATACCAGTTTCTTGTAGCTTCGCAAAAAAACTGCGATCGAAATTGTTCTCAAATCGTCAGCATTTCTCTGGAGATCGATTCGATCGATCCGCTGGCTTTACTAGAAAAACTAGCTCGACCCCATCAATTAAATTTCTATTTCGAGAATAAAAGTAAAGGAGAGGCGATCGCTGCTATTGATGCTGTAGCACAGTTACAATTGGCAGGTGCAAATCGTTTTCATCTGACTCAAAAGTTTATTCGCTCTTGTTTAAAAGAAACCGATATTTTTGATTCTTCTAACCATACTTTTGCTAAACCACATTTTTTTTGTAGCTTCAGTTTTTTCTCGGAGGCTACAGCAGATTATCCCTTTCCAGTTGCTACAGTATTTCTACCCCGCTGGCAAATTGCTAGACAAGGCGATCGCTGCGTATTAGTTGCTAACTTGCCAATTGAAGCAGATACAAATATAGACGTATTCATTCAACAGTTATGGCGCAAGATTCATGAAATTACCTCAATAGAACAGCCAGAAAACGAAGAAACTCATTTTCAACGAGAATTTAGTCAAGTCGATGTTAGTAGTATCGCTCGCTTTAAACAAGCAGTCATTGACTGTTCGGAATTAATTTACGAACAACAACTGAGTAAAGTTGTCCTAGCTCATGCAATTGACGTGCAGACAAGTACAAACTTTAACTTATTTAATTGTCTCAACCGCTTGCGACAGATGCATCCCGATTGTTACGTGTTTTCTACTCATAATGGGAAAGGGCAAAACTTTATCGGTGCAAGTCCAGAACGATTAATTAGCATTCGCGATCGCCAACTATTTACCGATGCTTTAGCAGGTTCGATTTCGCGAGGAAAAACAACGGCGGAAGATGCAATATTAGCCAATCAATTATTGCAGAGTGAAAAAGAAAGACACGAACATCGAGTCGTAATTGACTTTATTACGCAAAGTTTGCAAGAACTCGGTATTGCTCCACAATTATTATCGCCTCGGTTACGGCGACTAGCAAATATTCAACATTTATGGACACCAATTCAAGCTAAAGTTCCCATAAACGTTCATCCATTAGAAATTATTGCCGCTTTACATCCAACTCCAGCAGTAGGAGGAGTTAGCAGACAACTCGCTTGCAAGAAAATTCGCACCTACGAAAAGTGTGAAAGAGGTTTGTATGCCGCACCTTTAGGTTGGGTAAATCATCAAGGAGATAGCGAATTTATTGTGGGAATTCGTTCGGCTTTAATTGATGGCGATCGCGCTAGGTTATATGCTGGTGCTGGAATTGTTGCTGGCTCTAATCCCGATCGAGAAATTGCCGAAGTCAGGTTGAAATTACAGGCCTTACTGAAGGCTTTGATTTGAGACTAAGGTATCCATCTGGGACGAAAGCCAGGTAAAGGTAGCTGTTCGGGTTGTAGTTGCTGTGGCAGACTTGTATCTATAGTTTCAGGGAGTGGGAGTAGCCATAAATGACTGGTGGCGATCGCCTGTCCTTGCTCGGTACGGGGTAAAGTAGGAGATGGGTTAGCATTAGCTGCTGTCACAACTTGATCGAATAGCAAACCCAAGCCATCGGGAGCTAAACTCATCTGAATATCTCTCTGATTGGGTAGCACTACCAAAGGTGTTTGTTTGCCTGTTTTAAGATCGATCGCGCTTAAATACGGCTGTTCCTCATAAGTATTTCCCTGCATCAACTGCGTTAACAAGCAGTAGAGAATTCCAGCACGAGGATCGAACTGAGCGCTGAGAATAGAACCAGTCGTGCGTAATAATTCTCTTTGTACCCCTTGGTTTGTGACTAGAAATAGCGATCGCGTGTAATCGGAATTAAACCGCACCATTGCCCCTTGCGTACCATCGGGGGCAAAGTCCAGTACCATACCAAATTGAGGCAGAAATTCTAAGGGCTTTTTGGCATCAGCTTGTAAAGGTAAAATTGCGACTCCTTGTCCTTGGGCAACTGCCACTGTTTGACTATCAGGAGTAATTAGAAAGTCTCCCCCTGGTTCCGTTGCCATTTCTAGCGGTGGAGAATTGGGACGGACGATCCAAAAACCAAATCGATCGGATTGACGCTGGCTGACACGCTGCACCAAGATCGTGTTGCCATCGGGAGACAAGTCAAATTTGAGATTTTGATAGTCTTTGTTATCTAAAATTAGGTCAATTTTGCCTGGAGACGGGACTTGTTGCCGATTCAGGAAAGAAAACCAGTGAGTCCGATCTGGTTGAGGGGTAGAAATTCCGGTTGTGACAGTATAAATTTGGGCAGAAAGTAAACCTTGGGGATTTTGATTTTGCCGATTTTGGCGATCGCTAGCAGAAAAGAGAATTTTATCACCGTGTGGATAAAGCTGATAATCAACGACTGCCAAATTTTTTGGCGTGAGGATCGTTTTCTTTTGCTGGGTAAAATTGTAAAGGACGAGCCTGCCTTGTTCCTCTCCTTCTACACCGAGATAGACAAAAGCCCGATCGCGGGTACTAAAAGTTGCCTCAAAAGGTTGTAGCAGCCGCCTCAAATCTGTTTCAGGCGTAAACTTATCTCTGGCAAAGCGTAACTGCACGCGATACGTCGCGCCATAGGGTGCTGGTTCTAGGAGAGTATACGCTAACCGTCGTCCTGCCCAACTAACTTTACCTGGTAGTGGCGGATCGATTTGTAAGTTTGCCTCGACGCTGTTAGTATTCATCGGACGGCTAAACGTGAGGCTAAAAGAGCGATCGCTAGCACCAATCTGTCTAGCTTGCCAACTAAAATCTCTCACTTTGGGTGCAACTGTATCCCCGCGCCACACCAACAGTCCAATGAGCAGACTGAGAACGAAGATCAGGGCGATCGCCACGCGATCGATTGGTTGAAACCAAGACTTAGTAGCTGACATCTTGAATTGGTAGTTGGTAGTTGGTTATTGGTTGTTAGTCACTGATAACTGCTCCCTGCTCCCTGATTTTTTGTAGTCAATATAACAAATGACCAATGACGAATGACCAATGACGAATGACTCTTCAGGTAGAGGTTGGCGATCGGCTGGAGATTGCAAATAGAGAATAGGTACGGACGAAGCAGATGTACTAGTCAAATGCGATCGCCACACCTTTAACAATCGCTTAACAAACACCCGCGATCTGTCAGTCACTTGACGGCATGACTGAGGGTGTGAGGAATGCATGAGCATTACAAAACAAGGAAGTTTAATAGCAATGCAACGCAAAATTATCACTGCTGCTCTTGTGGCAGTCGGGTTGTTTGTCTCTTTAGAATACAAAACCTTAGCACAATCAAGTCAATCTCCAACTCAATCTTCTCCTGGGACAACGACGCAGCCTGTTCCTGATGCAACTCGCTCTAAACCTGGTGCAACTGAGTTGAATCCCAGCATCGACCAACCTAATCGCGATTCAACTCAGACTCAACCCAGCACAACAGGGCAAGATCAGCAACTCAGCACTCAAGATCGGCAGTTTATTACTGAAGCAGCCCAAGGGGGAATGGCGGAAGTCCAACTCGGAAAACTTGCCTTGCAACGTGCCTCTAGCCAAGAGGTAAAAGATTATGCTCAGCACATGATTGACGAGCATACTAAAGTTAATCAAGAGCTAATGGCTTTGGCACAACAAAAAGGTGTAACTCCACCAAAAACCATCGGTCAAAAAAATGAAGTTGTACGGGCAAAGCTATCGAAGCTTTCTAGCAGCGCTTTTGATAAGGCATACATGAACGAAGCAGGAGTTAAATCCCACGCCCATCAAGAAGCTTTATTCAGCCAGCAGGCGAAACAAGGTCAAGATCCAGATCTAAAAGCTTTTGCGGCTAAAGTCTTACCCACAGTGCAAGAGCATTTGCAACAGGCACAAAAACAAACGGGTAATAGTGCTACTAAAAAATAAGTGAGTCGTAGGGGCGGGTTTAGCAAGCAGATTCACGGCTGTAACCATAAATTTTTGGTCAAAACCCGCCCGTACAGATAGAGATGGGTTTAGCAAGCAGATTCACGGCTGTAACCATAAATTTTTGGTCAAAACCCGCCCGTACAGATAGAGACATTACATATAACGTCTCTACATTAATCGGTTCTTCTTATACTAGTTGCTCAGCATTTGGTCTGTATATTCAATATAACTTTCTGCGGTTTGGATTTGTGCTGTGGCTTCAGGTAGAAGAAAACTCAGTTCTTCTACCAATTTTTCTTTTTCTTCTAGAGATAGTTTTTGATCGATTTGAGCTTGGTTCAAATTATCTCTGTAATTATGGAGAAAAGTATCGAGATTTGCAAAAAATGCATCTACTCTTTGCTGAAAATCTTTATCTAGATATTTCTCGATCTCCAAATTAATAGTATCAATACTTCCTTCAATCGATTGATTAACTTTAGCAATTAGCGTATTTAAAGATACAGTATAGTAATCTTCAATCACTCGCGGTCGTCTGATCTGAACTTTGACTTCTACGGGAACTATCCACAACCAATACCACCACTGACGCTGATTTCTTAATACTTCCACATTACCGCGATCGACAAATCGACTTTGCCTTTTAACTGGAGGTCTGACAAATCCCATTGTCTCAAAAGACTCCCACTGCATTGTTGGCAGAGATAAATCTAAGTTGAAAGCTTCATTTAATCGCTGACAAGCTCCTTCAATAATTGGCTTTGTTTCTTGTTCTAGAAGATCTAATAGGCTTTGACGTGCCTGTTCAATTTCTTGAGTCGTGCGATCGCGAACGCTGCTTAATAAACTATCTGCCCTCTGTTTAACATAAGTGACTGCCTGATCGACAAACTCTTCTGCTACTTCGGGACTCTCAAATTCAAACAAACCAGAAGTTTTAAACTCGACTTGCGATTTGAGACGCGACGATACCCACTTAGGAAAAAGTTCAAAGTCACCAATATTAGTTAAGAAAAGTTCCCGCGCTCTAATGTCCATCTTTTTAATTAAGTCAGCCCGTTGGTACTCTTCTTTGGCAAAGAAAATTTCTAAATTCACAGTTGCTTCTTTTTTCAGCGCTTGCAAAAGTTCGTGAAGATTTTGATGCAGTTGAGATTTGATCGAATCGACATCCTTGAGGCGGCTGCGACACAATTCAAGGCGATGCAAATCGGCTTCTAGCGCATATAACTCTAGCTGCAATTTTTCAGCATCTTGACAAATAGCACTACTGCGGAGTTTGACTTCATCCCTTAGTTGTACCAAACGACTGCGACCGAGATTAAGGGCAGATTTCAAACACTTAGGTGCGGCGCGTTCCATCAATGCTTTTACAGCTTTTTCTAAGAATGGCTCAAATCCAGATTTGTTCCATAATTTTTGAGCTTTTTTCTGAATTTCTTCTGAGGTAACTTCTGCTAGTTCTTCTTCCCAATCAATCCCGAAGACTTCTTGAGCTAATACCCGTGCTGCGGGGATCTCACTCAGAGTAAGATCGGGGTGCTGCTCTAGTTCGTGGGTAAAGTGAGCGGCAGAAAATGCCCTTCTAGCTGAGACTTCAAATACTTGGTTTGTATCGTCATCGCCAATGCCGAATTCAGCTGCAATAAATTGGCGCAGCTGCTCTGAAGTCATGTCGCCTTCGCGCCGTTGATCGACTTTGTTTACTAAAATGTACAGGTTATCTTTACCCCGTAGATCGATAACTCTTTGTACGTCCCGTTTTACCTGTTCGGCGGCTTCTGTTTTCAACTGAGTGAAGTCTAGTACGATCAATACCATCGAACTTTGCTTGAGTTGTTCGGCGACTACTGTAGCAAGCTTGAGATTTTCTCCCGCTTCGTTGGGTCCAGGGGTATCGACAATAACCAAATTGCCTAGTAGATCTGGCTTATTATTAGCTGTATCTGCTGGAGATAGGCTGCGCGATCGCCCCATCGGAACCTGAATGCAGGGAACTTCTGTAAGCTTTCCCAAGGGGTCTGTAGATGGGTCAATGGTATTGCAAAGGCGAACGATATCGTTCAAACTCATCAATACCTGAATAATTTCCTCTCGTCCAGAGGTTATTTCTTGCAACTGTAGACTTGTGGGGTCTTGAATTTTGGGCAGTAAATCTTGTAAATGAGGATATTGCGCGATCTTGTCTTGGATGCGCTGCATTCCCAAAGTTTGAATCTTTGTTTGTAAAGCCTGAAGCGTCTGTTGATAAACAGAGATAATTTCGGGACTCAGGGTTAAGGTTGGCTGAGTCAAATCCGGGTTAAAAATAATTTGTGTTGGTAGAGTTGTCATTGCTGCATTGCGACTAGGAAGAATTTCCTGTCCGGCAATGGCGTTGATAATTGTGGACTTACCAGCCTTCATCGGCGCAACGATCGCCATCATCAACTCTAATTTTTCCACATTGTGAGATACACTTAAGACCTCTTGCTGAAAGTCTTTGTACTTATCGCTAGAACTATCAGTACTGAGGGCGCTAGCAGCGTTATCCATCAGGAAGCCAATTTCCTTGAATAAAGCGATCGCTTCTTGTTGCAAATTTTGTACGTTAGGCTGAGGCGCTGGAACAATCATTGCCTGTTATCTCGCAAAATGGTAAGTCCACTTGCGTTGATTTTGGCTTAACAATTTTATAATCACTTCAGTAAATATACGAATTGCGCGATCGCGCCTTTTTTGATACGCAAAATGTAAGCAGGGGCGCACAGCTGTGCGCCCCTGCTTATCTATGTTTTAATTATAGTTTTACTAACTACTCATTTCCCCTACAATTCTCATTGTCTCGACGCTGACAGTACAGACTCTTTGTAGTAATGCGATCGCTTGCTCTTTATAATTGGCAAAGCGATAAGTATGGAATCTGGCAGCTACAGTTGCATCTTTAGGTTTCTTCTCTTTATATTGCTCTAACACCCACTCTAAAGCTGAGTGGTTTCCTAACATATATTCCCAAGCAGATGTAGGAACGCCTTCTAAGGTTGTCACCGTATCTATAATAATTCTGCCTCGATCGCGATCTGCTTTCAGTTTCACCTTCATAGCGCTGCGTGTTGGGAGATCGATGCGCTGGAGAGGGTAGAGTGCTACAGTTTCATAATTAATATGTAATTCTAATAACTGTTGACCCCAATTCACCCACTGCCAAAAGTTATTGTAGAAAGGTAGGCGAGGAAAGTCTCTTTTTAAATTCTGCTGATATTTTACGCGGTAAGCCGGATAGTGTAGAACGGCATAGGTGTAATGAAAAATCTCTAATTTGGTAATTGTAGAGACGTTACATGTAACGTCTCTACGGTAATGATTTTGAAATTGCTCTAGTCCCCAATCTGTAATATTATCAATGCGATCGCCATTTTCATCGTAGCAATATAAAGGAAGGCATTGCGAATCACCGATAAGATGATAATCTGGAATGCGATCGCTAGCTAAAGTCATGAATGATTTAGTCGAACCAGGTGCAGTAAAACCGATCGACAAATTTTGGCGGTTGCTGTCAAATACTTGCCCTAGTTGATATTGCATTTCATTCACCTCTGGACTAAAATACAATTTTTTAGTCACAAATGGTCTATATAAACAGTCTCGAATATTGTTAGTTTTAAATTGATATCTTATTCCTCGATTTAGATACCTTTTTAATCTTCTCGTCCATTTGATAGTGCGATCCAGATTTTCCCGTGCGTTTCGGTTATCAACTGCTTGATTATAAATGTCAATCAAGTACCTAACTTTTGATTCTAGCACCGTTTCTGATTCGGCATAAACCCATTCATCTCTAGCAGTAATAACTCCAAGGGTAAACAATTTAAAAATTGCTCTTGCTTCTCGTCGATCTTGACTAAACTTAGTTTCGCGGTCGCCCAGAGGTATGAGAGTATAAAAATCATTGTCTATTTGATCGAGCCAATTATTATTTGCATCTGGTACGATCTGCTCGAATTGAATTTCTAAAAACTTGCGTTCGGCTAGATAAATATTTTTCTCTTTTGTAGTAGCATAGTCAGAGAGAGCGTGGTAATAAATTCGACAATTGCGATCGCCTTCTTTTCTAACTAGAAAATAGACGGCAATTCCCACACGAATTTTATCATTAAATATATTACCTCCTTCTCGATGCCTGCGATCGCCACTTGTTCGAGCGTTACCTTTAAGATTAATAATATAAATTTCGCTAAATTCTTCAGTAATAACTTTTCTTAAACCATCGTAAGTCCGAGCATCGATAAAAGAATTATTAGAAACAAAAGCGATAATACCATTTTTACCCAAGCGATCGGATGCCCATCGCAGAAATCTAGCGTATAGATCGTATGCTTTCGTTTTCCGCGCTTGGCTATTTCTAATATAAGTTTCTCTCACGCGGCGATCGATCGTAGGATAACTGATGTTGCGATCGCTATGATACGGAGGATTGCCAATAATTACAGAAATGGTGCGATTATTTTGGCGTTGAATACGTTCGTTGTTTTCTATATTTAAGCTAAATAAATCTTCTTGTCTACCTTCTTCAAAAAAGGCGTGTTCTAGAGTATCGACAAAACAAATATTTTTAAATTCTTCATATCTCCTCATTTTTTGCTGGTAAGTAAATTCAATATTCAGATTAGCTATGTAATAAGGTAGAATTGCAATCTCGTTGCAAAAAATTTCGTTTTTATATTTATATGTCAGTTTATTTTTCGGTAAGTATTCAATTAATTCAGTAATAAACGTTCCCGTACCAGTTGCAGGATCGAGAATTTCAATATTTTTTGAAGCTAATTTCTTGTGGAAATGCTGTTTTAGTAAATAATCCACGCTTTCGATGATAAAGCGAACCACTTCATTTGGTGTATAAACAATCCCCAAGCGATCTGCTGCTTGAGGATTGTATGCTTGATAAAAGTTTTCGTAAATGGCTTTTAAAAACTTTTGTTTTTCAGAATGGTTGTAGATATTAGTAGCATTTTTTCTAATCACACCATAGTAACGTTCGATAGTACTCAGTAAATTGTTTTTTGTACTGCTTGTAAAAAAAGTATTTAAAGCTTGTTGTAATTCGCGAGCAATATTATTTTCTCGACAATCTTGAGATTCACTAAATATACTGCTAAAAATATCTTCTGTTAAAATATGCTGAATCATCATTTCCCGAATATCTAATAAAGTAATGTCAGGATTAATTGATTCTTTGCAAATTTCCCAAATTTGATGTTTTGCCCTTTGAAATTCTGGATTTCTAGCGCTTTGTTGTTCCAACATGTCTCGTAGTGTATTGAGAATTGTTGGTAAGTCTTGCTTGAATGTCTCAATAGCAGCGCGAAAATCTCTGACTTCTGGAGGAATATAGTTGAGGAAACGATTGAGAATTTGCTCTAGTGCGTCTCCATCTTGCATGGAAACGCGCATAACTTCAGTTCCAGCTTGAATTAAAACTGCTGTTTGCGAGTCTTCAAATAAAATATTGCTATCTGGGTAACCTTGGGATAGTTTATTTTCAATTGCTCGATCTAAATTATTAGTTTCTCTATTCCAATAACCCCAATTTAGGCGCAGAGCATCTTTAACTGTACCGTCAGGGTAAATAACTTTACCAATTCTGGTTTGATAATCTAATTCTAGAATTAGTTGGAAATCTTTAGTTTTGCAGTATTCATGTAATAGTTTTTGAAAAGCAATCCGCAAAGAATCTGTCTGAAATGTTCTTTCAAAGCGGATAATTCTTGCTCTTTCTGCTTGATATTGACTAATCAGAACTTTTGACACAAAGCCAAAGACTTTAATAGAACTCGTTGAGTTCAAGTCTGGCTCAGGCAAAATCTAAGCGCTTCAGTGAAAATTAGGGTTTCTTATTTTCAGCGCTTATACAGATTTTTTATTGAGTTTTTACGAGGAATTATTGTGATTTTTATGATGGAATTTTGCTGAAATATCGGATTTGAGAAAATGTAGATTCGCTGTTGATAACTTTATAAAAGCAAGGTTAGATATATAAAAAATTTAAAAAGTATGATGTGGAAAGTGTGAAGCAAAGTTTTTAGTTCGTCCAAATTTTGAGGGTATTGGTAATATATGGTGGCATGAAATTGCGTACATGAAACTGGTAGGGGCGCACGGCTGTGCGCCCCTGCTAATTATGTATTTCACGCGATTGAAACCGGTTATGAGATCCCCCTAAATCCCCCTTCAAAAGGGGGACTTGGAGATCCCCCTAGACTCCCTTGAAAAAGGGGGACTTGGAGATTTCTTTTAACCACCAATTCCCAAGCGCCCTGCTAATGCGGGTGTGAGGGGTAGGAGGATAGCTATCATCAAGAATAGAGCGAGTAAACCTAAAGCTGCTCTTGCGTCATTTGGTTCTGTTAACTCATTCAGGCTAGGGCGTTCTAAATCTCGCTGCAAGAAAAGGATAACAACTGCCCAGTATAAAGCTAACGGATTAGCTAAAGATGCGATCGCCAAAACGATTACTGTGGCAAAAGTCGTGCGTCCGGCGGTTTTACGCCCGTAAATTGCTTGTACGACTCGCCCACCATCTAACTGTCCGGCTGGCATCAGATTCAGTGCTGTAATTACCAAACCTAACCAGCCGATAATTGTCAGCGGGTGAACGTCTACCAAAGCTTGGTTGACGGCAGAACCTAACACAACTTTAGATAAAGCTCCCACCAAAATTGAGCCTTGAAAAAATTGCGATGGAACCTGATACATGCTGCCGGGATGCGAGAGGATTAGACCCGCAAACAGCATGAGTAAGGAAACAACACCCCCAGCGACGGGACCAGCTATGGCAATGTCAAATAAGGCTGTACGGCTGGATAGTAGCGACTCAATCCGCGTAATTGCTCCAAATGCTCCAATTTGCAGCGTTGGCAGGAAGAAAGGAGGGCTGAGACGAACTTGGTAGCGCTGGGCTAATACCCGGTGTCCGATTTCGTGGGCGGCTAAAACAGCCAGAATTCCCAATGCAATTGGTAAAGCTTCAGGGAAACGAGCTGGAGTTGTAAAGAAGTCGAATCCTTGCAGAATACCAGCAGTTTCTAAACTTGTGGCAATGGTAGCGAGAAACAGGACTAGCGCGAAAATCTTTTGTCCTACGGTTGAAGGGCGAGGGTCGTTGCGGCTAGGAAGGACGATGACGACTGGTCTACCATCGACATTTTCGACTAAAAATAAGCGATAGCGAGGTTTTTCTGGAGCCGTTTCGCTGACTCCCATGCGTTCTTGTAAAGTTGTGTTGAGGCGATTGAAAACTGCTTCTGGTTCTCCGCGTAGGTTGCCTTTGAAAATTACGCCATCCTGATAAGGGATTGACTCTGTGGCAAAAAACGTGTCGATGCCAAAAATGCCGCGAATCGCGGTCAGGTCTTCATCTGGGATGGGCATTACCTCCGGCTTGTTCAGTATTTCTACTGCCTTAACCGAACCATCATCTGCTGCATTTGGTTCTGGGGTTGTCGAGTTACCTGCCAGCTTTTCTGTAGCTTTGGCGCGGAGAATGGCATCTTGTCCAGCGGCGCGGAGGCGATTGCCGAGAAAGACATATATAGCTGTCGAAGCGACGATTAACAGCAACACTCCTGCCAAATTGAGATAAATTCCGGTGGCGAATAAGCCAAAGAATAGCAGCCAGGGAGAAATCAGCACTACTGACTGTAACCAGGCGAGGATACCGAGTTTGCCAAATTTCCTCGCCCTGATAAAGCCCCAACTCAAGATACCGAGTGCAACCAAGACAACGGTGAGGATGATGGGGGTTTCTGATGCCGTAGTAAACATTGTGAATTGCGATCGCAGCTAGGGAGCATAAGTCTACTGTAGCGGAGTGCGTTACCCTTGGAAAATTGGGGAGTCGAGAGTCGGGAGTCGAGGGAATACTAGATGCGATTATTTTACGATTCGATTGCTATGAAGAGATAACAGCATGAGCGATCGCAACTTTACTTTTTACAACTCGCCACCGCAGCCCTAAGATTACCTTTATGTTCTATCAACAACCGATCGCCCTCTTCCTTCCCTAACCCCGTCCAATGTATTAATAAAGCTAATTTTACCGATTTGCCACTGCGATCGAGTAATATTTCAGCTGCATCGGCTTCTAAATCGGTGAGGTCGCGTAAAATGCGTAAAGCGCGATCGCGTAACTTACTATTTGTTACGGCAACATCTACCATGCGATTGCCGTAAACTTTGCCCAACTGCACCATTGTCCCCGTAGAAATAATATTTAATGCCAATTTGGTAGCAGTTCCGGCTTTGAGTCGCGTCGAGCCTGCTAAAATTTCCGCTCCTACTAACAGGCGAATATCCACATCCACATCAATTTGGACTTGTTCTTGAGGTACGCAGGCAATAAAAATTGTTGTAGCTCCTCTAGCTTTGGCTGCTTGTAACGCACCCTGAACGTAAGGCGTGGTTCCGCCTGCGGTAATGCCCACAACAACATCTAACTGAGTAATTTTATGTTGGGCGATCGCACCTGCGCCATCCTCCGCCCGATCCTCCAAGTCTTCCGAACTGCGGACTAAAGCCGCCGCACCCCCAGCAATAATTCCCTGTACCATTTCTGGCGGCGTGCAAAACGTAGGCGGACACTCCGAAGCATCCAAAACACCCAAACGTCCACTCGTTCCTGCCCCAATATAAAACAGCCGTCCTCCGTGACGCAACGATTTTGCTGTCAGGGCGATCGCCTCAGCTAATTCTTGCTTTGCCTCTGCCACCGCCGCTACTGCTTTCGCATCCTCGCAGTTAAATAACTCTACCAACTCCAAACAACTTAGTCGGTCTAAGTTTTGACTGTTAGGATTCACTTGTTCTGTTAGTAGATGACCGCGATCCATAATTGGTAATTGGTAATTGGTAATTGGTCATCGGTCATCGATCGTTAAATTATCAAATTTCTCTCCCTTGTCTCTTTTGTCCCATTTCCACCTTTCACAATAAGCCTTCCAACCGCCGCCTAATGCTGTCCAACTCATTATCGGACATATCTGAGTCAGACTTTTCTTCGACTAAGGGTTTATCTTCATCATCTAGATGCCAGTCGGTTTGCTCTATGTTGATTTCTGGTGGAAGTGCAAGCGCACCTTCTGGAACAACTTCCCAGTCATAGCCAGCACTGTCGCAAAAATCCTTGATTTCCTCTGCATCCATCGCTTCCACCGTAGGGGCGGGAAAATCTTGTGCTTCTAGCATTAAGGCAAAACGTGCTGCATCATCTTCTGACTCAAACATCAATACCTTATTGCGATCGCCTGTTTGAATAGTATGAATGCCCTCATTTTCCGTGCGGGCATTAAACAGTAACACAAATACACGCATGGGTGCAATCATAACTCCCTCCGTTCCAATTTACCTTCAGTCATCCCTTTGTTTCTTGTTAACCATAATCTTAATCAGTTATCAGTTATCGGTTATCAGTTGTCAGTGACCAGTGAAGAAAGGGTGTAGGGTTTTGTGAATTTCGTCTCCTAGTCTCCCCTACTCCCCTGCGCCTCTGCGCCTCTGCTCCCCCGCTTCCTCTGCTCCTCTGCTCCTCTGCTCCCTCAGCTCTCTTCTCCCTGCTCCCGACTCCCTCTTATATACCTTTATGTAGACGCAGTTTTTTTGATGAACGGGTAAGATTTTTGGTTATTTTGTGCAAATAGATGTTAACAATCCCGTAACGATAATTTCACATTTAAATTCTTGAATTATCCTTAAAGTTGGCGCTGCTCCCAGGTGTGGGTTTTTGCCACTAGCTCTAGCCGTCCAGATCAGCCGTGAGGGGTTATGTCTAATTTCACTGAGCCGGAAACTGAAGATTCTCAACAGTCTCCTCGACCCAACCGTCTCAAGAATATCTTATTTAGTCGAACCACTGTTGCTATTGGCGTACCAATATTGGTAGGGGTAGCAGCGGGTGCGTGGTGGATAAATCGATTCATTTACGAACAGCTATCGCCACTTGTCGAAAAAAATCTTTCCCAAACTCTGAAACGACCAATTAAAGTCGGGCGCGTCGAACGGTTTGGGTTGACAGGTTTGCGCTTGGGTGCTGCCTCTGTTCCGGCTACTGCTACCGACCCAGATACGGCATCAATCGAAGCAGTGGAGGTAAGCTACAACCCCTTATCAGTGCTTTTGACTCGCACTCTGCCCTTAGATGTCACCCTTGTCAATCCAAAAGCTTACGTACAGCAAGATACTCAAGGGCGCTGGGTCAATACTGATATTGCTACGGGTGGTGAGGCGGGAGGTCCAATTCAAATTGCCCTCAATCGGCTTGGCTGGCGGAATGCTCAAGCAGTGTTAGTGTCTAACGTTCAACAACTGACCCGTTCTACGCCACGTAACACTGTCACCTTAAATCAAGTTAACGGAGAAGCAACTTTTCGCGAGAACTATAATCTGATTAATTTTAATTTAGCTGGGAAACCGCAAACAGGAGGAGAGCTAAAGCTTGATGGAGATTTTCGCGCCGAGTCGGGACGAGCCAGTATCAATATTAATACGCAAGAATTTTTAGCATCCGATCTAACACGGCTGATTGAATTGCCATTAGTCATTCAAGGTGGTCGAGTCAATAGCGATTTTAAAGCTGAACTCACTCCTGTCAAACTGTTGGGTTTGTACGGTACTGCCGATTTAAGCAAGGTTACAGCTCAAGTTAACCAACTACCGCAAGCCTTCAACAATTCGCAAGGACAGTTGCAGTTCAAGGGGACAGAAATTTACTTAGATAACGTTGCCAGTAGCTATGGCAAAATTCCAGCTGTAGCTAAGGGTTCCCTTGACATCGAAAAAGGCTTTAATCTCTCAGCTTACGTCGATGCTGTCAGTGCAGCTGCCGCAATTTCCAGTTTAAATCTACAAGTCCCCGTACCCGTTGATGGTGTTTTTCGATCGCAAGTCAAACTAACAGGACCCGTAGAAGCGGCTGTTTTGACCGGAGATGTGGTAAACATCAAACCAGTCCGGTTAGATCGGTTGAACGTGAGTCGAGTTAGTACGAACTTTACCCTCGATACGGGTGCAGGAACGTTAAATTTTCCCAACTTGTCAGCTACACCCACTGCTGGAGGTAAGGTGACGGGTGGCGGAACGCTGAAATTAGCCCTGAAACCAGAACAGACAGCGGGACTGAATTTTAAATTTATTGCTAATAATATTCCAGGAGATGCGATCGCCAAAGCCTATGGCGTAACTAACCAAGCTGCGAAAGTGGGAATTGTCACCGCCCAAGCCCAAGTTACGGGTACGCCAGAGAAACCCCGTACGGTTGTCAATTGGCAAGCACCCCAGGCAACCTATCCAGGTAAAGGACAGCTTGTTATTTACAACGCCAACAACCTCTTCCTACGCGATACAATTTTCCGCGTGGCTGGGGGCGATGTCTCGGCGGCTGGGGAGTTAGTCAACCAACGCTGGAAAGCCGCAGTTAAAGCATCTGGGGTGAGATTGGGACAGTTAACCCAAGTCCCGCCCAGCTTGCAAAATCCGGTAAATGGTACGTTTAATCTAGCTGGTACGCTCGATCCAGCTAAACCACAACAACTCACTGCTACAGGTGCGGGTCAATTAACGGGGATTGGTGGGGGTACGATTAACGTTCCTAGTATCCGGGTAGCCGCCGGACGCTGGCAAACTCAAGTACAAGCCAACGATCTACAATTGCAACGTCTCGCCCCCGTACCGCCTCAGTATGCAGGAAGTCTGAACGGAAGGCTAAATCTATCGGGGAGTACCACTGCTTTTACTCCAGAAACTTTACGGGGTAGCGGCACGGGGAGGTTAAATGTTGCAGGTGGTACGGTTAACGCTAGGGATATTCAACTCAATAACGGTCGCTGGCAGGTAGCAGTCAATACGAATGGAATTCAGCTCAATCGATTTAATCCACAATTGCGGGGGTTATTGACAGGTGATGTCAACTTAGCCGGAACTGTCAGCGAATTCAGTCCGGCAGGAATTACAGCAGCGGGACGAGTTCGCTTGTCGGAGGAGTTAATCGGACAACCCCTAACTGCTTCCTTAAATTGGAATGGCAACACGTTAAATATTCCCCAACTCACGTCGAGAAATATTCAAGCGAACGGTAGAGTTAACGTTGACCCGCAAAATGTTGCCTCGATAACCGGGTTAAATTTTAACGTCAAAGTGCGGGACTACGATCTCAAAAACGCTCCCGTACAGTTGCCACCTAATAGTAGCGTGGCGGGTAGAGTCAGTTTTAACGGGCAAATTACAGGCAATCTCCCAGTACCGAATGTTGTAGGTAACGTGCGGTTGCAAAACTTTGCCGTCAACAACGTGGCTTTCGACCCTCTATTAGCGGGAGATTTGCGGCTGCAACCGGGCAGGGGATTAAATTTAGATTTGGTTGGGAATCAAAACGATCGCGTTGCTGTCAATCTCAAACCCAACTATCGCCCCAATGATTTTACGGTGAGATTGGATGAGGCGATCGCCACTGGTAGAAGTCAGGGCGAGAATTTATTAGTCAATGTCGAGAATTTTCCGTTACGGGTGCTGAATCTGTCTGCACCAGCTAACCCCTACCTCACGGGTCCAGTTAGTGGTATTTTATCAGCCGATTTGACAGTCAATCCCGACCGTCTAACCGCCCAAGGAAATGTGGCTGTAACTCAACCTGGTATAGGTAGATTGCAGGGCGATCGCTTAGCGGCACAATTTCGTTATGGGAATGGTGGCGGAACGCTGACTAATGGTGAATTTGTCAAAGGTCAAAGCCGCTATGCTTTGGCAGGCAGCTTTAGCCAAACTCCTCAAGGTCCTCAATTTCAAGCTAAAGCGAATATCGTCCAAGGCAACATTCAAGATATCCTCAGCGCCCTACAAATTTACGACTTTGAAGACCTGCAACGCGGGTTTCAGCCTCCCGACTACGCTACAGCAAAAGATATAGGAATCTTACAAGTCGGCGCACCAAATAGATCGCTATTGACTCAACTACGTCGTTATTCGGAAGTTTTAGTTTTACTGCAACAGCAGCGCCAGCAACGTAAGGATGCTTTTCCAGTCCCAGCTTTAGCCGAACTTCAGGGGACTTTTGGCGGTGAAATTACTGCTAGTGGTTCTCCCCAACAGAGCATTGCTGCTGATTTCAATTTGCGAGGGGATAAATGGCAGTGGGGCAAATATACCGCCGATCGCCTCGTTGCTACTGGTAACTTTAATGAAGGAGTGCTAACCCTACTTCCCGCGCGGGTACGATTGGACGAAAACACCGCTGTAGCTTTGACTGGTCGTTTTAGCAGCGAACAGCAATCAGGTCAGTTACGAGTCAGGGGCTTTCCGTTAAGCCTACTCAATGATTTTGTCGAATTACCGATCGCCGTGACAGGTAATGTGGACGGTACAGCAACCATCGCTGGTAGTACCGAGAACCCCTTAGCAGTCGGAGAATTTCAACTCAGCGAAGGCACGATCAATCAAAATCCTGTAGAATCGGCAGCAGCAAGTTTCAGCTATGCTAATGCCCGTCTCGGTTTCGGTAGCAACATTCTGATTGCTGGACCCGACCCATTAATGGCGACTGGTAGTATTCCCTTACAATTACCTTTCGCCTCCGTGAAGCCAGATGACGAGCAGATTCGGTTAGATGTCAATGTCCAAAATCAAGGACTAGCCTTACTCAATGTTTTAACCGACCAAGTAGCGTGGAAAGGCGGTGAAGGACAAGTTCGACTGCAAGTACGCGGTACTCTCAAGCAGCCAGAAGCGAAGGGAATTGCCCAAGTCAAAAATGCCACCATCACTGCTGCGGCGCTAACAGATCCATTAAGAAATGTCAATGGTAGAGCGCTATTTAATCAAGACAGAATTGCCGTTGAAGGGATTCAGGGTGATTTTTCCAGGGGTCAGGTGGTTGCCCAAGGCGTAATTCCGATTTTTGAGAATCTAGCAGCAAATGACCCAGATGCCGCTAATCCCCTTACCGTTTCTTTAGATCGGCTGAGGTTGAATTTACCCAATTTATATCAAGGAGGCGTTGACGGTAAAGTCACTGTGACTGGCTCCGCACTTAACCCCACAATCGGGGGTCAAGTTCTACTGGCGGACGGTCAGGTTTTTCTGCCAACTAGCAATGCCCCGGCTACGCCTGGGGCGCAAGGGGGACAAGGGGGACAAGGGGGAACAGCCCCGGCTCCAGCTGCTGAAGCACCTATAGAGTTGAACGATCTGCGGCTGACTTTAGGAAATAATGTGTCGGTAACGTTACCACCGATTCTTGACTTTCAAGCGGCTGGAACTTTAGTGGTAAACGGTATGCTGGGGGATTTGCGCCCTCAAGGAACTATCAATTTAGAACGTGGTAGCGTCAATTTATTTACGACTCAATTTGAGTTGGAGCGGGGCTACGAACAAAAAGCAACTTTTACACCAAAACAAGCTCTCGATCCGACTCTTGATGTGCGATTGATCGCATCAGTACCAGAAGTGACGCGATCGCAAGTTCCTTCTACTAATATTAGTAGTGAAGTTTCCGACAATACTTTATCTACAGATATCGGTTCTGTAAATACCGTTCGCGTGCGGGCAGTAGCTAAAGGACCAGCTAGCCAATTATTTGAAAATTTGGAACTGACAAGTAGCCCTTCCCGCAGTCAATCAGAGATTATCGCTCTAATTGGTGGTGGTTTCGCTCAAACCTTGGCAGGGCAGGGTGGTGGTGATACAACGACGGGACTAGTTAATTTGGCAGGAACAGCTATATTAGGTAACTTTCAAAATACGTTTACCGACATTGGCAATGCCTTGGGTTTATCAGAGCTGCGTTTATTCCCCACCTCTATTTCTAACGAGGAGCGATCGCGCTCTTCTACTCTTGGTCTAGCGGCTGAGGCTGGCGTTGATATCACGCGCAATGCTTATGTCTCGGTTTTGACATTCTTAACTGCACAACAACCAGCTCAATTCGGTTTGAGCTATCGCTTGAACGACAACACCCGCGTCCGCGCCGCGACAGATTTTGCCGACGATACGCAAGCTGTGGTTGAGTATGAAGTGCAGTTTTAAATCCTATTGTCATAGTAAGGTTGGCATTGCCCACCCTACACTCAAATTTCACTAATATAGTGGGGAGCAGGGAGCAGGGAGTAGGGAGCGGATGAAAAAGTTTTGGCTAATCTTGCTTGTAGACAATTGATTTGTCCTAATCTATTCACTTTTTGCTTTAATTACTATAAATCTTCTTTTATATTTCTATTCTGTTACAAAGAAGGTTATATTTTAAATATACAGGCAATAGTAACACATAGATTAATAAAGTTAGCTTATTGCAGTGAAAAGAAACTCAAAAGTATCGATTAGATATTTTGGGTTCAACATGCTGCACACTAAAAAGATACCCAAAAAATGTATTAGCGTTTAGTGGGAATTTTTAGGGAGGCAATTGCAGCTATGAATTTTATCGATTGTCTAGTTCTAACTTTTGCTAACATGGCTCTGTGTCTCAGCTTGCCTAAGCTACTGTCTTTATTGACAGCTCCAAAGACTCAGAAAATCGAAGGCATGAAACCAGCTTTAAGCGTACCAATAATTGAGTCTGAAGCTCCTAGCTTTCTCCAAATAGAAAGTTAGAAAGTTGAGAAGTTTCACTTTTTTGACTTTTAGATTTTAACTTTTGACTTACTTAGTAGGTACAGTCCACCAGGCGATCGCGTAAGGTTGAGAGGGTTGATTTACTTGTTGGCGAAATTGGACGCGAATTTTGTAATTGCCTGTAGTGGGAACTGGACAAAAAATATGCTCGATACTATCAACCTCGCTAACCGAGGTACAAATATTACTAGCAGCAGCGTTAGAGTCTGCATTTAATAAGTAAAGGTCGAGATTATTTAAACCGCGATCGCGAAAATCTTCTCCAAGATCGAATTCACCGTTTTGATTTTTATCTCTTAGCTCTACGAATCGATCCCATACTAGGGTAATTGCAACGTAACTACCTTGTTTTAAAGGTGCGGCGAGGACATAATCTTCAGCAGAGTTAGCTTTGAGTTGATGATAGTTCCACCCCAGCGCTGGAACTGGTTGCAAAGATTGCCACTGACCTACTTTAAACTGTTCGTAGGCGCGAAAAGCATTCAATTGACCTGCACCGATTTCAGAATTTAAAGAAACTTTGGGCTGACGGTAAGCATCGGAATCTATCCAATTACGATTTTGTTTGTCAATAATCGTCTTACTCATCCCTAATCGCAAGCCATCACCTGCATCTTGTACTTTATCAGCAGAGTTAAGCAACACCGCTTTCATCACCTGATGGCGACGAGCATCCAAACTCCAATTCCGTGTAGATCCCCCCAACCCCCCTTTCCAAGGGGGGCGAGAGGCGATCGCCTGCTTCTTAATCTGTTTATCTCCATATTCCTGTAACAGCGCCACTGTAGCTGTAACGTGAGGTGCGGCAAAGCTCGTACCCGTAACCTCCTTGACCTTAGCATCGGGGTTAAGGGCATAAACCCTGTTGCCAGGAGCAACCAAACTAATCGACTGCCGCGTACCGAGATTCATTTCTCGTCCCCGCAATCCACCTTTAACACCACCACCAGCAGCACTTAAATTTGTCACGTCAACTTTGCGGAAAATTCCGTCTTGACGGGAGGAAAAAGCAATATTCATGCCGTTGTAATTATCGGTAGGAATGGGAATTCCGCCCTTCCCCTGATTTCCAGCAATAACATACAACACATCGTGAACGCGACTAGACCAATCCAGACAGCGAGTTAGTAGAGAATGACCATCTAATCTCGCCTCCGGTCGCGGGTCGCGTTCCAAAGTTTCACCAAAACTAAAATTAATCGCCCGCACGTCACCGCTATTGCGGTTTGCCGTTGATTGTGCGGATAAACATTCTTCCGGCTGTCCGGCATACTTCACCGAGCCTACCGCAGTCGAGTATAACCTAGCTCCTGGGGCGATCCCTGCCAGAGTTTTGCGATCGCTAATCATAATGCTGGCAACATTTTGGGCGTGGGGGTCGATATTCGTATTTGCCTTAGCCTCACCATTACGCAAAAACACGCCAGCTGGGGCGATCGCAGGTTGTTTGGAAACCGCTTTGTCCAAGCCAAACTTTCCAGGTCGTCCAATCTCCACCTGACCGATCGCAATTTTCCGCCCAATTAAGTTGTAAGGTAATTCATGCAGCCGTTGGGCATCAATTCCCGCGACTCCGATAGACAGCGTTTCCTGCGTCCACACCGGACGCGCCAACCCCACAGATGCCAAACAAATGCCCCCTGTCACCCAGACCAGCTTTTTCACCAATTTCTCCTTCATTTAGGAAATGCAGCTTTACACTTTACTCTAAAACAAATGGGAGTCGAGAGCCGGGAGTCGGGAGTCGGTAGGGCGCACGGCTGTGCGCCCGTACGGGAGTCGTTCGGCGCGGAAGTCGGAAGTATTTCACGCACCACGCCTGAGCGCACCACGCATCACTCATTTAAAAAAGCTACGATCGCATTAGTACTGGAGTCATAAATTATGTGGGGTAGTTTTCAAAACAGTCAGTTACGGATTGAAGTAGAGGCATCAGCAGCAGCAATCAAAGATAGTTTGTTGCGTCCCGAACAAATGCAAAAATGGCTATCGCCACAACGGTTAGCTTCAGGAATGCCAGAACAACTCCATCCAGGTCTGACTTTTACTAGTTGGATTGGACCTGTAGCGATCGAGCATCAAGTAGAAGTGGCAAAGCCAAATTGTCTGCGCCTGTTACTCCACGGGGGAATTGATGGATTTCACGAATGGTATTGGGGCGAAGGTTGGGTACAATCGCGCATCGAAGGCGTATCCTTACTTCCACTCAATTTGGCTCAAACGTTAGGCTTGCTGCGCTTGCGCCAATTTTTAACAGTTAATAGTTAACAGATCTATGTAGAGACGTTACATGTAACGTCTCTACACCGCAACAAAGAACGAATGACTAATATATCTTTTGCCCCTGACGATTGGTTAAGTATTTGCTTCAGGCTAGCTATGGCATTGGTATTTGGGGCAATCCTCGGTGTAGAACGCCAGATCGGTCGCAAACCAGCGGGTTTACGCACGCATATGCTAGTCAGTCTGGGTTCGGCATTACTAATTATGATTCCATTGCAAATCGTGGCGACAGCAGAGGAAGGACGTGATGCGATTAGTCGCGTCATTCAAGGAATTGCTGCTGGAGTAGGGTTTATTGGTGCTGGAGAAATTTTGCGCGAAACTCAATCGCAAGCTCGCATAGATCGGGTACGGGGACTCACTTCAGCGGCAGCGACTTGGGTTTCTGCTGGCTTGGGAATTGCTGCTGGTTGCGGCTTATGGCAAACGGGTCTAGTTAGTTCTGTGTTGGCTTTGATCGTTTTGACTGTATTTAAAAGACTGGAACAACCGAGAAAGGGGTAATTGGGAAGTCGGGAGTCCGGAGTTGGGAGTCGGGAGTTAGTAAATTCTCCTCTGCTCCCCTGCTTCCTTGTCCCCCTTGTCTCCTTCTGTCTCCTGTCTTCACTGGTCACTGAAGATTTGCCCTGCATTAACTGAGAGAATTTGCGATGCTTGGAGCCACTGGGAATCGAAGGCAGCTAAATGAGTTGTAGCAATCAACGTTTGAAAACGGTCTTGAATTGCCTCTAGAAGTTGATTTTGACGGTTGAGATCGAGTTCTGCCAAGACATCATCTAGTAATAATAGCGGTGGTTCTCCGACAACGGCTTCGATCAGTTTCAATTCTGCTAGCTTGAGGGCTAAAACTAAAGTGCGCTGTTGACCTTGGGAACCATATTGCCTAGCAGGAGTTTGATTAATTGTCAATTCAATTTCATCTCGGTGGGGACCGACTAAAGTTGTGTTTTGATGTTGTTCGGCGATCGCTCTTTGCTCGATCTTGTCTAAGAAAGCTTGCTGCACTCCTTCAGGGTGAGTTTCGGTGAACGGTACGTTTGGAGCATACCGAACTTGCAAAACCTCGGCGCGATCGCTAATGCTAGCGTGCCACTCAGCAGCCAAAGGTGCTAAACGCTCGATCGCCCGCGCCCTTCTCCTCACTACCCGCGAACCAATAGTTACTAGTTGCGCATCCCAAGCCGCTAATTCTTCCTTCTCCTGTACGGGCATTGGAAACCCGCCCCTACTTTTCAAAAAGGCATTTCTCTGCCGCAATACTTGATTGTATTGCTGTAAGATATGGGCGTATACGGGTTCTAACTGGATTAACAGCGTATCCACCCAGTGACGGCGCTGTTCTGGCGCACCCCGCACTAGTTCTAAATCTAAACTGGAAAATTCTACAGCGTTCAAGACACCTAAAAAATCCAGTTGGCGGCGCAATTGTTCGCTATTGAGAGCTACTGTCCGCCGCCCCTGACGGCGCAGAGTTACAGATAGATCGATGATGCCTGCTTGTCGTTCTAGCTTGGCGTGAATTTGTCCGAATGCCTCTCCATCCCTAACTAAATCGCGATCGCGTGCCAAACGGTGCGATCGCAATGTTGCCAGCAATTCCACTGCTTCTAATAAATTGGACTTACCCTGAGCGTTATTACCCACCAATATTGTTTTAGGAGCAACGAAATCAACTCGCTGCGCCTGATAATTCCGAAATTGGTTCAAGTGGAGGGTTTTGAGGAACATTTTGATTGGGAATTGGGAATTGGGAATTGGTAGTTAGTAGTTGGTAGTTGGTCATGCGTCATTTGTCATTTGTGGTGATTGATGGAATTGATGGTTAGTGGCGATCGGTTTTGACTTTTGACTTTTGACTTTTGACTTAACTCATTACCCATTACCCATTACCTATTACCTATTCGCTTTCCGTCGCTGTTGCCAGTTAATAAACAACTTCTCCATTTCAATCCAGACGAACATTAAACTGCTGAAGCCAAAGCAGATTAATAATTCTATCGGAGTTATGAAGTGAGTGCCAAAGAAAGCTCGCAAGGGCGGAACGTAAATGAGCAGCAGTTGCAATACTGTGGTTAAACCTACAGCTCCTAAAACGTATGGATTAGACAACGGATTCATTTGAATTGTCAGACGGGTGTTGGAGCGAATCGCCAAAGCATGACCCATCTGTGCTAGGCAGAGCGTGGTAAATACCATCGTTTTCCAGCGATCGCGACTTAGTTCGTTCGGAATGACATTCGCTTGCGTGTGGAAATACGCCCATTCCATCAAAATAATTGACAAAATGGCAAAGATAATCCCAATCCGCACCATGTACCAGCCTAAACCTCGTGCAAAAATACTTTCGCGGGGACTAAATGGCGGACGCTTCATGACGTTGGGTTCGGCTGGTTCCACTGCCAAAGCCAACGCTGGTAGACCATCCGTCACTAGGTTCATCCAGAGAATTTGTAACGGTGACAGCGGTACGCCACCGAGTCCGAGAATGGGAGCCGCAGCAATGGTTAACACTTCACCGATGTTACTACCGAGAATGTATTTAATAAAGCGGCGGATATTGGTGTAAACAACTCTACCTTCTTCAGTGGCAGCGACGATCGTGGCAAAGTTGTCATCTAGCAATACCATATCGCTAGCTTCCTTGCTCACGTCCGTACCCGTAATACCCATTGCAATGCCGATATCTGCCTGCTTCAAGGCTGGGGCATCGTTCACTCCGTCTCCCGTCATTGCCACAAATTTACCTTTGCGTTGCAATGCCTGGACGATGCGCAGTTTATGTTCGGGAGACACTCTAGCATAGATGCTCGTTTGGTCTACTTCCCGTTCCAAATCGGCTTGACTCATCCGTTCTAATTCTTGCCCAGTTACGGCGCGATCGCCTGCTTGAGCAATGCCTAAATCGATCCCGATTGCCCTTGCTGTTAACTGGTGGTCGCCCGTGATCATGATCGGACGAATCCCAGCTTCGCGAGATCTTGCCACTGCATCCCTCACTTCTGGTCTGGGTGCATCCAGCATCCCCACCAATCCCAGCCAAACTAATTCTCGTTCTGAAGTATCTTCCGAACTTTCTGGAGGTATTTCTGCTAAAGGCTTGTAGGCAAAACCCAACACCCGCAGCCCTTGACTTGCCATTTGGTTATTTTTTTCCAGAATTTGCTGCCGCTGAGCCTCGTTAATCGCCACAGCGCGATCGCCTGTATGAATGCGATCGCACCTTTCCAAAGTCAATTCTGGCGACCCTTTCGTAAACATTAAATAAGCCGAATTATGAGAAGCTAAAGACGAGAGAGCGTAATCTTGTACCTCCTGCCTTCTGCCTCCTGCCTCCTGCCTCGTTCTACAAATCACGCTCATTCGCTTGCGTTCGGAGGAAAAGGGAAATTCCGCCACGCGGGGCAAACGGCTCGACCACTGGTCTTTTTGAATTCCGGCTTTAGCGGCTAAAGTCACCAACGCCCCTTCGGTGGGGTCGCCGACAATCTTCCACTGTCCTTGTTCCTCTTGCAGGAAAGAATCGTTACACAAGGCACAGGCAACTAGCAATGCTTGTAAGTCTGAATCTCGGTCTGCGTCAATCGCTTGACCATCACTCAAAAATTCTCCTTGGGGCGCATAACCTTCGCCAGTTACCCGCAGAGATTTTTGGTTTAACTCGACCGCCTGCACCACCATTTTATTTTGCGTCAGCGTCCCTGTTTTATCGGAGCAAATTGTGGTAACGCTGCCTAAAGTCTCTACCGCAGGCAGTTTGCGGATCAGGGCGTTCCGCCGTACCATTCGCTGCGTTCCTAGCGCCAGAGTCACGGTAATTACCGCTGGTAAGCCTTCTGGAACTACGGCAACTGCCATACTCAAAGATACTTGCAGCAGTTCTTCAAACGCATTCGGACCCAAGCGCACCACACCACCTATAACTACCAAAGCGACTAAAACCATCGCCCCTGCTACCAGGACGTTGCCCAACTGTGACATCCGTTGTTGTAGGGGAGTCGGTTCGCTTTCCACCGCTTGCAACATGGCAGCGATTTTACCGAGTTCCGTTTGCATCCCCGTATTGGTGACGATGACCTTCGCCCGTCCTTGAGTGACTTCCGTACCCTGATAGACTAAGTTCACGCGATCGCCCAATCCCGTATCTTCCGGTACTTGGATGTCGGCTTGCTTTTCTACCGCATGGGATTCTCCCGTCAATGCTGACTCGCGAATTTGCAGGTTTGATTCTTCGATAATCCTGCCATCGGCGGCGAGTTGGACTCCTGCTTCAAGCAGCATTATGTCCCCTGGTACGAGATCTTTTGCTCCAACTTCCGTCAGTTTGCCGTCGCGCGTGACTCGAACCAAAGGGGCAGATAGGCGTTTGAGCGCAGCTAGAGCTTTTTCAGCGCGGCTTTCTTGTAAGTAGCCGAGAATACCGTTGAGAACGACGATTAAACTAATCGCGATCGCGTCTTTGGGAAATTCGTTGTTGCGTATATCTAAAACTGCCGATACAACTGCCACGGCAATTAGCATCAGCAACATAATATTTTTGAACTGATCGATCAGGATCGCTAGCGGACTGCGACCTCCTGATTCTTGCAATTCGTTGGGTCCATACTCCTCTAAGCGTTGCTTGACTTGAGACGAGCTTAAACCCGCTTCTGCATTGCTTTCTAAGACTTGTATAGTTTTATCAACTTCTAAGGTGTGCCAAACGTGTGTTGGGTTAGAATGAGGGGTTGCAGACATGGATAGTTTGCTAAGAAATGCTTGCTGAATTAAATCATAAATTAAGCACTATATTTAAGCTATCTGTTCTAGGTAGTGGTGAGAGGCAGGGGAAGAAGTTGTAATTCACACCTCATAGTAATTCTCGATTGTGTGGATGACATTTGTAGGGGCGCACAGCTGTGCGCCCCTACAGACGTGTATTGCATCTAATTGAAAACCGCCATCATTGCTGTAGCCAAATATAGGCAATTCCTAACGTTACTAGAGTTAAAGGCAAGCCAAAGCGCAAATGTTCCCAAAAACTGAGGCGATAACCTTGTTTTGCCGCAGCTTCAGCCACAATCATATTTGCCACCGAACCTAAAAGCGTCATATTTCCAGCTAAAGTTGAACTAGCTGCCAGTAACAACCAACCTTGAGTACTATTTTGAGGAATTAATGGTTGTAACAACAATACTGCTGGAACGTTGGATATTAAATTAGAAAGCACTACTGTGACGCTTAATAATCCGGCGTTGCTATCTGTTAATACTGTAAAACTTTGAAGAAACTTTAGATTTTTAACACCGTTTGTGAGTATAAATAAGCCGGAAAACATCAGCAATAAATCCCATTCTACTACTGGTAAAATTTTCTGTGGCTTTAGCCTACGGGTAATTAAAAGCAATCCAGATGCTACCAACGCTGACTCTGCTAACGGTGCGCCGAGTAGAAATGCTGTTAACATCCCTCCAGTAATAATTAAACTTTTATACAGTACGGGTTTAAGAATACGTCTGCGTCTAATGTGGGAACGGTCGAGGGTAGGTTTCAAAGAACGAATTTCGGGATATAAATACCACAGCCAGCCTAATTGGACGAGCAATCCTACTATAGCGACGGGAGCTAAAGTTTGAGTAAATTCTAAATAACTAATTTTTGAAAAAGCAGCAATTAAAATATTTTGAGGGTTGCCGTTAAAAGTAGCAACGGAGCCAATATTTGTTGCCCCTACTAATGCTAAAAGATAGGGGATTGGGTTTAATTCTAAAACTAGCGCTAGAGCGAGTGTTAAAGGCGTAAAAATTAGCGCGATCGTATCGTTGAGAAATAAAGCTGATAAAAAACCACTCACGAATGTTAAAGCAGTTAGTAATCCAAAAGGACTGCGAGTATAACGTAATAAAATATTTAAAGCTAGTTGAAAAAACCCGGCGCTGGTAAGGTAAGCATTGACAATCATAATACTAAGGAGAAAAACGATCGTGCCAGCGTCGATCGCCTCCCAAGCTTCTTTAAGACTAAAACTACCAAAACCAACTAGACAAGCCACTCCCACAAAAGCGATTGTCGCGCGATTCATCCGCAAGCCGGGGAAGTATCCTAGCCCCAAACCTAAATAAGTTAACCCAAGGATAATGTATTGGAAAAGGTCATTTGTCATGAATGAGTAGTGAGTTGTGGTAATTGGTAGTGGTGCGTGTTGATCAGGTGTGGGATGTGGGGTGTATGTGGGGTAGTGTGGTGCGTGATGCGTGGCTTGCGACTTGGAATTGCTCCCTCAGCTCTCTTCTCCTTGTCCCCCTTGTCCCCCTCGTCCCCCTTGCCCCCTTGTCTCCCTCAACTCTTATTATTGATATTTGATAAAACTTAACAATATAATGATAGGCGCACTACCTGAGTGTTAGACGTGAATCTAACGAACCACGAAAAACCGATTCACGCTCCTGGCTCAATCCAGTCATACGGAATGCTATTGGCGCTGGAAGAACCAGAATTAAAAATATTGCAAGTTAGCAGTAATATCAACACGTATTTGGGGCTGCAACCCCAAGATTTACTCGATCGCCCTCTCAGTCATTTAATCGATCCGCAACAAGCGATCGCGATCGGGCAGCAGTTAACAGGAGAAAATACTAAAAGTCCGCTCAAGCTGTCAATTTCAACAGATCGAGGCAAACGTTATTTTGATGCGATCGCCTATCGCACGGCAGATGGAGCAATTGTAGAGCTAGAACCTATTGACTCGCCCAATGAAACTAGTTTTTTAAGCTTTCACGCAGCGATCGCGGGTATACTGTCTCAAATCCAAAATAGGTCTAGCTTGCCAGAATTTTTGCAATTAGTTGCCCAGGAAGTGAGAAAACTGACTGGATTCGATCGCGTCATGGTTTATCAATTCGATCCTACTGGTGCGGGTTGCGTTGTTGCTGAAACCAAACGCGCAGATTTATCACCCTATTTAGGGTTGCACTACCCTGCTACAGATATACCCCAGCCAGCTAGAGAATTATACGCTCGCTGTTGGCTGCGATTTATTCCCAATATCTCTGCTCCATCTGTAGATCTAGTCACGCTCGCTCGGCAACCTGTAGACTTAAGTTTGTCAATTCTCAGGAGCGTAGATGCTTGTTGCGTAGAATACCATCGCAATATGGGTGTATCAGCACTTTTGGCGATCGCCCTAATGCAGGAACAGCAACTTTGGGGTTTGATTGCCTGCCATCACTATACGCCTAAATATCTTACTTCTGAGGTGCGGATTGCTGGCAAGTTTTTGGGACAGTTGGCTTCGCTGGAGTTAGCCAATAAAATTCGTCAACAGGAATTGAGCGATCGCGTTAAGCTGAAATCGCTGCAATCCGAGCTAATCGAATCGATTTCCCAAGCGAGTAATTTTGTTGAAGCTTTAATCCAACCCGCACCGCGTCTGTTGAGCCTCACCAACGCCACGGGAGCGGCGGTTTGTCTGGGAAATGAAATTTCTTTAGTGGGGGCTACACCTAGTTTAGAAGAAGTGCGATCGCTAATAGACTGGGCAGATACTCAGATAAGCGATAACTTGTTTGCAACTGATTCCCTCGCGCAACTTTATCCTCCATCGGTAGAATTTAAAGCTACAGCCAGCGGTTTGCTATTATTGCGGATTTCTAAAATTCGCCGCTACTACATTCTCTGGTTTCGTCCCGAAGTTATCCAAACCGTGACTTGGGCGGGCGATCCAAACTCGTCGTTTCAGCTAGGAAATGGCAGCATGAGCCTGTCACCCCGCTGTTCTTTTGAACGATGGCAGGAAACAGTTAAATTAAAGTCATTGCCTTGGCAATCTTACGAACTCGATAGCGCCACCGATTTAAAAACTGCGATTGTGGGAGTCGTGCTACGCAAGGCAGAAGAATTAGCCCAAATTAACCAAGAATTAGAGCGCAGCAACCGCGAATTAGCTGCTTTTGCCTATGCTGCATCTCACGATTTGAAAGAGCCTTTACGGGGGATTTACAACTACTCCACAATTCTGCTAGAAGATTATGCTGCGTTGCTGGATCTAGACGGAGTTGATTGCTTGCAAACGATTAAGAGTTTGTCTCAGCGCATGGAAACTCTGATTGACGCTCTGCTGCGACTCTCGCTACTAGGAAAAGCCCAGCTGCATTTACAAGTAACCGATCTGAACGAGTTATTGCAACAAGCGATCGCCGTTTTATTTGCCAGCCGTCCAGACGCGCAGATGAGCATTCGCATTCCTCGCTGCTTACCAACAATCGAGTGCGATCCAGTGCTTGTCAGCGAAGTTTTCAGCAATTTAATGAGTAACGCCCTGAAATATAACGATAAAACAGATCCTTGGGTAGAAATTGGCTATGAGGAGCGATCTGGTGGATCGCCAATCTTGTACGTCCGAGATAATGGCATTGGTATTCAAACCCATCACCACGAAACAATCTTCAAACTCTTCAAGCGGCTGCACTCCCAAGATAAGTATGGCGGGGGAACCGGAGCGGGGTTAGCGATCGTCAAAAAGATTGTCGAGTTGCACACTGGGAGGATCTGGGTTGAATCTGTCCCTGGAGCAGGAGCAACATTTTATTTCTCTCTACAATAATTAAATTTTTCTAAAGGTATTTATGCTTAGTGAAACTTCTTGAAATAATTAACTTATGTAACAAAACATGTGGTTTTCATAAGAGCGGATGACAACTAGACCGAATGCACCGTTGCTGGTAGCTGAGGATAGCAATGAAGATTTTAAAATGCTACAACGGCTAATGCGGCGGATGACTGTGCAGAATCCCATTTATCGCTGTAAGACTGGGGATGAGGTATTAGACTTTCTGTATCAGGCGGGAGATTATCAAAGCCCCGATCTAGCGCCAAGACCTTCAGTTATCCTGCTCGATTTGAACTTACCAGGAATTGACGGACGCGATGTTTTAGAGTGCCTGAAGCAAGACATTAGTTTCAAAGAAATTCCGATAGTCGTATTTACGACATCTGCTAATCCTAAAGACATTGAATTGTGCTATCAAAGAGGCGCAAACGGTTATTTAATCAAACCAATGGACTCTAGCGAGTTAGAGAAAACCGTTCAAGCATTTGTAGAATACTGGCTCGAAGTCAACACGCCGCCATCAGTTGTCAGTTAATAGTTGTCAGTTATCAGTTAACAGGGAACGGGGACAAGGGGGACAAGGAGGACAAGGGAGAATAACAACCATCAACCATCAACCATCAACCATCAACAAATGACTAATGACCAATGACCAATGACCATTAAGTAAATTTTTTATATTTTATTTATATTTTGTTGCTTTTTCTTTAAAATTCTATAAGAATGCACAAATATAACTTCAGGAGAGTTATTGCTCTCCCGATCGCTAAATATGCCGAACGCTCAGACGCTACTCATCGTTGATGACTGTCCAGAAGATCGGAAAATCTATCGTCGGTATCTGCGGCAAGATCCGCATCAGTCATATCACATTCTAGAAGCTGATTCAGCTAAAGACGGACTGGCACTATACCAAGAAAGATACTGCGACTTGATCTTGCTCGATTTTTATCTGCCAGATATGAGCGGGTTAGATTTTCTGGAAAAGTTAGAGCTAGAATTGGCAGTTCCGACAGCGGTGATTATGCTGACAGGGCAGGGCAATGAAGGAATTGCTGTGCAAGCCATGAAGCAAGGCGTGCGAGATTATCTCGTTAAGCAATATTTAAAACCAGATGTGTTGCAGCTAGCGGTGCGTAACGCCCTGAAGCAGTCGTGTCTCCAAGCCGAGTTATGTAAAACGCGAGAGCGACAGCGTTTAATTACAACTACTGCGCTGCGAATTCGTCAGTCGCTAAATTTAGAGCAAATTTTACACACAGCAGTGGTAGAGGTACACCAACTGCTCAGATGCGATCGCGTTATGGTTTGTCAGTTTATTCCCACCCAAGGCAGTCAGATTGTAGCCGATTCGGCAAAGTCTAGCTGCGAATTAGAAATAGGTGACTTTATTCGAGAGTTTCCCCAAATTGGAAGCGGCTACGAGGCAAATTGGAGCGAGATTTGCGATCGCCTACCAGAACAGTTTCAGTCACCTGCAAGTTTAGTCGTACCGATTCAGCTCAGTTATAATTACACAAACTCGCAACCTTGGGGTTTACTGATCGCCCACCACAGTACTAGCGAGTGGCAGTGGCAATCAGATGAGGTAGAAATTCTACAACAACTGGCAGTACAGCTAGCGATCGCCATCCAGCAAGCGGAACTTCTAGCGCAGACTCAAGCTGCATTAGAGGCAGAAAAACAACTCAATGCGTTTAAATCCCAAATTATTGCCACCGTTTCCCACGAATATCGCACGCCTCTAGCTGCCATCCTCGCATCAGCATCAACATTAAAGCAAAATAGCAATCTACTACACCAAACCCAGCAACAACGGTTTCTGCAACTGATTGAAGACAAAGCCAGACACATGGCAAAACTAGTTGATGACTTGCTGAGCGTAAATCAAACAGAGTCGGGCAAGATGAAGTTTCAGCCGATGCTGCTCGATCTGAAGCAGTTATGCTCGGAATCGCTCGCAGAGCAAAAACAGCTAGCTAGCGATCGCCATCAATTAAGCCTCCATTCTACAGGAGATCTGCAAGATTTCTGGGGCGATCGGCGACTATTACGGCGAACCTTTGGTAACTTAATTTCTAATGCTGTCAAATATTCTCCTAATGGAGGGTGTATTGAGGTAGACCTTAAAGCAACTGACACACAAATAATCTTTTCTGTCAAGGATAAAGGTATTGGCATTCCCGCAGCAGATCGAGCCAACCTATTTAAATCTTTCAGTCGGGGTAGCAACGTTGATACCATTCCAGGTACGGGTTTAGGACTAGCAATCGCCAAAGCTTGCATCGACTTACACGGTGGAGAAATTAGCTTAAAAAGCGAAGTAGGGCAAGGAACTGAAGTGACAGTTATTCTTCCGACGAGAAAGAGGAGTGGAGAGAAGTCGTAAGTCGGGCGAATCTACGTGAATCTATTTGTTGCCGAAACTGTAACGCATCCAGAATTTGAATTGCTTCAATGCCAGATTAGGAACAAATCATTTCCCGATGCTTTCTAATTCAGCACGGCTACAGTGTGAGGTAAATCTAATCTATGCAACGCTCTCAAATTTCTGAAACACGATCGATAAAACCGCCCCTACGACTTCCCACTCAACTAGTTGCGATCGCCTTAAGCTTGTCAACTCTCAGTTATATTTCTCCCGTATGGGCGCAACCAGCTCCAGAAAAAATGGATCGAACTTATAAAACTCTGACTGTCACGGGTAGAGGGGTAGAATCTATCCCCACCACGCTAGCTCAGGTACGTTTGGGAGTGGAAGTACAAGGCAAAACAGCCCAGCAAGTGCAGCAAGAAGCAGCGCGGCGATCGTCAGCAGTTGTAGACTTATTGAAATCGCGTAACGTAGAAAAACTAGAAACTACGGGAATTTATTTAAACCCTCTTTATAACTACGCCAACAACGAGCAACGGCTTACGGGTTATTCTGCCATAAATACAGTAAGTTTCCGCGTCCCAACGTCACAAGCTGGTAATATCATTGATGCTGCCGTCAAAACTGGAGCAACTCGGATCGAAGGGGTGAGTTTTACTGCTACAGATGAGGCGATCGCCAAAGCGCGACAACAAGCCCTGCAAGCAGCAACAAAAGATGCTCAACAGCAAGCAAGTGCTGTTTTGAGTAGCCTCAATTTCAGCCAAAAGGAAATTGTCAGCATTCAAGTCAACAGCGCCAACCCGCCACAGCCTCCCATGCCTTTAATGGCAAGAGAAACAGCTTTTGCTGATAAAGCTGCTACGACTCCCATAGTCGGCGGAGAGCAGCAAATAGAGGCTTCTGTGACGCTGCAAATTGGTTATTGATGGTGTAGAGACGTTTCATGAAACGTCTCTACAGCTTAAAAATTATCATCGCTACTGTAACCGCTATAGCCGCCACCAGCTTCGTTGTCGCGTTTGGAGCCTAAAAGATCCATTTTGTCCACAAGAATGATTGGCGTTGAACGCGGTGTACCCGTATTGCGATCGTCCCAGGTGTCGAACTTTAAGGAACCCTTGATTCCAATTAAACTTCCCTTACGAACGTAATCTTTGGCTGTTTGCGCTGTTTTACCCCAAATTTCTAGCGTGAACCAGTCTGGTTCCTCGCTATTTTTGGTTGGTCTCCTTACAGCTAGCGTCATCCGGCACTTGACACTACCAGACTCAAAATACTTAATATCAGGGTCGCCACCAACACGACCGACAAGAGTAACAACATTAAGACTCATATCACTCAATTTTAGTACAATTGTACTCGAAATCCATAACCACAATCCTAACTTATTCCGTACCTATACTGGCAAGATCTCAGTTATCAGTTATCAGTGGCTGGTGGCTAGTGACTAGAGATAAAAAGCTGGTTTCACTAGTTACCATCCAATTAGCAATTACTAATTTATGAAGATTTTATGAATTGGAGCGTTATGTATTCACTTCTTGTCAACGCTCTCCTTTTTTCTTCAAAAGTCGATTAAGTGTTAATACTTATTCATCAAGCGATCGCCCGAGTTTCAATAGTTGGAAATCGGCTTTTCGGTAACTGATAACTGATAACTGATAACTGACAACTGAGGAATTACTTAAAGTAAGCAAAAAATGGCTTAAATTTGTATAAAGATTCAGTGAAATTACCCTTGGGAATTTAGTTGGATAAGCGTTAACTTTTCTTAACTGAAGGGGTGTTTTTGTCAGCCAGTCTAAGAATTGCAACTAAGCCTGACCGAGAATTAGTTGGCTCGACTAAACTCGAATTAGAGGGGTAAGAGAATTCCGATCTAGTTACTAATACTCTACTGATGTGTAAAAACTATATCTTGCTTTTACGGGGGAGTGAGAAGCGTGGGTATGTTTGGTCTGTTTAACCGTTTGTCGTTGTCTAGAGATATGGGTATCGATCTCGGTACTGCAAATACCTTGATTTATGTCTCTGGCAAAGGAATTGTACTGCAAGAACCTTCAGCGATCGCGCTGGATTTAAGCGATAAATCGTCAATTGCTGTGGGAGAAGAAGCCAGAAAAATGCTTGGTAGAACGCCTACTAAGCCCGTGAACGTCTCGGTAATTCGACCGCTACGTGATGGAGTCATTGCTGACTTCGATGCCGCTGAAATGATGCTGAAGCATTTCATGCAAAAAGTTCATGAAGGCAGGGTTGTCTCTCCCCGCGTCGTGATTGGTATTCCCAGTGGAGTTACGGGGGTGGAACGCAGAGCATTGATGGATGCGGCATCTCAAGCAGGCGCGAGAGAAGTTTATTTGATTGACGAACCACTAGCAGCAGCAATCGGCGCGGGTTTGCCCGTTGCCGAACCCATCGGTAGCATGATCGTAGATGTTGGGGGTGGAACAACCGAAATCGCCGTTCTCAGTCTTTACGGTACGGTACTGAGCGAATCGGTACGAATTGCAGGGGATGAGCTGAATGAAGCCATCATGCAGTACATGCGAAAAATTTATAACTTAGTCATCGGCGAACGCACGGCGGAAGAAATTAAGCTGCGGATTGGCTCTGCCTATCCCTCCCGCGATGACGAAGATAATATGATGGAAGTTAGGGGATTGCATTTGCTTTCTGGTTTGCCGCGTAGCGTCACGATCAAAGAACCAGAGATTCGCGAAAGTATGTCAGAACCGCTGTCTGTGATTGTGGAAGCACTCAAGCGGACGCTGGAACGGACACCACCAGAACTTGCAGCCGACATTGTAGATCGAGGTATTATGCTTGCGGGTGGAGGCGCGAAGTTGAAAGGACTAGATACGCTAATTAGTCATGAAACTGGAATTGTCACCCACGTAGCAGCCGAGCCGATGCACTGTGTCGTCTTAGGAACGGGGTTGGCACTAGAAAAATTCAAGCAAATGGAGCGAGTGTTTAGCGATCGCTCTCGGCGAGGGTAGCGTTGACAGTTGACAGTTAACTATCAACTGTCAACTACAAACAAACTGCATACCTCTCAGTTATCTAAACCTAAAAGCCTATTAAGTCAGCCCAGCGAGTTGACTGCTAACTACTAAAACCTATGTATATCGAACGTCGTCAGTGGTGGGAGAAACGCGCCCTACCGATCTTACTATGCATTGTTGCTCTTGGTACTGCATGGACTATCAGGCAGACCCAGGCAGCACTGATTTTTGAAATTTATCAACTCATCACGCTCCCGTTTCATCGCTCGGTTTCCGTGCAAGCAGAGCGCTTAAGTGATGCTCAAAATCAAGAGCTTCAAGCTCAGTTAGCAGAACTCAAAAGTCAAAATCAACAGTTGAAAAAACTACTGAGTTATGAGTCTGCTAATAATTTAAAACAAGCTATTGTCGCTCCAGTCATCGGACGTAGTGCCGATCAATGGTGGCAACAAATAACTTTGGGACGCGGTACGAGTACGGGAATTAAAGTCGGAAATATCGTCACTGCTCCTGGGGGGTTAGTGGGTAAGATTAGTAGCGTCACTCCCAATACCAGCCGCGTACTGCTAATTAGCGATCGCACCAGTCAGCTAGGGGTGACAGTCAGTCGCAGCCGTCATACAGGATTTTTACGCGGGTTATCAGAAAGTCAAGCCGTGATGCAGTTTTTTGATAAAGTGCCTGACGTGAAACGCGGCGATGCGATCGTCACTTCTACCTACAGCCAAATTTATCCTGCCGGATTACCTGTAGGTAAGATTGAATCCATTGACTTGAGTAAAAGCCCCGCTCCCGAAGCTATCATCTCCTTTTCTGCTCCCATGCCCCATCTAGAGTGGGCAGTTGTCTACGCTAAGAGCGAGTGAGTCGGTAGGGGCGCATAGCTGTGCGCCCCTACCGACTCCCTACTCATTTAATTACGATTTACAAATTCTGAATTACGATTTTTGTTTGCTGCTTTAAGATCGAGGCTCTGAAAATTGAAATTTTAAAAAATATCCTCTTTTTTTATGCAGGGACTTAAATCTTTGCGTCATCGGTGGCAGAAGTCTCCTGGTTGGCGACAGCTTATTAATGGGGTGGCAATTGTTGGCTCGGCGAGTTTGTGTCTGCTCCTACTACCGATGCGCTTGCCAGGAACAGTTTTACTTGGTATTGCTCCTAACTGGCTACTGATCTGGGTAGTCACTTGGAGTATTAAACGCTCGGTTTTACAAGGAGCGATCGCAGGTATTACTTTAGGACTGATTCAAGATGGCATGACTGCCCATAATCCTACCCATGTTTTTGGTTTAATGATGGTGGGAATTCTGACGGCACGGTTGCAAAAGCAGCGCTATCTTCAGGAAGATTTTATTTCTGTGGCTTTAATTGTCTTTGCTATGACAATTATGGTAGAGACGATCGCCACCCTACAATTTGGTTTCCTGGGTGAGGCAACAACATATACATTTGGTTTGCCATTAGAGAAATTAGCTGAGGTATGGCAACATCACCAACAAATTGCATTAATCTCAGCCGTAATTAGTAGCCTTTGGGCTCCAGTTATTTACTATCCCTTAAATCACTGGTGGACGACAACGAGATTTTTGGGCACGCGATGATGATCTGAGAACAGCTTTAATCGAGAATTTTTGGTCAAAACCTGCCCCTACATTTTTCCCATAATCTCAGCCAGAGCCTTGACAAGTTGAGCGTTTTGCTCGTCTGTACCAACGGTAATGCGAAGTTTGTCTTCTAGGCGCGGATGGGGAAAATATCGGACTAATATACCTCTTGTTTTCAAACTGTAGTAAAGATATTCGGCATTACCATGAGGCGATCGCGCTAGAAGAAAGTTGGCTTGGGATGGATAAATATCAAAGTTGAGTTTTTGCAATTCACTAGCTAACGTTGCCCGTGACGTTTTGATTTTCTCGGCATTAGCATTTTTGTGTGCTTGGTCTTGAAGTGCAGCTACTCCTACAATACAGGCGATCGCATCAACGTTGTAGCTATCTTTCACCTTCATTAATCCGGCAATTAAAGCAGGATTAGCTACAGCAAAACCCAGTCTGATCCCTGCTAAAGAGTAGCCCTTGGAAAGCGTTCTTAAAATGATGACATTATCGTGTTTTTTAGCTAATTCCAAAGCATCTTCTGTGGCAAAGTCAACATAAGCCTCGTCAATGACTAATACACCGTGCAATTGCGCCGCTAACTTGTCGAGTAAATCTAGTGGCACAACTGTACCAGATGGACTGTGAGGTGAAGCAATAAATGTCACAGCTCCATTTGCCGCGATGATTCCTTCTAACGGCAGATTGTAATTATCGTCATAGGGAATTTCGACAAATTCAGCATCCTGAATCTGTGCCAAGGTACGGTATAAAACATATGTTGGCATGGGACAAACAATCTGCCGCTGTGGTGAGGTACAAGCGCGGGTAATAACACCAAGCAGTTCGTCGCTACCGTTACCGACAATAATCCAATCCGAAGGGATATCTAAAGCAGCACTAACAGCAGTGCGAAAACGTCCAGCCATTGGTTCTGGATAGCGCCGTAATAATTCTCCATCTAAGTTACGCAGCGCTTCCAATACCAACGGTGACGGTGGGTAAGGATTCTCATTCGAGTTAATTTTGATAATATTTGCACCAATGAGCTGTTCTCCAGGTACGTAGCCTGACATTTGCTCGATATTGTGGCGAAAATATGTCATAGCTTTGTAGGGGCGGGTTTTGACCAAAAGTTTACAACTAAGGTTGTCAATCTATTTGTTAAACCCGCCCGTACAGTTGTAGGGGCGGGTTTTTTGAAAAGCCCTGTAAATGAACAAATAGTTCGACGGTTAACCTTATCCCGATCGCCATCGGAAGTATTAATCCGTGTATAAATGTGGGAGCTTGTACTGTAAAACTCTCACCAAGCCTATAATATAGCGCAGAATCTCAGCTAATCTTTGGAGTACAAGCGGCATTGGCAATGGATTCCAAAATAGAGCCAAGGGTAGGTAATGCTTTCGACCGAGAAATGATGCAAAGGTGTCTTACCCTTGCCCGTCGTGCTTTGGGACGCACTGCCCCTAATCCTATGGTTGGGGCTGTTGTGGTACAAGATGGAAAAATCGTTGGCGAAGGCTTTCATCCTGGGGCGGGGCAGCCTCATGCAGAAGTTTTTGCCTTAAAAGCAGCAGGCGATCGCGCTCTGGGAGCTACCGTTTACGTCAGCCTCGAACCTTGTAACCACTACGGACGTACTCCCCCTTGTACGGAAGCTTTAATCGCGGCTAGGGTAGCAAAAGTCGTAGTAGGAATGGTCGATCCGAACCCTCTTGTTGCAGGTGGAGGAGTGGCGCGGTTACGCAGTGCCGGAATTGAAGTTGTTGTTGGAGTGGAAGAGGCTGACTGTCGGCAACTTAATGAAGGATTTATTCATCGCATGATCTATCAGCGACCCTTTGGCATCTTCAAATATGCCATGACCCTCGATGGCAAAATCGCCACCACAAGCGGTCATAGTGCTTGGATCACCAATCCAGCAGCGCGAGAGGAAGTGCAGCAGCTACGAATTGCGTGCGATGCCATCATTGTTGGCGGAAACACCGTGAGAATTGACAATCCTCGCTTGACAATCCGCCAAATTGATGAGCCTAATCCTTTGCGGGTGGTCATGAGCCGGACGTTAGATTTACCAACTACAGCTCATTTGTGGCAAACCGAAACAGTACCGACATTAGTAATGACGCAAACAGGAGCAAACCCTGACATGCAGATGCTATTACGCGATCGCGGTGTAGAAATTTTAGAACTCGATTCCCTCACCCCCACCGCAGCAATGGCTCATCTCTACCAGCGCGGCTGTCTTTCCGTCCTGTGGGAATGCGGCGGAACTTTAGCAGCAGAAGCGATCGCCCAAGGTACAGTTCAGAAAATTTTCGCCTTTATTGCCCCCAAAATCATCGGCGGAAGTACAGCCCCCACCCCAGTAGGTGATTTAGGTTTTACCCAAATGACACAAGCCATAACTCTCGAACGAGTCCAATGGCGCACCGTAGGATCTGATTGTTTGATGGAAGGGTATTTACCAAGTCGGGAGTCGGGGGACAAGGGGGACACGGGAGACACGGGGGACACGGGGGACACGGGAGAATAATAACCAATTACCAATTACCACCAACTGATGATTGAAGTCGAACATTTGAGTAAAACTTACGGTTCTACGTCTGGGATTCAGGATGTGACTTTCAGCGTGGAAGCGGGAGAAATTTTGGGTTTTCTTGGACCCAATGGAGCCGGAAAGACGACAACTATGCGGATCTTAGCTGGCTATCTACCTGCGAGTAGCGGTACGGCACGCATTGCAGGCTATGATGTCCACGAACAGTCCTTAGCCGTGCGTCAGCAGATTGGTTATTTACCAGAAACACCACCTCTATATCTCGATATGACGGTGGAAGGGTTTCTATATTTTGTAGCAAGACTGAAGGGAGTAGCCGCAGGCGATCGCCATCGGCGGGTCAAAGCAGCTATTGAAAGGTGTAACCTACAAGAAAAACGGCGTGTCTTGATTCGCAAACTTTCTAAGGGTTTCCGTCAACGGGTGGGGATCGCTCAGGCGATCGTTCACGATCCCCCAGTGATTATTCTCGATGAACCTACGGTAGGACTCGATCCCCGTCAAATTATTGATGTCCGTAATTTAATTAAAAGTCTTGCTGATAGCCATACAATCGTGCTTTCTACCCACATTTTGCCGGAAGTTAGTATGACCTGTAACCGTGTCGCCATCATCAATCGCGGACAAATCATTGCTACCGGAACTCCTGATAGCTTAGAAGCCAACCTAACTGGTGGTGCAGGATACGAAATTGAGACTGAAGGCGATAGCGCGGCGGCGCAACAATTAATAAAAATGCTGCCCAGCGTGCGATCGGTAGAATCAATATCTACCACAGAAGCCAATCGCTACGTGCTGCGAGTCGTTTCCCAACCAACTACGGAGCCAGGACCAGATATTGTTGCCGTTTTGGTCGGAATGGGACTGAAAATTTACGAAATGCGAAGAACGCGAGCATCTTTGGAGGATGTGTTCTTAGAACTGACTATGGAAGAGAAGCCGTTAGAAAGTGAATCGGGAGTCGGTAGGGGCGGGTTTCTAAACCCGCCCGTACAGGAGTCGGAAGTCGGCAGTGGTGAGTAAATTATTATGCGTTTAATCTTTGGTAACATCATCGCGATTTATCGAAGGGAGTTACAAAGTTATTTTGTCTCTCCTTTGGCTTATGCGATCGCGGGTATATTTTGGTTATTATCTGGGTTTTTCTTTGCCTTGATTCTGTTGGGTCCACAAGGAATTATTCAGCAAGTTGCTCAAAGAGATTTACTGCAAGGGCAGCAACCTGGAGTTCCCGCTTCACCGATTGATGTGGCTTACGAGTTTCAACAGGCTTTCTTGGGAATTATGGGTTCTTTGGCTTTATTTATCTTGCCTATATTGTCAATGGGTTTGTATGCCGAAGAACGCAAGCGCGGAACTTTGGAATTACTCGCGACTTCTCCCGTAACAAACTGGGCGGTTGCTGTAGGGAAATTATTAGGAGTTGTTACATTTTTTCTAACGCTGATATTGCCAATTTTTGCTTATGAAGCATTTGCTTTAAGTACTGCGAACCCTGCCGTATTTCCAGTCGTTCCCTTGATGGGACATTTGGGACTCATCCTATTAGCGGCAGGGATCTTATCTTTAGGAATGTTCATTTCTTCTCTCACCGATAGCACAATTTTGGCAGCGATTATTACGTTCGCTTTAATTTTGTTTCTTTGGGTGGTAGATGCGATCGCCCAAAATCTCAGCGGTACGCCAGTAGGTGCAATTTTGAGTCATCTTTCCTTACTCAAACACTATACCAATTGGATTCAAGGAATTTTTGATTCTAGTAGTTTAGTTGTTTTTCTCAGTTACATTCTGTTAGGAATTTTTCTCACCGCACAGGCGATCGACGCTTTGCGATTTCAAAGATCTTGATGTTGCGATCGCGTTTCAAAAACAAGTAATTAATTTAAGGTAAAAATATGACGGCTCCTTACACTGGGGGATGTCAATGCGGACAAATTCGCTACGAGATACAGGCTGAACCTTTAACCCTCTATGCTTGTCACTGCAAAGAATGCCAACAACAATCTTCCAGTGCGTTCGGGATGTCAATGCCTGTGCCTCGTGAGGCAGTTATTATTTTGCAAGGACAACCGAAACAGTGGAAGCGGTTTTCTGACAGTGGGCGTGAAGTTATTTGTTTATTTTGTGATGAGTGTGGAACGAGATTGTTTCATTACCCCGCTCGTAATCCCAAAATTACTAACGTTAAACCTGGCACGCTAGATGATACTAGTTGGTTGAAACCTGTCGATAATTTGTGGACTCAAAGCGCCCAAAAATGGATGAATTTTGACGACACAATGCTCAACTATGAAGCACAACCAGGTGATTTTACGCAATTATTTGAGCATTTTTGTATACGTAATTCTATATGATTTGGAATCCAGAAGACTACGCCAAAAATTCAGATGCTTCAGACTGGAGAAGTTATGTAAATACAAAATGTCAAGATTATTGTAGAAAAATACTCTGATGGTTACGTTGCATACCCAATCGGAATTGAAGGAGTTGTGATTGGTGAAGGTAATAGTTATGAAGAAGCTGTGTCAGATGTTAGATCGGCTATTCGTTTTCATATTGAAACTTTTGGCACAGAAGTCTTGAAATCAGAAAATCCAAGATTATAGAAATCCTAAATTATTCACGAATAACAGATGCTTTCTACTGCATTGCCTCCTATAAGTTATATATAGCCCCCCTTTTTAAGGGGGGTTGGGGGAATCTCTTCTGCCATACTCAAAAATCAATTTATTATGAAAACCATTGCTAAAAAAACGAAAAAAAACTACTGGCAATATCTATTTTTACTCGGTCCCTTTCTCATCCTCATGGGCTTAACAGCGGGGACTGTTGCAGGTAGCTGGGGAATTATCCCGTTAGGATTAATTGCTGCTGGCGCTGTTTTGAGTCTTTTAGGTTTGCTGTGGCAAGCCTATAAAACTAAGTGGTGGAAGCGACGTTCGACTCAGGCGGGAACAAATGCGATCGCCGCAACTTTAGCAGTTTTGGTCATTCTCGGACTGATTAATTTCTTAGCCACGCGCTATCAAACGCGGATCGATTTCACCGAAACGGGACTATATACGCTAGCCCCTCAGTCGCGGGAAATTGTCCAAAATTTGTCTCAACCTGTCAAAGTGTGGGTGTTCGATCGCAACCAAAACCCTCAAGATCGAGCATTATTAGAAAATTATCGCCGTCAAGGGTCGCAATTTAGTTTTGAGTATGTCGATCCGCAAACACGACCAGGGATAGCTCAAAAGTTTGGCGTGAGATCGTTTGGTGATGTTTATGTAGAAGCAGGCAATCGGCGACAGTTCGTACAATCGGTCGGACAAGGGCGATTGTCAGAAGTGCAACTGACAACTAAAATTCAGCAAGTGACAAGCGATCGCGCTGGAAAAGTCTATTTCCTTCAAGGTCACGGCGAAGTTGGGATCGGGGAACAGAGTAAGCTATCCTCAGCCCTGAATACACTTAAAGATAGAAACTTTGCTGCCGAACCGCTGAATTTAGTCCAGCAAGCGAAGATCCCTCAAGATGCGACTGTAGTTATCGTTGCTAGTCCCAAACGAGGATTATTTCCGCAAGAAGTCAAAGCCTTAAGCGCGTATTTAGAACAGGGTGGAAGTTTGATGCTACTCCTCGACCCAAATACAAACCCCAATTTAGATAGTCTGCTGCAAAATTGGGGGCTTACCCTAGATAACCGAGTGATTATCGATCCCGCAGGACAAGCAATCGGTTTTGGACCTGCTTTTGCTGTGGTTGATAACTACGGACAACATCCAATTACACAAGATTTTGGGAGTAATCTATCGATTTTCGGTGGCGCGAGAGCAATTGACAGCAAACCAGTCACAGGGGTGGAAGCAACGCCAATTCTACAAACGAGTGCTGAAAGTTGGGCGGAAAGCAACATCCAAAGCCAACCATTGCAATTTAATCCTCAAAGCGATCGCAAAGGTCCTTTAACTATAGGTTACGCCCTCAATCGCATCGTCTCAGCCGAGCCAGTAGCTAATTCTGCTCCCAAGACAACTCAAGCCAGGATGGTCGTCATTGGTAACGCTCAATTTGCGATCGATGGATTATTCGAGCAGCAATTGAATGGAGACGTATTTTTAAATTCCGTTAGCTGGTTGAGCAGTCAAGATAACAAACAAACTCTATCCGTGCGCCCTAAAGAACAAAAACAGCGTCGTCTGAATCTTACGCCCCTACAAATTAATCTTCTAGGTTGGATCTCTCTAGTCATTTTGCCAGTGATTGGTTTTGCTTCTGCTTTATTGCTGTGGTGGCTGCGGAGATAAATCAGTTGTCAGTTATCAGTTATCAGGGAGCAGGGAATAGAGAACGGGGAACCGCGACCAACTACCAACTACCAACTACCAATTACCCATTACTCATTACCCATTACCCACTTCTGATGAAACTCCAACGCACGACCTTAATTTTGCTCCTCCTCGCGCTGGGAATGGGGGGGTTTGTGTACTTTTATGAAATTCAAGGCACGCCTCAACGCCAGGAAGCACGAGAAAAGCAGCAACAAATATTTACGTTTAAAGAAGACCAAATTCAGTCTCTAAATGTTAAGACTCGCAACCAAACTTTACAGTTTACTCGCGATCGGGATAGTAAGACGGGGTGGCGAATGCAGGTTCCCGAGAAAGCGCCAGCAAGCGAAGGGGCGATCGCCTATTTGTTAGATTTGTTGGTCAGTAGTAAGAGCGATCGCGTTTTGACCGTACCCGCCGCACAGCTCTCTGACTATGGCTTACAGCAACCTCAAGCGACGGTAGAAGTTAAGTTACAGGATGGGAAAACTCATCGATTGGTCTTGGGTCAGCCAGATTTTAACCGTAGTTTTTTGTACGCTCAAGCCGATCCACCGACTCCACAACCCGCTCAAATTAGCGTACTATTGGTCTCTACTAATTTTGAGAATGCTGTCAACAGACCTCTAACAGAGTGGAAACAGGCTTCAGCACCGCCCAACAAATCGCCAGAGTCGCAAACAAATCTTCAAAACAATCAAAAATAGCCTTGCAATTATATCAGGTTATATTTTTTTGTTTTTATCAAAAAATCAATTGGCGGAATTTCGTCAAAAATTGTGCAGAAAAAATCGAGCAATTGTCTAAAAAATCCTGAAATCCATATAACTTAAAGGTTTTAACGATCTATATTTGGCAAGCAGACCTTAGAATAGGTCAATGAAATATCCAACCAATGAGAGTTTCAGCGATTTTAGTGGGCAAACTAGCCACAGACAAAAGTTGAAGCTCAGGTTGCGAGAGTTCAGAATCACTTGTTTTGAGGTAGTTTGTTAACTCATAGGAGAATGAAATGAACAAGGGTGAATTAGTCGATTCAATTGCTGAAAAGGCAAGCGTGACGAAAAAGCAAGCAGATGCCGTGCTGACAGCTGCTTTGGAAACCATTATCGATGCAGTCTCCACAGGAGATAAAGTGACACTAGTAGGCTTTGGCTCTTTTGAGTCGCGGGAGCGCAAAGCTCGCGAAGGTCGCAACCCGAAAACTGGCGATAAAATGGAAATTCCGGCAACTAAGGTTCCGGCTTTCTCAGCAGGGAAGCTATTTAAAGAAAAAGTCGCTCCTCCCGAAGACTGAGAATAAAGTTCTTGCAGGAAACCCGAACTGGATGCAACCCGTACATGGAGGAAATTTAGCTTGGGCAGCAGCGATCGCGGGTTGTGAGTCCGAAGCGATTCTCGATTTTTCGGCTAGTATCAACCCTTTGGGACCACCCCAAAGCGCGATCGCGGCGATTCAATCTGCCATAAGCCAACTCAGTTCCTACCCCGATCCCAATTACAGCGAACTGAGAACAGCTCTAGCGCAGGTGCATCAGTTACCACCAGAATGGATTCTGCCGGGGAATGGCTCGGCAGATTTACTTACGTGGGCGGGTTGGGATTTATCGGAATTAGCTGCAACTTACCTCGTGACTCCAGCTTTTGGCGACTATTGGCGGGCGCTGAAAGCGTTTGGTGCAAAGGTTGTTGAGTGTCCGTTGGATTTAGAGGGAACAGGGAACAGGGAGCAGGGAGCAGGGGACAAGGGGGACAAGGGGGACATGGAAGCAGGGGAACAATTCAAAATTCCCCTCACTCCTCACTCCTCACTCCTCGCTCCTACAAATTCTGGTTTACTGCTCAACAATCCGCACAATCCTACGGGGCGGTTGTGGCACAGAGAAGAAATTTTGCCCTATCTGGAGCAATTTGCTTTAGTAGTGGTGGATGAAGCTTTTATGGATTTTCTACCACCAGCAGCGGAACAAAGTCTGATCCCATTGGTGCAGAAATATCCTAATTTAGTCATTTTGCGATCGCTGACTAAATTTTACAGCTTGCCAGGACTGCGATTGGGATACGCGATCGCCCATCCCGAACGTCTTAGTTGTTGGCTGGCGCGACGCGATCCTTGGGCAGTCAATACTCTTGCCGTTGCTGCGGCGATCGCGGTACTTCAAGATAGCCAGTTTCAGCAACAAACTTGGGCATGGCTACCACCTACACGAGCGCGATTAGAGCAGGAGTTATCTCAGATTCCAGGATTGCAACCTCTGCCTGGTGCTGCTAACTTTTTATTGGTAGAGTCTGAGCGACCGAGTTCAAAACTCCAACAGCAGCTATTAAAACACGAGCGAATTTTAATCCGAGATTGTCTTAGTTTTCCCGAACTGGGCGATCGCTATTTTCGGGTTGCCGTGCGCTCTACAACTGAAAACGAGCGCCTCATCAAAGCACTATGGCAGATTACGACATAGTTATTATTGGCGGTAGCCCAGCCGGACGCTACGCCGCCGCGATCGCCGCACAACAGAATACTACCGTAGCTTTAGTTGAGAGGGAGCAGGGAGCAATTCAAAATTCAAAATTCAAAATTCAAAATTCAAAATTTTCCAACTCCCGTACGGGCGGGTTTCTAAACCTGCCCCTACCGACTCCTGACTCCCTTTCTTACATAGGGCAATTAGCTCGACAATGGGAAAAGATGGGGAATTTTGGCTTGCAGGTAAGTCATGAAAAGGCGATCGATGACTGTCAAGTTTCCATTCAGTGGGAACGGGTAATGCAGTGGGCGCAAAACGTCCAGTCAAATTTAGCAGAGGAGAATTCACCTACTGTTTTAGCTGCTTTAGGAGTTGATTTTATTCTAGGACAGGGTAAGTTTGTCGTTCAGCCAAATCTGGGCTTTGTCGTTAATAATCGTTGCCTGACAGCGCGGAAATATCTGATTGCCACTAACCCACGTCCGATAGTTCCTGCGATTGAAGGGCTAGCAGTTTCAGGATACTTAACCGCTACCGAGGTTTTCTCGTCGTTGACTTCTCCGAACCCACCAAAACGTTGGGCAATCCTCGGTGGCGATCCAAATGGGTGTCAGTTGGCACAAACATTAGCACGATTGGGTTTAGATGTCACTTTAATTGTCCAGCGTCCTCACATCTTACCCAGAGAAGATCTAGAAATTGCTCAGTTATTGCAAGCTATTCTCGAAGCTGAGGGAGTGCGCGTTCTCACCCATACTACCGTTACTCAAGTCAAAGGCATTGAAGGCAAAAAATGGATTCAAGCCGATCGAGAGGCTATGGAATTTGATGAAATTGTACTTTGTGCCGGACAACAGCCAGAACTCGAACAGCTCAATTTAGAAGCAGTGGGAGTGAAAATGCAACGCGATCGCCTGCGATTGAATCAAAAATTGCAAACGACAAATTCACGCATTTATGCTTGTGGAGATGCGATCGGCGGTTATCAATTCGCTCATATTGCCAATTATGAAGCTAAAATTGCTCTGCAAAATGCTTTACAAAATGCTTTGTTTTCTGCTCAATATCGAGTTGATTATCGTAATATTCCTTGGTTAGTCTGTACCGATCCGCCCTTAGCAAGAGTGGGTTTTACAGTAGCTCAAGCCAGACGGAAATATGACAATGATGTCTTAGTATTACAGCATTATTTTAAGACTTTAGCAATCGCCCAAATTCAGGATGAAATGACGGGGATTTGTCAATTAGTCGTGCGGCGTAATGGCACGATTTTAGGTGGGGCAATTATTGGCTCTCAAGCAGGGGAGTTAATTAATGTTATTGCTTTAGCGATCGCCCAAAAACTAAAAATTGACTCAATTGCCGATCTCGTTTCCGTCTATCCCAGTTGGGGAGAAATTTTAGCTCAAACTGCCAGCGAGTATCTTTCTACTTCACTATGTCAAAAAAATTGGCTGCAAAATCTGCTTGCCAAGATAGGGTGCAGGGTGTAGCAATAAGAAAAAACCCCTATGTAGGGGCTAATTTCAACCAAGTGCAAAATGTAAGATATCTTCAGTTTAGATCGGTTAACAGCAGACGACACTAATAACTGTTAACTGTTAAAGCAAATACAACAAACCAAACAGAACAATCCAAACAACATCGACAAAGTGCCAATAAAGTTCGGCGGCTTCTACACCAAAGTGATGCTCTTGACTGTAGTGGTTGGCGCGACGCGATCGCCACAAAACCGCTAAGATTGCCAATACGCCAACAGTCACGTGCAGTCCGTGGAAACCAGTCAGAACATAAAATGCACTGGCAAATAAGTTCGTTTTCAAACCAAACTCTAGATGGCTGTATTCGTAGATCTGTCCTGACAGAAAAATAATCCCCATCGCCGCTGTAATTGCCATCCAGGTACGCATACCCGTGACATCATTCTTCTTAATTGCGGTATCGGCATTATGCATCACGAAACTACTAGAAATCAGGATAATCGTGTTGACTCCTGGTAGTAGAAGTTCTAATTCTGGCGTTCCTTCGGGGGGCCAACTGGGTAAAGTGGAGCGATAAGCCAAATACGCGCCAAACATGCCGATAAAAATCATGCCCTCTGCAATTAAGAACATGACTAAGCCAAACATCCGAAAATCGGGATGTTCTTCGTGATGGGCGGCTTCTGCTTTGTGGTGGTAATTAAGTTCCGTTTTTGCTGGGTCTATGGTTGGACTTTGCATAATTTAGGGAGTAGGGAGTGGGAGTTCTACTTACGATCTTCAGGATTGGCAGCTACATTTGGGTCGGGATCGGCACGTAAAGCCGATTTGGGTCCAGCAGCTAAAGCCGGTTCTCTTTCATCAGCCAAGGGAACATCGACCTCAGATTTAGGTCTGTCCATACCGTAATCGTAAGGACCAGTTGCTAGTACGGGAAATCCATGAAAATTTTCGATCGCCGGTGGCGAGCTTGTCATCCATTCTAAGGTTAGTGCTTCCCAAGGATTGTTACCAGCTTTGGGACCGTACATCCAACTCCAAATCGCATTAATGATGAACGGTACGGTGGAGATAGCTAGTAAGTAAGCCCCCATCGTACAGACAAAGTTCAGCGTAGCGAACTTGGCATCATACTCGGCAATCCGGCGGTTCATACCCATCAGTCCGAGTTTGTGCATCGGTAAGAAACACAAGTTCATCCCAACATACATCAAAGCGAAATGAACCTTACCCCAGAATTCATTCATCATCCGTCCTGTCATTTTGGGATACCAGTGGTAAATTCCAGCATAGATCCCGAAGACCGAGCCACCAAATAAAACGTAGTGCAGGTGGGCAACGACAAAATAGGTATCGTGAACGTGGATGTCAAACGGTACGGCAGCCAGCATTACACCACTGATCCCGCCGATGACGAACAGGCTGACAAAGCCGATCGCAAACAGCATCGCACTGTTGAGCCGAATTTTACCACCCCACATCGTCCCCAACCAACTAAAAACTTTGATCCCCGTAGGTACGGCGATGATCATCGTTGTGATCATGAAGAACATCCGCAACCAACCAGGAATACCACTGGTAAACATATGGTGCGCCCAGACGATCAATCCCAAAAAGCTAATTGCCAAACTCGAATAGGCGATCGCTTTATAACCGAAAATTGGTTTGCGGGAGTGAACGGGAATCACCTCAGAAATGATCCCGAAAAAGGGCAGAATCATGATGTACACCGCAGGGTGCGAGTAGAACCAAAACATATGTTGGTAAACTACCGGATCGCCGCCCCCTGTGGGATTAAAAAATGCCGTGCCAGCAAATAAGTCGAAAGATAGCAGAATCAAAGCACCTGCTAACACTGGTGTAGAAACGAGCGTCAAGGCAGAAGTCGCCAGCATTGCCCAACAGAATAGGGGCATTTGCGTCGTACTCATACCTGGTGTCCGCATCTTCAACAAGGTGACGAGAAAATTAATTGCCCCCAAAATTGAAGAAGTTCCCAACAGCAAGACGCTGATAATCCAAATTCCCTCGCCTAATTGTCCCGTTACCAAACTGAGGGGTGGATAAGAAGTCCAGCCAGCATCGGCAGCGTCGCCCAAGACTAAACTACTGATGAGTAAGATTCCCCCAGGTGGGATCATCCAAAACGCAACCGCGTTTAAGCGCGGAAATGCCATATCCTTCGCCCCAATCATCAAGGGAATCAGAAAGTTGGCAAACCCCGCTCCTGCTGGCACGATCCACAAAAAGATCATGATCGTGGCATGAAGTGTAAACAAGCTGTTATACACTTCGCGACTGACAAAATCGACTTCGGGCGTTCTCAGTTCCGTCCGCACCATGTCAGCCATTACGCCGCCGATACAGTAGAAAATAAACGTCGTCACCAGGTATTGAATGGCGATTACCTTATGGTCGGTATTAAAAGTAAAGTAATCGCGCCACTTTCTTTCCCCTGGTTCTGCTTCCAAGATAGATAAGTTAGCCGATCGTTGAATTTGTGCTTGAGTCATAACAAAAAAGGGAGTAGGGAGTAGGGAGTAGGGAGTAGGGGAATACAACAGAGAGAAGGAAAAGGAGATGATTTGGCTGTTGCTTCATCGTCCTTGTCTCCGTTGTCCTCCTTGTCCCCCTTGTTCCCCTTGTCCTCAAAATCTCAACACTAGTGATGGTGAAGCTGGTGTAGCGTATCGGGCTGAATTCCCATCTGCGCGGTGTAGGGGGAGAGAAATTCAGCAGGGGAACGATCTGCGGCATTTAGGGCGATCGCCTGTTCTAGGTTGCCTTGAGTTGCTACTTGTTGTTCCTGCATCCACTTGTCAAAGTTTTCTGGTGTTTCCACAATAAACTTGGTGTTCATCGCCCCGTGATAAGGACCGCATAGTTCAGCACAGATCACTTTATATTCCCCTACAATTTTTGGGGTGAAGCGAATTTCACTTTGTCTACCAGGAATCACATCTTGTTTTAAACGCAACTCTGGAACCCAGAAGGCGTGAATTACATCGTTTGCTGTCATGTCTAGCTTCACCTCTTTACCAGCAGGAACGTGCAATTCGCTAGCCACAACGCCCGTATCTGGATAGGTGAAAATCCAAGCATATTGCAAGCCAGTGACGTTAACTGCTAGCCCTGGGACTTTTCCTTCGTTACCCGGGCTAGCACCAATGCCAGGAGATACTATACCTATACCAGGAGAATCGCGTTTTTGCGGCACTTGGTCGGAGTTACGAACGGAGGCTGTAGCTGGATCTGACATTGCCTCATCCGACTTGATTTGATTTGCGTTAGGTTCGGTGCTAGGCGGCGTATCGTTCAATGTTGCCGCGATCGCTGCCCCTGGCATCTTCATTGCTTGCCCAGCAATAGGGGCTTCGTGAGCGCTGTGGGGATCGAAACCACCAATTTCGTTGTAGACATCAAAGCTGTAGATCGATAAGCCGATGACAATAATTGCCGGGATCGCCGTCCACAGAATTTCTAGAGGAATATTACCGAACACGGGAGGCGCGTCAGTGTTATCGCCCTGGCGACGGCGAAACTTAAAGGCAGCATAGATCAATATGCCTTGTACCAGCACAAACAGACCCGTGCCAATCGTCATCATTGTGTCGAACAGCCCATCAACCAAGGTGGCTTCATCTGAGGCTGCCGTGGGTAGTAACCCGTGATTCTGACCGTACCACAGACTTGTCAGAGTCAAGACGATGCCAATTAATAGCGTCCAAATAGAACTAGGAATGTTCACGGTTAAGGATTTGATAATTTTTAGCTTCTTAACAATTAGCCACACTCACTTACCAAGGTAGTGCAGCCAGCCCAAAACCTGCCGATCCTCAAGTTAATTTTTTCTGATGTTTTGGAGGGAGCAGGGAGCAGGGGAGCAGAGGGGCAGAGGGAGCAGAGGGGCAGAGGAAGCAGGGGAGCAAAGAGAGAAACTGCCTCTCGCCAGAGCGCAAGAGCGCCTTTCACCAACTACCAACTACCAACACCCCACACCCTTTCTTCACGCTCTTACTGATAACTGACAACTGATTCCCGTCTCAATCGAATCGACTACCTAAGCGAATCTAGCTCAAGTTTGAGTTGGTTATCTATAAACCATGAACAAATGTAACGGAGTAGAACAATTTAAAAATCTCTAAAGCTTAGGGGCTAAGCTACGGCAATCCGGCACATTAGGTATATGGCTAACCAAATCACCTTGCGACGATGCGCTAGGGTGGAAGGTGAGCTAGCACTTACATATTTGTAAATACTTGGTTAGATACTGGCAACTCTTTGAAGACAGGCAATTAAGGTACAGTCCATGACTGAGTTCGTCCTGCAAAGACAAAACACAGACACAATCGAGCAGTCCCAGCCACGGGAAAGAATTCGGCGATTGGTGTGGAAATTATGCGTAGCAACTTTGATCTTGATGGCGATCGGTAGTGCTACGCGGGTAATGAATGCTGGGTTAGCTTGCCCAGACTGGCCCCTGTGTTACGGTACGCTCGTACCGACTCAACAGATGAATTTTCAAGTATTTTTAGAGTGGTTTCATCGCCTAGATGCAGCTTTAATCGGGCTAGGGGCGATCGCGCTAACAGTCGTGAGTTGGTGGAACCGTAACTTTCTCCCCCGCTGGCTACCTTGGGCGGCGATCTTTGCCCTTAGCCTGATTGTCTTTCAAGGGGTCTTGGGCGGACTGACAGTTACGGAATTACTGCGATTCGATATTGTCACTGCGCACTTGGGAACGGCGCTCTTATTCTTTAGTGCATTACTGGTTATTGGCACGGCACTCACGCCTTATCAAGGAACTGGTAACGCAGGTAAATTGGCTTGGTTGGGATTGGCTGCTGCTGTGTTAGTCTACGTGCAAAGTTTGCTTGGCGCATTGGTAGGTTCGCGCTGGGCGCTACACCAATGCTTAACCGGACAGCAATTGTGTAGCGTCATGTACAGTCACATCGGGGGTGTGGTTCCCCCAACGCTAGCTACCTTAGTTTTAGTACTCCTGTCTTGGCGAACTCCGGCTTTGCATCCCGCATTGCGCCGACTGGCAAACATGGCTGGCGGACTAATCCTACTACAAATTCTTTTAGGGATCGCCACCTTCCGCTTGCATTTACAAGTAGAACCACTGACCGTATCGCACCAGTTTGTTGGTGCAGCCTTACTAGGTGTTTTGGTTGGCTACACCGTACTAGCAATTCGCGATGCCTCCGGCGGTTCGCGAAGCGATCCTCGCGGTTATAGCAATCAGCTGTCAGTTATCAGTGAGCAGTGACCAGTGACCAGTTATTAGGGAGCAGGGAGCACAGAGAGCGCACGAGCAGTTGATTTTGACTTCTGACTTCTGACACCTGTACGGGCGGGTTTACCAATTGTCTTTGACTCTGACCAGTATTTCTGGTGAACCCGCCCCTACGAATGACTTCTGACTTCTGATACTGTGTTGGTTTCAAAATAAACGGAATTTGGTGTGAATTTTATGATCGGGGCAGATGTCTCTAGACACCATCAAAACTTTCTTCAAGTCGTTCATAGCTACTATCAGCTAACTAAACCGAGGATTATACCTCTACTTCTGATTACAACTGCTGGCAGTATGTGGATTGCAGCCGAAGGACGAGTCGATCCAAAATTACTCGTTGTCACCCTAGTTGGGGGAACTTTTGCTGCTGCTGCTGCCCAAACCGTCAACTGTATTTACGATCGCGATATCGATTATGCGATGGAACGAACCCGCCACCGTCCAATTCCTTCAGGACGAGTACAGTCGCACCACGCCCTAATTTTTGCGATCGCCCTAGCCGTAATTTCTTTCTCACTCTTAGCGGTCTTTGCCAACTTGCTAGCGGCTCTGTTAGCAATGTCTGGTATCGTTTTCTACATCGCCATATATACCCATTTTCTCAAACGTCATACCCCTCAAAATATCGTCATTGGTGGTGCAGCAGGGGCAGTACCCGCCTTAGTTGGTTGGGCAGCGGTGACAGGCACTTTAAGCTGGACGGCTTGGACGCTTTTCGCCATTGTCTTTCTGTGGACACCACCTCATTTCTGGGCGCTAGCATTGATGATCCGCGAAGACTACGCCAAAGTAGGCGTACCGATGTTACCAGTTGTAGCAGGTGACGAGGCTACAGCAAAGCAGATTTGGTTTTATACCTTAATTCTGATCCCCACTACGTTTTTACTGATTTATCCCCTGCAATCATGCGGTTTCATTTACAGCGCGATCGCCCTTATTCTTGGTAGCATCTTCGTGCAAAAAGCTTGGCTGTTATGGCACAATCCCACCTGTAAAACTCAAGCGCGATCGCTATTCCTCTACTCCATCCTTTACATGATGCTATTGTGTGCGGGCATGGTGGTCGATAGCCTACCCTTCACCCACCAGGTTGCAAACGCTTTAGCTTCCAGCTTAAACACCATCATCAGCACGATTCTCATTTCTAGATAGTGGTGCTTTGACTAGTGGCTAGTCAATCTATTTTCTTGCCACTAGTCACTAGTCACTACTCACTCTTCTATGATGAAGACAGGAAGTATTTAGATTTGTATCGCTGCTAGCGAGAAAAAGCTCCTATGGCTCCTGCTGTTTTCATCCAAAATTTGCAAAAGCGTTATGGCAGTGTTGAGGCTGTCAAAGACATCTCCTTTGCGATCGAACCTGGGGAGATTTTTGGTCTACTCGGTCCCAACGGTGCGGGTAAAACTACAACCTTGCGCATCTTGTGTACCCTCTCTACACCAGATGCAGGAGTAGTAGAAGTTTCTGGAATTTCAGTAGTAGATAACCCTAGAGCCGCTAGACGAAGATTGGGATACGTAGCCCAAGAAGTCGCCCTCGATAAAGTGTTGACTGGACGCGAGTTGCTACAATTGCAAGCGTCTCTTTACCACATACCTAGTAAACTAGTCAAACAGCGGGTGGACACGGTATTAAATTTACTCGGCTTGCAGGAGTACGCAGACAAAAAGACGGGAACGTACTCTGGGGGATTACGCAAGCGTCTAGACTTAGCAGCAGGCTTGCTACACGCTCCCGATGTTTTGGTATTGGACGAACCCACGGTTGGACTGGATATTGAAAGCCGTTTTGTCGTGTGGGATTTTTTACGCCAACTGCGCGAACTAGGAACTACCGTCTTAATCACCAGCCACTACCTAGAAGAAATTGACGCATTAGCCGATCGCGTAGCAATTATCGATCGCGGTTTAGTTATTGCTTCCGGTACGCCTTCCCAATTGAAAGACAAAGTAGGAGGCGATCGCATTACCCTCCGCATCCGCGAGTTTTCTCCCCCAGAAGAAGCAGAAAAAGCTAAACAAATGCTGACAGCACTGCCCTTCGTCCAAGAAGCGATCGTTAATAGCGCTCAAGGTAACTCGCTCAATCTCGTTGTCACACCCCAAGCAGAAGCTTTAACTCAAATTGAAGGAGCGATGAAATCTGCTGGCTTACCAATTTTTGGCATTTCCCAATCTCGCCCTAGTTTAGACGACGTTTACCTCGCCGCCACAGGTCGCACTCTGATGGATGCCGAACTCGCCGCCGCCGGAAGCCGCGATCCCAAAGCAGAAAGAAAGCAAAATATGAGATAGGTAATGGGTAATGGGTAACGGGTACTAATGGTTAATAGTTATTGGTCATTTGCAACTCACTATTAACACCTATCAACTACCAATTACCAACTACCAACTACCAATTACCAATTACCAATTACCAATTACCAAACAATAATATGAGCAGCACTTTTATACCTCCAAAATCTGATGCTAATTGGCAACAACTGGCATCGACGGCAGTTCAAAAAGAAGATACTCCTAACTGGCTAGGAGAACTCGTCCAAGAAACTTTGGCACTGACTCGCCGCCTTTTCATCCAGTTGCAGCGTCGCCCCTCAACTTTAATTGCTGGAATTATTCAACCTGTCATGTGGTTGATTCTATTTGGTGCTTTGTTTCAAAATGCCCCCAAAGGACTGTTTGGAGATAGCACCAATTACGGTCAATTTTTAAGTGCTGGCGTGATCGTTTTTACTGCTTTTGGAGGAGCGCTAAATGCAGGATTACCAGTCATGTTCGATCGCGAATTTGGCTTTTTAAACCGCTTATTGGTGGCTCCTCTGGCTTCGCGCTTCTCGATTGTTTTAGCTTCAACTATTTTTATTGTCAGTCAGAGTTTGTTACAAGCAGCGGTAATTGTGGCGGCGGCTGCCTTTTTGGGCGCTGGCTTACCCAATCTAGCTGGTTTGGGTGCGATCGCTTTAATTATTTTACTGCTGGCTTTGGGCGTAACAGCTGTAAGTCTCGGTTTAGCCTTCGCTTTACCAGGACATATAGAACTGATTGCTGTAATTTTCGTGACTCAACTACCCTTACTATTTGCTAGCACGGCTCTCGCGCCTTTGTCTTTTATGCCCAAGTGGTTGCAAATTGTCGCCACAATCAATCCATTAAGCTATGCGATCGAACCGATTCGCTATCTCTATCTACACAATAGCTGGAACTTAGGTAGTGTAGTCATGCAAGCTCCTTGGGGTGCAGTGACATTTGGCGGAGCTATACTGATGTTGGTCGGTTTTAGCTTCGTAGCTGTGCTGAGCATTCAACCCTTACTGCGGCGGACTCTGGCATAAGGTATGAAGCCTACCTTTTCTCCTATTTTCAGTTATGTGAGCCATCACTCCATGAAAATCTCTGCTTCCTCTCTAACAAAAATCTTTTTCGGTGCAGTAGTAGGAACGAGCTTAGCTACCTTATTACTACCACACCCCACTTGGGCGCAAGCAACCACAGATGCCGAACCTCTGCGGGATCTGAATCAGGAACAAAACCGCGATCCCTTTTCCCGTGGTGATACTGGCGACGCTATGAGCGGTTTAATGGATATTATGCACCGCGCTCAAATGGGTAATATTCGTTCTGCGGGAGATTTTGCCACCGAGCAAAATCAATCTTTGGACGATGCCGCTGCTAAGTTTCGCCAGCAGCAGCTACAAAGGATGCAACAAAATCAATTGCAGCCTAATAACAATCCTGCTAATCCACCTCAAACAAAATAAGTAAGTAAAGGGATGGCGTTGCCATCCCTTTACTTTTTATAATCCTAATGCTGCTAGCACGTCACTAGCGTGGCTTGTGGTATTAACACTGCTATCAACGTGGATAATCTTACCGCTCCCATCAATGACGTAAGTTACGCGCTTGGCATAGCCGCCACCGTCAACGTCATAGGCTTTAACTAGAGTCTGCTGAGTGTCAGCTAAGAGCGGAAAATTCAGCCCGTATTTCTCAGTAAACTGTTGATGAGACTGCTCGTCATCAACGCTTACACCTAAGACTACAACTTCTTTGCCATCGTAGGTTTGCTTGGCATCTCGGAAACTACAAGCTTGTTTCGTACAGCCCGGTGTATCGTCTTTTGGATAGAAGTACAAAACTACAGTTTTACCAGCAAAATCAGATAAGGAGACTGTATTACCATTAGTATCTTTGACTGTAAATGTAGGTGCTTGCGTACCAACTGCTAAAGCCATAAGTTTCAGTATCTCCCTAAAAGTTGATTGAATCTACTAACAGTAAACATATCTTATCTATCACTATTATTGTGGCGATCGAAAAAGAGTTTACTGTATTTCCTCTCTCGATTATTTTATCAATAATTGTTATCTTTTTAAACTCTATTTTTTAACATAATTTCTTAACACTCAGCGATCGCGAGAGATCCGTTCAGTGACTTTTAGCTTTAAGGGATGCTTTGTCAAGCCTCTCAGTATACATAATTATTAATTTTCAACCATAAGTTTTTGCGTCCAAATTATCTAAGAGTTTTCTCACATTAATTCCCTAGAAAACTCATTAACATCTTGTTCAAGATCTTATTTAAAACTATCCGCTCGCTTACTTTGTCTTTAAAACAGAAAAAAGATAAAATTTGTAGCAAGCCTTACCGATTCTCAAGGGTAGAAATAAACCGATCGAGGTTTGCCAAATTTAACGAGCATTAGACTCGTTTTGATGTTTTCCTCTATGAATTTTGGGTAACTTGTGAGATTATACAATTGCTCCTGCAATTTGGTAAAAGATATAAGTAATCCGTTTATTCTCCGCCTAACTCGTAGTTCCTGATTGCTTCATTAGCATCAGTCTTCTATAGACAGTACCAAAATTTTTATCTTAAAATCCCCGCTCAATCTCTATGCTAAAAGTAGCATTTATTGTCAATCACTTTCCTTTACTTTCAGAAACCTTTATTCTTAACCAAATTACCGGACTCCTAGAACGCGGACATCAAGTAGACATATATACTTGCACTCCAGGCGATCTGAATAAAGTACATCCTGATGTAGAAAAATATTGCTTACTAAAACGTACTTATTATCTACCAGAGATTCCCCAAAACTTTCTAAAACGATCGCTCAAAGCAATTGGTTTACTGAGTATAAATTTTACGAAAGCACCTAGAAAATTACTGCGATCGCTTAATGGTTTCAAGTATGGCAAATCGGCAACTTCTTTACGATTATTTTATGCCGCGATCGCTGGTGCAGACAAAGAAGCATATGATATCGTTCACTGTCAGTTTGGAACTTTAAGTTTTTGGGGTATGCTGTTTCGGACAATTAATGCTCCTCAAGCCAAATTAGTCGTATCGTTTCGCGGCTACGATATCAGCCAATTCATTCAAGAACATGGCGATCGCATTTACGATCGCACCTTTGTAGAAGCCGATCTCTTTCTGCCAAATTGCGACTTTTTTAAACGTCGTCTCCTCAAACTCGGTTGTGACGAAAAAAAAATCTGCGTTCACTACTCAGGAATTGATTGCGATCGTTTCAAATATACACCCCGCTATCGCCATTCTCATCAGAAAATATGTATTGCTACCATTGGGCGTTTAGTAGAAAAGAAAGGAATTGAGTACAGCATTCGTGCTGTAGCAAAAATAGTAAAATCTTGCCCTAATCTAGAATATAAAATCGTTGGCTGCGGTTCTTTACAAACAGAACTAGAACAATTAATCCAAGAACTAGAGTTAACTAATATCGTACATCTATTAGGTAAAAAAGATCGGCAGGAAATCATTGAAGTTTTGCAAGCATCTCACATATTTATTGCTCCCAGTATCACGGCACGCGATGGCAATCAAGATGCCCCTGTTAATGTCTTAAAAGAAGCAATGGCGATCGGCTTACCAGTTATTAGCACCTATCACGGAGGAATTCCAGAGCTTGTAGAAGATGGTGTTTCTGGGTTTCTAGTACCAGAAAGAGATGCAGAGGCGATCGCCTCAAAGTTACAATATTTAACCGCACATCCAGAGATATGGAATATTATAGGTGCAGCTGGTCGCGATCGAGTAGAAAAATATTTTAATATGCAAAACCTTAACGACGAACTTGTCGATATTTATCAGAAAGTGAGTAGTGAAGAGTGAAGAGTGACTAGTGGCTAGCGGCTAGCTATTTACAAATGACAAAAGACAAACAACAAATGATAAATATGAATTTACCCAAAGTTACAATTGTAGTAACTCCTCGCGAACGTTTTAGTTATACTAAAGAGTCTTTAGAAAGTATATACGCACATACGCAAATTCCTTTTAAATTAGTTTATATTGATGGTAACTCTCCTAGAAAAGTACGCCAATATTTAGAAGAACAAGCGCGAGTTAGAAACTTTCAAATTATCAGAACAGATTACTATCTTTCTCCCAATCAAGCTAGAAATATAGGCTTGCGTCAAGTGGATACTCCATATGTTGTATTCGCTGACAATGATGTGGTTGTTTCCCCTGGTTGGTTGGAAAATTTAGTGCGGTGTGCTGAAGAAACACAAGCGATAGTCGTTGGACCATTGATGTGTCAGGATTTACCAATACATGAAATCGTCCACTTTGCAGGTGGCGAATCTCATATTTGGGTTGACAAAAATAAAGCAACTCCCAGACGCAGGTTGCGAGAAAAGATGTACAAGCAGGGAAAACGAGTCGCAGAAGTCCGCGATCGCCTATACCGTAACGAAACTGAATTAGCAGAATTTCACTGCGTTCTCGTGCGTACAGAGATCTTTTCCCGCATTGGTTTATTAGATGAAGCCATGCTGAACACAAAAGAACATCTAGACTTTTGCATGAGTGTCAGGGAGGCGGGAGGTAAAGTCTATTTTGAACCCAGCAGCCTTGTCACTTACGTACCGGGACCACCCTTAGAGTGGACGGACTTACACTTTTATATGCTGCGTTGGAGTGATGCATGGACTTTAGCGAGTTTGCATCGCTTGCGTGACAAGTGGAATTTAGCTGAAGATACTTACTTTCTACAAAAATACAAACAATTAGGTTGGCGGCGGCGATGGACAATCGTTCATCCCCTCAGCCACCGTCTCACCTTTGGGATTAAAAGCTATTGGCTAGAAAAAATTCTCGTTCCCCTCGATCGCATTTTAAATCGTTACTTGACATCAAGCCACGCTCGACAACAGCAAAAATTTCAACTACAACCGCAACAAACTAACGACATACAGGACAATGGTTTTGCAGCTTGAAATCAGGAATAGAAACGCCAGCTAAGATACTAAAGAAACTCGATCTAAATCCGTTTCTAATTCCCGCTTGATGAAAGTTTCTAACCAATCTTTTACCAGACGAGTCGCGCGACAATCATCTTCGTTATAACGTTCAATTACTTCGAGAAAAGAGCGATCGCCTGTTGCTAACCAGCGATCGTACCAATAAATACACTGCGAACCGTGCGCTTGAGGATCGCGCCATTCAAACCCAATCCAACGAGCGATCGCTTTGAGAGCATAACTTTCAATCGGTAGCACCACAGTCTGGGCGATCTGCTCGTAAACATCGACACAGCGATCGACGATCGCTCTAACTTGTTCTACTGGTGTCCGATAAAGTTGAGCCAAGCGCTTAATTGTCTCGACTTCATACGAGAAAAAATGAAAAATGGGCGCTTGTGGATAGCGCCCAACGATCTCTAAAAATTGTTGCCAAATCGTGCTTTCATCTGACTGTGTTTCTGCTAGTAAAGAATGAAAAGTTTCCGTTTGCTTCAGGCGATCGACCACTAACACTCCTAACATGTAATCGAGATTTAGATCTGGCTGTGCCTCAATATCAAAGTAGATTTCAATGGGATTTGGTAATTGGTAATTGGTAATTGGTAATTGCTCCCCTGCTCCTCTGCCCCTCTGCTCCCTCTGCCCCTCTGCTCTCTTGCCCCCCTGCTCCCTGCTCCCTGCTCCCTGCTCCCTTAAAAGCGAAATCGGACGATTTTCCAAGACTGACTGCGCTTGCAATACCAAATGATGAGCTATCTTTTTGTCAAAGCCTCGTAAGCTTGCTAAGTCAGATGAGTTAGCCTTAGCTAAAGATTCTACCGTGACAAGATCGATCGCCTGTAACTCTTTATAACGGTTGGGTGTCACCCCAGGTAGTAAAGACAAATGTTGTTGAGATCTGGCAACGCTAGAACAATAAGTATACCAACGGCATAAACTGCATCGCTGGCGAGAAATAAAGACTTCTGGTGCTTGAGGTGCTGCTAGTGTTTGGACGCACTCGGCAAAAATTTGCTGCATTTGCGGCAGTATTCTGGCTAAACTTACCTCATACATCTCTTTCCGACGCAAGAGCAACCAGGCTCGATCTGGTGTAGTCTCCTGCACCATGCCCAACGCCTGTCCGTGAAAAGCAGCTACAACTTGATACTCTAATTTGGGGCGCTTACCTAATTCAATTTGGGCTGGAATATACATCCAATTTCCAAAAATCGATTGCCCTGGTTGTTTAATTAACAAATCGGGACGGCTGAGTAGTGTTACATCTTCTGAAGTGTGGGCGATTATAACTCCTCGATAAATCTGCTCTACACCCTGTTGCATTAACTGCCAAGTTGCTGTTGCTCCTGCTTGCCAATCCTCTTTAGAATACTGAGGTTGCTGATAAATCCGTTCTGCCATCATGCTCTGTCTATGCTCGAACTTGTCCTGTTGTAACTTCAGCAACAGTTCGCTAGGAGCATCTTTAAGCGCCAAATCTCCGTGGCGATCGAGAAATGGGCGACGATTACAACGTTGGTATTGTAGCAGCAGCTCAGCAGTCATTAGCATAGCTCTAGCGTAACAGGAAAACCATGAGTGATGTGTAGTGCGCTGAGGAATGGGCTGTTGGTAGTTGGTAATTGGTAAAATTACTGGTCACTGGTCACTCATAGCTGCTCGATCGCTCCCTGCTCGATCGCTCCCTGAAAACTGGTCACCGATCGCTGATTCGGCTAAAATGACTTAGTTCTGCTGTGCTACCGTCAGATGGTTCGGCGGGTTGACGATCGCGACTGATGAACGTAAAGCTAAACGCAAAGCTATATGAGTAGATTCGACCGACAAAATAGAGGATTCAAAGTTATTGGAAATTTAGGGATATTGCTGATCCCGATCGCGTCTGCACCTCTGCTTTTACCTTTGTTCAGTCAATCTTTCTCTCCGACTTCTACTACGGCAACAGATCCATCTTCTGCGACTTCAGCTAACAATAATGTTGCGAATAACGTTTCTAGTGTTGCTCAATGGGAGGCAGAAGCTAGGCGGGAGGAGCAAAGCAAGATACCAAAAACTCAGCCACCAACGCTCAATCAAACGAACAAACAGCAACCTCAAAAAATTAAACGAAAACGGCAGCCTGTAGCCAAAAAAACACAATATGCTGCGCCAAACTTAGAAATTCGCGTGGCGATCGCTCAAGATGCAGATTCTCTAATTGTTGGCTCCTCAACTCCCGCCCAAGTTGTAGAAACAAACGGCAAAGTCTTACGCCAATTGCCCAACGGACAAGCTTTTACAGCACAGCCTGGCGACTCAGATCGGATTACAATTGGCAATGCCCAATTACCCAATGCAGTCTGGATTTACCCCCAAAAAGGAGGTGTGGTATACGTAGGCGATCGCTGGTATAGAGGTAAACTCCTGCTCGTTGCTCGACAACAGAAGCTACTCGCGGTTAACTATGTCGATTTAGAGCATTATCTTGCTAGCGTTGTCGGTAGCGAAATGCACGCTTCCGCCCCAACTGAAGCTCTTAAAGCTCAAGCCGTCGCTGCCCGTTCATATGCTTTGGTTCACATGGTACGTCCGGCAAATTCCTGGTTTAATCTCGGGAATACCCAGCGCTGGCAAGTCTATAAAGGGATGAACAGCGAGTATAACACTACGCAAAAAGCCGTCAAAGATACTGCTGGGCAGATTATTAGTTATCAAGGCGGCGTAGTCGAATCGCTTTACGCTGCGACAGATGAGATCGTTCAGAAAGCTCATGGTGGCAAAGGTATGAGCCAAACAGGAGCCTATCGACTGGCAGCACAAGGCTACAACTACCTGCAAATTCTGGCGCACTATTACCCCAAAACCGCCACAGCAAGGCTGGAAATCAAGCCTTGAAGTAGGAGAGGAGCAGAGGAGCAGGAAAGACTAAAACAACTTCTGACTCCTGACTTTTGCCTTTTGACTTTTTCAGAATTACATTTGACTGCTGAGAATTGGCTTGATTTGCGGTTCCGATCTTTCTCCCATATCATCGGCGATCGTTAACCGAGAGGGTTTACAGCGTTTGATCTCGACTGCAATCCCTTGGGCTCCTTCATGCTCCAAATCTTCTATGTAACCACGCTGGGCAGCTGCCGCTTCTTTGGCGCTGAGAAAAGGACCGAAGTAGTAAGTACAACGGGGATTTTGGGTATCAATTTCTACCCACCATGCCCAACCGAAGTTATGGAAGAAGCTAATCAGATTTTCTTTAGTGTGATTCCAAATTGGGTTCATGTCTTTTTTTTCCTATCAGCTTGTGGTAAAGGATTCGGGCTAATAAAACAAATCGTAAACTATTGTCACAGTTCGTAAAAAAAATTTCATCGCTAGTTTTCTAATTTATCTTTTTTTGTACCCATGTTGACATAATTTACATGTTGCCAGCGTTGGCGAAAAATTTCGTAAAGTGCCATACCAGTTGCGACAGAAGCGTTCAAACTCGGCGTATTGCCTGACAAGGGAATCGATACCAACAAATCGCAGCAGCGCTGAGCGCTCAAACTCAATCCTTCCCCTTCCGAGCCAACTACTAGCACAATAGGACCACTGAATTTGACTGTCTGTATCGATTGTTCCGCTTCTAATGCTGTACCGTAAACCCAGAAACCAGCTGCTTTTAATTCTTCTAAAGCACGGCTGAAGTTAATGACTCTGGCAACAGAGAATGTTTCTAAAGCACCCGCTGCGACTTTCATCACCGTAGACGTGATCCCAGCAGCTCTGCGTTGAGGGATGACTAAGCCTTGCGCTCCAATTGCCTCAGCGGTACGGATAATTGCCCCTAAGTTGTGAGGATCGGTAATGCCATCGGCAGCAACAATTACGGGTTGCTGAGAAGTCGATTTAGCTTTGTCAATTAGCTCTCCTAATTCCAAATAATCGTAGGGAGCTACTTGAGCGGCGATCCCTTGATGATTGGCGTGATGGGTAATTTGGTCTAGGCGTTTGGGTTCAACCTCATCAATGACCGTACCATTCTCCTTTGCCTGTTGGAGCAGAGAATGAAAGCGATGATCGTAACGCAAACGAGCAGTAACCCAAAGCCGATTAAGCTGTCGTTGGGTTTCCAAAGCTGTCAGCACGGGATGGCGACCGTAAATCAGATCGCTCTCTTCTTCTGATGTGGACGGTGGAATTTGGGACGAGAAACGATCTGTCTTGTCGCGCTCTGTATTGTAGGTAGGACTATCTAAGACTGGTCGAGAGAAATCTTTCTTTACTGCCCCATGACGTTTTTCCCCATCCTGTTTAGTGCCATTATGTTTGAGATCGGCACGCTTGCCTGTATAACGCTCTGGTTTGCCACGTTGCGGTTTTCCAGAAGGGTTAGATTTGGCTTTTAATTTGGGTAGCTCTGTCATAAATTTTTCTTATTGTTAAGAGTCCTAGCATTCTTTTTTATTTATACTAGGGGAGTTTAATGTTTCTGTAGGAGCTAATGGTAGCTGCTCCAAGAGTTGATACAAGCGCTGGCGATCGCTCAGATAAAGATAGCCTACGAGAGTTTCTAAACTCGTTGCTTGTTGATAAACTTCTGGTGCGGCGCGACGTGGTCGTCCTACAGTAGCATTACGTCCCCGACGCACGATTTCTAATTCAGCTTGATTGAGATATGGAGTGAGAAATTGTAAGTGCGAAGCCTGTGCCTCGGCTCTAACCTGGGCAACGACAAGGTTGTGGTAAGCCTGCGATCGCTTGTGGGGCAGTAAAAAGTGGCTCCTCACATACAGCTCGTAAACCGCATCGCCCAAATATGCTAAAGCCGTAGGTGAGAGTTGTTGTAGCTGCCCAGGAGCGATCGCTAACCAACTAGGTAGCAACTCCAACTGAGTGACTACATCTGTCTGAGCTTCCCGAGCTGAGCCGTCGAATAAATTGTCCTCCTTCGGTTCCACTCCGTTTGGATTCTCCCAGAACAATCAGTTGTCAGTTGTCAGTGACTGGTGACTGGTGACTGGTGACTGGCAGCTAGACCGAAACAAGGATCTAGTCAATACACAGGCTACTCTCCAACTACCAATTACCAATTACCAATTTCAGCGATCGGCGATCGGTGACTACATTATTATGATCGATCCCCAAATTCAGGGGGTTGAACCTATGATAAGTTTTTTATATCAAAAAATTAAGCTATCCAGATCGCAAAACCGGATAGCTAAAGTTAAAATGCCTGCGATCGCTCAAGATGCTTGAATATTTTCTAAAGCTGCTTCAACAGTCGGTCGTAAACCTAAATATTGCTCTAGGTTAACTGTCTTGACTGTTTGAGTTACGCGGGCATTGGTGACAATTTGTGAAGTCCCACCGTTAGTTTCAGTCTGCTTCTTCAAATGCACCAAAGCGCCGATCCCAGAACTATCGACAAAATCAATTTGGGACAAATCCAATATGATGTGCTTTGGTCCCTCTTCAACATACTTGCCGAGTACCTTGCGAAAGGTTGGTTCTGAAAAGGCATCAAGCAAACCCGTCAACCGGAATAACTGATAATTACTCCGAACCTCACGAGTTCCTCTCAGGCTAACAGTTAGATTTAGTGTCTCAGCGATAGTTCCCTCCTCGCCACTTCTTGTTTCAAATCGAGGCTAAAGTATAAATGCTTGGTTGAGATGTTGTCTACACTCAGGTGGTAGAAGTTAGGGGCTTGAGGCTAAGAGCTTGGTGGTAGAAAACAGAACATCGTCTATTCCTGTTCGCTTCAGATCTTGCCTTTGCACTCCTAGTTTTTAAATTTTAACTCCTCCTGTCTCTGTGGGTATAAAATACTATGAATTTATTGTAGGTAATGGGTAGTTGGTAGTTGATGGTTGTTGGTTGATGGTTGTTGGTTGATGAGTGGTGCGTGACTTAATTGCGAATTGCGTAACGCTCCGCTTCGCCTTTGGCTAACACGTAGCGAGGCGATCCCGTAGGGGTAGTGTAGCGCAGCGAAAAGTGCGAATTGCAAATTGCTCCTCTGCTCCCTGCTCCCTCTAAACTAAAACGATAGACTTTTTACAGATATCTCATCCAGTTAGGTAGGGGCAATGGTGCGATTAAAGCTGTGGCAGTGGATTGTCTTAGCAACTCCGATCGCGTCTATCGTTGGTTTCTTCCTGGTAGCAGCAGGTTTGCAGATCCATGAGTGGCGCATCAATTGGATCTGGGGTCTGTTTATTCTAATATTTGTCGGCTGGCGGTGGTTGCTAGTCCGGTGGACTCGTTCTGTTGTCGTGGAAATGGAGGCTGTAGCGGCAGAAGTTAGCAAAGAAATAGAATCGTTTTCCGCAGATGCCACACTCTCAACGCCAGACAGCAGCAAGAAAGCAGAAGCCACGCTACAAGAAATTCTCGTTGTAGCACAAAGCGATCGCCCTTTGTGGGAGGACTGGCAAACTTTTTGGCAGCGCTGTCAAGATTTAGTTGTCGCAATCGCCCAGATTTACCACCCAGAAGTCAAGTATCCGCTTTTAAATATCTATATTCCTCAAGCTTACGGACTGATCCGAGGGACGGTAGATGATTTAGATCGGTGGATACAAAAATTATCCCCTGCTTTGAATCAAGTTACCGTCGGGCAAGCATATGAAGCTTATGAAGTTTACCGCAAGCTAGAGCCATCGGCGCGGAAATTCTGGCGGGCATGGAACTTAGCACAGTGGCTTTTGAACCCAGCCGCCGCCGTAGCGAAAAAAGCTAGCCAGCGTTACACAAACCAGGCAGATCGACAACTTTTGGTCAATTTGAGTCAATTGTTACGGGAAGCAGCGTTAAGAAACCTGTGTCGGCAAGCGATCGCTCTCTACAGTGGCGATACCTTACCTGGGTTAGAATCCTCCAAGACTTCAACTCTACCCCAGGCAAAAACTCAAACTCTCCGAGAGATTTTGACGCAAGCCGAGCCTGTGGAAATTGTAGAGCAAAAACCTGTCAGCATTCTCCTAGTAGGACGCACTGGAGCCGGAAAAAGCAGCTTAATTAATACCTTATTTAGAGCAGAACTCGCCGCCGTTGATGTTTTACCTAGCACCGATCGCTTGCAAAATTATCGCTGGCAAACTGATACGGGAGAAACGCTGACACTGTGGGATACGCCGGGATACGAACAGGTTAATCGCGCCCAGTTACGGGAACAGGTTCTCGAATATGCCAGCAACTCAGATTTGTTGCTACTTGTCAATCCCGCCCTCGATCCGGCGTTACAAATGGATGTAGACTTTCTCAAAGATATTCAGACAGAAGTAACGGATTTGCCCGTAATTACCGCTGTCACCCAAGTCGATCGATTGCGTCCGATCCGCGAGTGGCAACCACCTTATAATTGGGAACTGGGCAATCGCCCCAAAGAAATTTCCATCCGAGAGGCGATTCAGTATCGCGCCCAACTGCTAGCGAATTACTGCGATGTCGTGCTACCCATTGTCACGGCAGATCCGCAAGTCGGTCGAACTGCTTGGGGAATCGATGCGCTATCCTTAGCTTTAGTTCAGGCGATCGCCCCTGCTAAACAACTCCGGCTAGCACGCTTCATGCGCGATTTAGACACTCGTACCACCGCCGCCGCCAAAATCATCGATCGCTACACCTTCCAAATGGCAACGACTCAAGGACTCACGGCTTTACTCAAAAGCCCTGTCCTCCAGTTTATCTCCACCATCTCAACCGGATCGCCTACCTTAGCTAATCTCCTAGCGGCACAAATTCCGGTGGAACAATTGCCTGTTGTCATTGGTAAATTACAAATGGCATACGAACTATTTTCACTGCTCAACCCGGATAAAAATCCGCGTAACTTCGACTTACTCGCCCTGTGGTCGTTGTTATTGGAAAACTCAGCATCTCCAGAAAATAATGCTTGGGCATTCGGTCATGCTTTGGTAGAGTATTGGACGCAGAGTTTAACTGTCGAACAATTAAGACAGCGGTATGAAGGTTATCTCAAGCAAGTCTGAATTCATGACTGATGGCATGAAAATGGTAGATTGTACGAAACATAATCAGTTTATGTTTCAATTCCATGCTTTTCAGCGTCGGTTAAGTGCTTTCTATCTACAAAAACGTAAAGAGTGAAAAAACTTATGCCTAAATATATCGTATGGGGAAGTTACTGCAAGGACGTGTTGGAAAAGCGCGTACCTTATCGACAAGCACATTTAGATGGTCTGGCAAAACAGAAAGAAGCTGGGGTTTTAATTACAATTGGTCCAACTAAAGATGTAACCAAAGTATTTGGGATTTATGAAGTAGAAGATGAGGCGACAGTACGGAATTTGATTGAGTCCGATCCCTATTGGGTCAATGGGATTTGGACGGAGTATGAAGTCAAAGAGTGGATACAGGCTTTTTGAAAATTGTACTTAAAAATTCCGTCTTGGCTTCGGTTCATACAAAAACATTTTAGAGGTGAAACAATGTCAGCGATCGCCACTCAATCAAATTTAATTATCAAGCGAGTACTTTTCACCTGCATATCTTTACTATTAGTTTTTGCTTGTTTACTAGGAACAAAAATAACTTTGACAGGGGAACCGCAGTTACTTGCTGGAACTCGTCCCGACAATTTAGGCGTTCGTGCGGGTGAACTTGCACCTTGTCCCAACACTCCTAATTGTGTTAGCAGTCAGAGTCAAGATCCCGCACATAAAATCGAGCCTTTTATTTATAATTCCTCTGCTCAAGCGGCTATGACTGACTTAAAAACTGTGCTTCAGTCATTTAGAAGAACAAAACCGATCGCTCAAACAGAAAATTACCTCTATACGGAATTTACCATTCCTGTTGTTGGGTTTGTAGATGATGTAGAGTTATTTTTAGATGATAATGCTAAAGTCATCCACGTTCGTTCGGCTTCTCGTATGGGTGAGTCAGATTTGGGTGTAAATCGCAGCAGAATAGAAACTTTGAGAGCAAAGTTTAACCAAATTAATCGCTCTGATTCTATATAGAAAATTAAGTTTTAGCCATCTCCAAAGCTTGAATTGCCGCTTGAACGAGATTGTAATAATGGGGTTGAAAGAGATCGACTTGAGTAGCATCTTTACGGCTACTACCTAATAACCCCATCAGATTTCCTGCCTCAATTGCTAAAACTCGTCCTTCAGTGTTCTTAATTCTTAATTCCAACGAATTATTTGTAGGGAAAACACCGCAAGTATAACGCCGCTGTTTGTATTCAAAGGGAATTGTAGTGGCAGTTCGTCTCAGGGGAAATAATATTTGCGGCTGATTAGCTAGACGCACACCAATTAATTCTAACTCAATATTAGTATTGCCATTCCAAGTATTTTCTCGCAAACGATAGGCAATATCTATCCGTGGTGGTAAAGGGAAATATTCGCGCCAACGCCAGGCGATCGCTTTCATTTGGACGGGAGAGTTATTATTTTGAGCAACGGTCAATTTAATATGACCCTTACCAATAATCTGCTGGTCGATGACTTTAACATTAGCCGTCCAGAAGACGGGTTCTGGATTCTCAATTCCACAAGGATGTAAAATATCTAACTGTTGATAAAGTTGTAAATTGAGCCGATCTAAATTGGCTTGCGTGTCAATTTGAAGCAATGGCTTTAAGTGTTCCGGTTGCAAACAAGAGTTAGCAAATTGAATCAACCGCGATCGCAATGCTTCTAAGTTTTCAGTTGGCAGGGAAAAACCGCCTGCTGCTTTATGTCCGCCAAACTTACCTAATAACTCTCGACAGAATTCCAAGGCATCAAAAACATTAAATTCAGGAATACTACGTGCCGAACCGCGAATGTGATGTTCGTCTTCATACGTGCCAATAAATACGGGTACGCCGTAGCGTTCGACTAGGCGAGAGGCGACGATCCCGATTACGCCGTGATGCCAATTTGGTTGAACGACAAGTAAGACACGATCCTCTTGTAGAGACATGGCGTGCGATGATTCGACATAAGCGATCGCTTCCCGTTCGATTTCTTCGCAAAGTTGTTGGCGACGGGCGTTAATTTGTTCGCATTGCATTGCCCGTTCTAAGGCAATTCCGGCATCATCAGTTGTCAATAGATCGATAACAATTTGCGGATCGCCAATTCGCCCGATCGCATTAATACGAGGACCGAGGCGAAAACCGATATCATCTGGTTTGAGCGACTTATTTTTGTCGTTCACACCACTAACTTGAATCAAGGCTTGAATTCCCTCAAGCTGAGACTGAGGCAGCAGTCTCAATCCGCGTTTCAGCCACCGACGATTGACACCAATTAAGGGTGCGAGATCGGCGATCGTTCCTAAAGTAAAGAGTTCCAATAAAGGCTTGACTAAACCCTTGAGTTGTCTTGTTTTCTGAGCCAGACAAATAGCCAAAACGTAAGCAACGCCAACCCCAGCTAAACCCCAATAAGGTGAAGATTCGGGAATGAGTTTGGGATTGAGGATCGCGTTTGCTGGGGGTAAAGTGGGGGGAATGTCGTGATGGTCGGTGACGATGACATTTAAACCGAGTTCTCTTGCTCTGGCGATTGGTTCGATCGCGGCAATACCATTATCTACGGTTAAAATCAGCCGCACGCCTTCAGTGTGGAATTCTTCGACAATCCGCTTGTTAATTCCATAGCCCTCCTGCATCCGGCTGGGAATGGCATAATCGACTTGCGCCCCCAACCAGCGCAGGCTGCGGAGTAGCAAGGCTGTACTCGTCATTCCGTCAGCATCGTAGTCGCCGCAAATGGCAATTTTCTCTTGGGAAGCGATCGCCTGTTGCAATAATTCTATGGCGATCGCTAGGTCGGGAAATGCCTCTAGGGGTGAGGGCAAATCTAAAGTTTCTGGATTGATAAATATTTCTGCCTGCGCTGGTGTCTCGATGCCGCGATTGACTAAAAGCTGGTTGACTATAGGTGAGAGCTGGTTTATTTTTGTCAACTGGCTGACCAACTCCGGTTGAGCTGGATGTATTTGCCAGCGCTGATTTGGCAAGCGACGCGGACGGCGAGGTAATCCTGATGGCGGTTGGGCTAACACGGGGACAGAAATAGAGGCTCAGCACTATATTGTATGAGGCTAATGGGTAATTTAGCGCGATTACTGCATTCGATCTATAGTTCTATACTGAATTGCCTCGGCAACATGATGGCTTTGTAGGTTTTTCTCTGCCCCTAAATCGGCAATTGTCCGCGCTACCTTAAGAATGCGATCGCTGGCTCTAGCGGATAAGCCTAATTTCCGAATTGCTCCTTCTAATAAGCTTTTAGAAGCATCATCTAATTGACACCACTTCCGCAAATGGCGACTTTGCATTGCTGCATTACAACTAACAGACAATTCTGACTCAAACCGATCGCGGGTGCGATCGCGTGCTGCCTGTACTCTTTGCCTGACGCTTTCCGAATCTTCCCCCGTTGGTTGCTGGGTAATCTCTTCTGGTTTCAGCCGATTCACAGCCACCTGCAAGTCAATTCGATCCATCAAGGGACCCGAAAGTTTTGCCCAGTATTGCTCTCTTTGTCGTGGGGAACAGGTACACGCTTGGATGGAATCGCCAAAGTAACCGCAAGGGCAAGGATTTGTACTCGCGACTAAAGTAAACTGGGCGGGAAACATCACCGATTGGCGAGTACGGGATACGGTAACGTGACCGTCTTCTAAAGGTTGGCGTAGAAATTCCAAGACATCTCGCTTGAATTCCGTTAATTCATCTAAGAATAGAACTCCGTGGTGAGCTAAAGAAATTTCCCCAGGACGGGGAAAAGTCCCGCCACCAACTAAAGAAGGACCAGAGGCGGAATGGTGGGGACTGCGAAAGGGACGTTCTGCAACCAGCGAACCTTTATTTTTCAACAACCCGGCTACCGAATGAATTTGGGTAACTTCCAGCGCCTCATGAAAACTGAGTGGTGGCAAAATTGACGGTAGACGACGAGCCAGCATCGTCTTCCCACTCCCTGGTGGACCCACGAAAATTAAGTTATGCCCCCCAGCTGCGGCAATTTCTAAGGCTCTACGAGCGTGAGCTTGTCCTTTGACATCTTTTAAATCTGCACCAAACTGGATACTTCTGACGATCTCCCGCTTGCCTTCAAACTGCACGGGCTGATACTTTTCTGGCTGATTGAGAAATGCTGCAACTTCCGATAGAGACTGAAAACCATAAACTGATATCCCTTGTACTAAAGCTGCTTCCTGGGCATTATCTGCGGGTACGACTAACCCAGTAATCCCCATTTTTTGCGCCGCCGCCGCCACGGGTAAAACACCAGCCACTGCCCGCAAGCCTCCATCTAAGGAAACTTCACCCAGAAATAAAAAATCCCCTAGCATTTGCGGGTTGACCTGCTCTGAAGCCGCCAAAATGCCCACGCTCATCGGTAAATCGAAGCTGGGTCCTTCTTTCCTAATATCTGCTGGCGCTAAGTTAATTACGATCCTTTTCAACGGGAAGGCATACCCAGCGTTTTTGAGCGCTGCTTTCACCCGTTCTTTCGACTCCTGAACTGCCAGATCCGGTAATCCTACCACGACAATTCCTGGTAGCCCCGCCGAGACATCGATTTCGACTCCTACTTTGACGGCATCGATGCCGACAATTGATGCACTCCAAACCCGTGCCAGCATTTTATATTTCTTCCATGACAAGAACCCTTTAGAATCTCTAACAGAGTTCAAGGGCGATCGGCATGAGTGAAACTACAGATACTATTTTTGGCAAAATCATTCGTAAAGAAATTCCCGCCAATATCGTTTATGAAGACGAACTGGCGATCGCATTTACAGATATTAATCCCCAAGCGCCCGTTCACATTCTCGTGATTCCCAAAAAACCTATAGCCAAGCTATCGGATGCTGAATCTCACGACCAAGCCCTCATGGGTCATTTGTTACTAACTGTTAAGCGAGTCGCCCAACAAGTAGGACTGAATAACGGCTATCGCGTCGCGATCAATACTGGTGCAGACGGCGGACAAACTGTGGATCACATGCACCTTCACATTCTTGGCGGGCGACAAATGAGTTGGCCTCCTGGTTGACTCGTGTTTCACAGAGACATTTCTGTGTGGATAAGCTGAGGGAGCTGAGGAAGAAATAATAATTAAATTACTGATAGAAAGAGTAATTTTCGAGCTTGTATTGAATTTCGATTATGCGGCTGAAAGCTTTGCCACGAAAGTTTTTCAGCCGCTCTGTCTTTCATCTGAACCGAATAAGCTATAATAAAAACTTATTGTTACTATAACATAAGCTAATCTTCATAATCTTTACAAAACTCCATGAAGTTCCTTATAGTATTAACAACAGGGAAAACAAACCCTGATTTGCATAACCAAACGCAATACATAGAACCATGACAACCACATTACAAAGACGCGAAAGCGCTTCCTTGTGGGAACAGTTTTGTAACTGGGTAGCAAGCACAGAGAACCGCCTATA
>NZ_JACJQX010000025.1:0-108189 GCF_014696895.1 Chroococcidiopsis sp. [FACHB-1243] | reverse complement strand
GAGAAAGAGGAAACTATAGTACCAGGCGTGTTAAATTTCACTCGAATCAGTCTAATTAATTTTTTGTTACATACTTGTAAATTTTCCTGTCTACTTACTTAAGCTGAAAAATAAAATATAGCTTTCTGCGCTCGGCTCTCTTTTTGCAAGAGAAGGTTTCTTTTCAAAGAACTAGACTGAATTAAAATATTTGATAAAGCGATCGCATATTCTGATTACTTTGATTTTAAGGATAGGCGATCGCACGGTCTATTAGGCACTCAGCCTGTTTCAGCTTCTCGACTAAAATAGCCGTTACTTTGGCTTCCTTCGGTCAGTCCAATGCACTAGGGAGGACTAGCTTTCGCCAATTGCTCAGTTAGTTCTCGATCTTCTTGTTTGTAGATCGCATTTTCTTTTTGAATAAAGATGTTTGCTAAAGCATTATAGGCTTCAGCCCATGCTGCAATAACCTCATCAGTTGCGGCATCTTGCAAAACATCTTTCATCGCCTGCAACAGCTTTTCACCAATCAGCGGATATTGCTCTGGTAGTATGCGAGTTTCTACATGACGATGGGCAATTTTATCTACTGCAGTAGCCAATTCATCTAGGTGGTCAATATGAGTCGCATAGGCGTAAACAGCCGCAGCTAATTTGTGTGCTTACCCGCCACCGTCTAGATGCTGCATCCAAGTCGTTTCAAAGCCGCGTTTATAGTCAGGTCGTTCTTCAAATGCAATTTGATACATCCGCCTGGTAATTTCTTCACCTTTTTCTTTAATAATCGGCGCAGTTGCCTTAACAATTTCAATTGTTTTTTGACTAACCATTATTTAAAGTTCTCCTCTTACAATAGAGACTGTTGGGAAACTAAGAGATAACTATTAATACAATTGACTTTTTCTGTCTCATATCTTCAACATGTTTATGACACTAAATTTTGCAATCTAACTTTCCAAACCATGAAATTAAATTGCTGTGTAATTTGTATAATATAATACACTATTGTCTAATTTATTAGGCAGAGAACGGCGTCGAGTGGCGTGCATTCCACTCGACCCTTGAGAATTTATGGGATATTAGACCGGGTGAAAATAGAAAGCTAAGCCCAATACCGTATATGTTGCTAATAGCAATGTTCCTGCTAACCAGTTAGAATGCCCATCTAAACTAATTAGATTTGCAACTAACACAGCGATCGCTACAGCTACGGCTTCAAAGGGGAGGAAATTATAGCTTTCCCAAAAGGCAGAATACCTTTGCATTTGGGGCTACCGAGCCTTTCTCTGAAAAACTCTTGAATCCTGGTAGTAAAGCTTGCGGCTGCAACCTGATAAGCTCTCAAGTCTGGTCTGTGAGTATACCATGATAGTAACAGACAAAACGTTACGACCTTAAGTGAAGATGGGGCTACAAATCTCGATCTCTGATTCGATTGCGCAAGCCCTTCGCTTGCCCGAGCAGCGTATTGAGCAAGAATTGCGTAGGGAACTCGCCATTGCTCTTTATACACAAGACATTCTCTCCTTTGGGAAAGCGCGAGAGCTAGCTGAAATGGACAAATACGAATTTGGACAGTTGCTCTCTCGTCGTGGAGTGTTTCGGCATTATGGTTTTGAAGAATTGGATGATGACTTAAGCTATGCCCGTAGTGAGTAACACTTCACCAATTCTCAATTTGGCAATTGTGAATCAGCTTGAACTCTTACGCCAGCAATTTGGCGAAATTCTGATTCCCAATGCGGTATTGGAAGAACTGAAAGTTGATGAAGAACGACCCGGTTCTCAAGCAATTCGTGAAGCAATTTCATTTGGATGGATTCAAGTACAAGAGGTGAGCAACGAACCGCTTGCCCAACTGCTGAAGCAAACACTGGATCGAGGAGAAGCTGAGGCGATCGCCCTTGCCATTGAACTTAAGGCAGACTGGACACTCTTGGATGAACGTGAAGGCAGAAAAGTTGCCAAGTCTTTAGGATTGAGGGTAACGGGAATTTTGGGAATTCTGCTTCGGGCTAAACAGGCAGGTAAACTCGAATCATTACAGTCCGTTGTGGTCTCCGCTGAAGTACCGGAAGGCGGCAGTTCCGTCTGGGAACGGCTGGATCGCCGCTGCGCGATCGACCGCTTCACGTTCCGTATAGGTGGCTTTATGGATATCGCGATCGTGAGCCAGCATATTGCAGAAGAAGCCGCAGATGAACATCACGGTTGAAGTTAAGTCCACCGCCACGTTAGGGGCAATGAATGCTCGGTAGCCCGCGTCCAAAAAGGCTTTCGCGAACCCTTCACAGCCAGAGTCGCAGGCTGTAGTGATAAACGTCCCGCCAGCATTCTTGACATACTCTCCAATGTTGTCTGGGGTCAGGTTGAACTCTACCTCCTCGTACCTGTATTCCGTCCCGACCACCTTCTCAACAACCATCAGCCAGATACGATTCTCTTTCCCAATGCCGTGAGCACATAGGATTGTGTAATCAGCCTTTGGGATATGCCCTGCCAGAAAGTCTATAGCATTCCGCTTTTCGTTGAGCCAGACCAGAGAGACGTTGAGACCGTAACACTCAAGCATCCCTCGGATCGCGGTTGCCATCTGAAAGTTTTCAAGATTTTTATCGTAGGCAATAACGACCCTGTCGTATATGTTCATAGTAGTTGTCATACAAGTTCATGGTAGTTCCCGTCGTCGAGAAAGCCCATCTTGCAGTCTAACTGTTTATTGTACAGAAAATTTTCGTATAATCTTTTCCTAGATCGAGATATACTAAATACCTACAGTATTTTCCGGTCAGAATACCCAGAAATTTTTATTCTATGGAACAGCTTTTAAAAAAACTGCTCGAATAAGTACAAAACTTTATCCGTCTTAAGCACTATTCTTATCAAACAGAAAGAACTTACATTTACTAGATTAAACGCTATATTCTTTTTCGTAATAAACGTCACCCAAATGACATGAAAAGTGCGGAAGCCGAAGCATTTTTAGCAGATTTGATATTTTGGAAAAGTTCTTTATCTAATCAAAATCAAGCTTTAAATGTAATTTTTTGATGATTTATACTCGTGTATTAAATTGTAAGGATCGAGGAACGCGCAGTCCACTCGACCCTTGAGAATTTATGGGATATTAGACCGGGTGAAAATAGAAAGCTAAGCCCAATACCGTATATGTTGCTAATAGCAATGTTCCTTCTAACCAGTTAGAACGCCCATCTAAACTAATTAGATTTGCAACTAAGACAGCGATCGCTACAGCTACGGCTTCAAATGGATTGAAATCTAAATCCATTGGCTGTCCAATTACCTGTCCAACAATTACCAAGACAGGAGCCATAAACAATGCTACCAAAAGGCTCGAACCCATCGCGATCGAGACGGACAAGTCCATATTATTTTTGACCGCAACTCGCACTGCTGTCACGTATTCTGCCGCACCACCAACCAGAGGTAACAGCACCACACCTGTAAACAAGGGAGTTAGTCCCAATCCAGCGGTAGCTTCCTCCACCTGACCGACAAATAACTCTGATTCGTAAGCAACAGCAAGCGTAGCGGCGGCTAGAACGCCAACCCACAGCCAGAGATTAGGTTTATGGGTAGACGATTCAGACTCAGGTTGAGCTTCATTTTCCAAATCTACCAATCCCACATCGTATAAATAGCTGTGGGTTTTTAACGAAAATAGCAACGTCATTCCGTAGACCAGAATTAACACGACTGCGGCTGCAATGGAGAGATTTTTAATCGCTACTGGTTCGATGCCGCTAGAAGTTTCAATCACCAGTGTCGGTAGAATAATGGCGATCGCAGCTAGTGTCATGGAAGAACCATTCACCCGCGCTACCACAGGTTGAAAGTCCTGTTCTTTGTAACGCAAACCTCCCAACAACATCGCCAAACCCATAGCCAGAAGTAGATTGCTGATAATACTGCCCGTAATACTGGCTTTGACAATATCAACCAATCCTTCCTTGAGGGCAACTAGGGCGATAATTAGCTCTGTGGCATTGCCGAATACGGCATTTAACAACGCACCAATTGAGGAACCCGTAACAATCGCTACTTCTTCTGTTGCCGTACTCAGCCAAATTGCTAAAGGGACGATTGCGATCCCCGACGTGATAAATATTGTTAGCGATCCCCACTCTAAATAACGAGCTGCGATCGAGATGGGAATGAAAACCAACAATCCAAGCGAAATAATATTCTTGATTGACATGAGGGATTATCCGATACCGTCAATTACAGGGTGGAAATAAAACACCAACCCCAACACTGCATATGCAGCTAACAGCAATGTACCCTCTAACCAGTTCGAGCGACCATCAGAACTAATAGAATTTGCAATTAATACAGATACTGCTACCGCTACCAGTTCAAACGGATTGAAGTTGAGATCCATTGGCTGTCCCAACACCCAGCCAGTTATTGCCAGTACGGGAGTCGACAAATAACGCAATCTGCAAGCTCGATCCCAAAGCAACAGATACAGGAAAGATCCATTTTATTTTTCATTACCACGGTGACGGCTGTAGCGTGTTCTGCGGCATTACCGATAATTGGAACTAAAAAGATTAATTATCGGTACAACCGATTTTAGGCGGAGGTAATGGGTAATTCGCAATTCGCGCCTTTTCGCAATCAAAGTGTAAGGGCAGGTTTTGCGTGCAGATTTCCGATCGTAGACGTGAATCTTTGCTAAACCCGCCCTTACAATACCCGATTGCTGATAACTGATAACTGACATGTAACTAAACCTATAGATTCGTGAACCGATCCCCAAACCTAATTGGCAAAATATTAAGCCAAGCTTAAATAAACCTAAACTTGCAGTTTAATAAGATCGAGTGCGATCTCTTGCTTGGGAGCAAGGTCAAGCTAGGGTGCGACTGACTTCAACATCTGCCATCAGTCACCGATTTACCCCCAGCTATCTCGATCGTTGCTTCATTTGAGTTTTAATCTAGAGTCTTAAGCACGTTATTGCACATAGCTACTCCTTTGAGCAATATAGGGTAGCAGATTGTAGAGCTTGTAAAAATTAATTTGTAATTTGGATATAACTTTCATGACCTCTGCTGCCGATCTTCCAGCTGCTGAATCAAATTTTCCGCTCGATCGCGATGCCAAGCATCAAGTAAGTCTCAATCCCTTGCAAACGGCTACAGGTGTATACGTGACCGTTCACGGTCATTTCTATCAGCCACCTCGCGAGAATCCTTACTTAGATGCGATCGAGCGTCAGCCTAGTGCTGCACCCGCTCACGACTGGAACGAGCGCATCCACCATGAATGCTATCGTCCAAACGCTTTTGCCAGGGTATTGAACGATCGCGGTGAAGTTTTGGGGATCGTTAACAACTACGAGTATTTCAGCTTCAATTTCGGTTCTACGCTGCTGTCTTGGTTAGAGCGTTACGATTTGGAGATGTATCAGCGGATAATCGAAGCAGACCGCAACAGTTGCGCTCGTCTTAACGGTCACGGGAATGCGATCGCTCAAGTTTACAATCACATCATCCTACCTCTAGCTAACGAACGGGATAAGTACACCCAAATCCGCTGGGGGATAGAAGATTTCCGCTCTCGTTTTGGACGCGATCCCGAAGGCATGTGGTTGGCGGAAACTGCGGTAGACTATCCCACCTTAGAGGCTTTGGTAGCAGAGGGAATTCGCTTCATTATCCTTGCTCCCTCCCAAGCCCAACGCTGCCGAACGATCCCCACAGACGAACAGCCAGTAACTCAGTGGCACGAAGTTGGAGGTAGCCAGATCGATCCCACTCGTCCCTATCGTTGCTATTTGAAATCGTCTCACAATCCGATCCCCCCAACCCCCCTTGATAAGGGGGGCGAGGGGGGATCTCCATACATAGATATCTTCTTCTACGATGGTCCAATTTCGCGGGATATGGGTTTTAGCGATGCACTCAGCAATTCCCATCACTTTATCGGACGGTTGGGATTGGCAATTCGCGGGGATCGCCGTCCTGCACAGCTAATTTCTGTCGCTACAGATGGCGAAACCTTCGGACATCACAAAGGTGGTACGGAAAAAACTCTCGCCTATGCCTTTACAGAAGAATTTCCTCGCCGAGGTTGGACGGTGACGAACTACGCCCATTACCTCAGCCTCGATCCGCCAACTTGGGAAGTGGAACTCAAACCCGTTACTGCTTGGAGTTGTGCGCATGGTGTAGACCGCTGGCAAGATGATTGCGGTTGCGGTGGTGGCGGCGAGTGGAATCAAAAATGGCGGCGACCCCTACGCAATGCGCTGGATTGGCTGCGCGATCGCTTAATTGATGTTTACGAAACTGCTGCTAAAAATCTATTCTGCGATCCCTGGTTAGTACGGGATGAATATATTCAAGTCATTCGCGATCGCTCGGTGGCTAACGTTCAACGCTTCCTCTCTCGCCATCAATCCCATTCGCTGACGGACTCAGAACGAGTCGATGCCCTGCGGTTATTGGAAATGCAGCGTCATGCCTTGTTAATGTATACGAGTTGTGGTTGGTTCTTTGAAGAAATTTCCCGTCCTGAAGGCACGCAAATTTTGCGTTATGCTGCTAGAGCTTTGGAACTTGCGGAAGATGTGGCAGGCGTACAACTGGAAAAAGAATTTATCAACCATCTCAACCTTGCCCCTAGTAATGTCGAGTCTTTCGGTCATGGGGCGGAAGTCTACCGACAGTTGGTATTAACGGCTCAAGTTAACTTTCAGCAAATTGCCGCTCAATATGCCATTACTTCCTTATTTAGGAAACAGGAAATCGGCTCTAACGGTCAACGGTCAACGGTCAACAGCCAGTTGGATCGCTTTTCCACAACTCACTGTCCGCTTCCTACTCCCCATCTCTATTGCTATACGGTCAATCAGCTAGACTACCAATGGCAGCGCGTCGGTACGCTGACTTTAGCCGTAGGGCAATTGGAACTCACGTCAGAAATTACCTGGGAGAAAGAAGAGTTGGTGTTTGCCGTGTTGCATCTCGGTGGCTGGGATTTCCATTGTTGTATTCAGCCATTTACAGGGTGGCGATCGTACAACCAGATGAAAGAGCAAGTGTTTGAGTCTTTGCAACAAGCTAGCGCCGCCCATGCGATTCAGAAGATGATTCAAATATTTGGCGATCGCGCGTTCAATTTGCAAGATTTAATTGCCGAGGAACGTCACCGAATCGTCCAGATGTTGAGTCAGGAAAGCTTGACGCGCTTAGATCTGCTCTACACCCAAGTTTATCGCGATAACTATGGGGTACTCATGGCTTACCACCGCGATTATTTACCCGTCCCCCAAGAGTTGCAAGTTGCAGCTGAGATTGCTTTAGGTAGTCGCTGTTCAGATTTGGTGCGATCGCTATGTGAAGAAATTGGGGATCGCGACACTTGGGAACACTTGGCAGAATTAGAAGCAGTCGCTACAGAAGCTAACTTGTTACGCTGTCAGTTGAAATTACCAGAAGTCAAACAAAGTCTAGAACAGTTGATGCTGCGATCGCTCTGGCAACTATTACACGGTAATGTCGCTGTAGAAGAAGAAACTCAAAAAATCGAGCGTTCGATCGATATCGGTTGTCAGCTCAATCTCGGTTTATCTTTGGCGCGCGTCCAAGAAGTTTACTGCCGCTGTCTGCACAGTCAAATTATCCCGCAGTGTCTCCAAACTCTTGACGGTGACGCAGAAAGTCGAAATGGCGATCGTCCGATGTGGGATTTGACCCAATTACGCTATCTGTTGAGGTTGGGACAAAAATTATCTGTAGCTGTTGGCGGCTGGTTGGATCGAATTGGGTAGTGGCGAGATTGGGATAAGATGGCATACGTTGCTAGGGGCGCACAGCTGTGCGCCCCTACTACAGGTCTTGTATCTCATCCGGTTGAAAATCACGATCGAAGATCGCATCTCTACCCAGGCAAGAAATTTCTCCTTAAGATCGAAGTAGAAATTTCTTGACATCTGGGCATGAAGCGCATAGTACTGATCGCTGGGTTTGAATCTTTCAACGCTGACTTGTACCGCCAAGCGGCAGATTTGGCACGTTCCCGCTGCCCAGAATTAGAAATTTGCGTATTTAGCGATCGCGATATTTCTACCAAACCTACAGAAATAGAGGCTGCACTCGATAACGCTGATGTTTTCTTCGGTAGCTTGCTATTTGACTACGACCAAGTTTTATGGTTGCGCGATCGCCTCAGCGCGATCCCGATTCGCTTGGTATTTGAGTCAGCCTTGGAATTAATGAGTTTAACCAAACTCGGTGCATTTGCGATCGGTGACAAACCCAAGGGAATGCCCAAGCCAGTTAAATTTATTCTGGATAAATTTAGTCAAGGACGAGAAGAAGACCGCCTTGCAGGATATATCAGCTTTTTGAAAGTGGGACCAAAACTCTTAAAATACGTCCCAGTTCAAAAAGTGCAAGACTTACGCAACTGGCTAATTATTTACGGCTATTGGAATGCGGGTGGATCGGATAACGTTGCGGCACTCTTTTGGACGCTAGCCGAGAAATATTTAGGGTTAAAAATAGGTGATATTCCTCTCCCGATCGAAACACCTAACATGGGATTGTTACACCCCGATTACCAAGGCTTTTTCACCTCACCCCGCGAATATATAAACTGGTATCAAAAATGTAGAGACGTTACATGTAACGTCTCTACACAACCAATTGTCGGAATTCTACTCTACCGCAAACACGTCATTACCAAACAACCTTATATTCCTCAATTAATTCGCTATTTTGAAAGAGCGGGATTGATCCCTTTACCAATTTTTATTAACGGTGTAGAAGGACACGTTGCAGTCAGAGATTGGATGACGACAACTTATGAAACCGCACAAAGACAGTTAGGAAATGTCGAAACTCCTTCTTTATCGAGTGAAGCTGTTACAGTCGATGCAATCGTTTCTACAATTGGCTTTCCTTTGGTAGGTGGTCCGGCGGGTTCGATGGAAGCTGGACGACAGGTAGAAGTTGCAACGCGCATTCTCAGCGCCAAGAATGTACCCTATATCGTTGCTGCACCACTCTTAATTCAAGACATCCATTCTTGGACGCGCCAAGGAATCGGAGGCTTGCAAAGTGTCGTATTATATGCATTACCAGAACTCGACGGCGCGATCGATACCGTGCCTTTAGGTGGCTTGGTGGGAGAAAAGATCTATCTGATCCCCGAACGAGTCCAGCGTTTGGTAGCAAGGTTACAGAAATGGATTGCTTTGCGTCAGAAACCTGCGGCTGAAAGGAAAATAGCTATTATTCTCTATGGTTTTCCCCCTGGTTACGGGGCGACAGGAACGGCAGCCTTATTAAATGTACCGCGATCGCTGCTGAAATTTCTCCAAGCTTTAAAAGATCGAGGCTATACCGTAGGAGATTTACCGGAAGACGGGGAAGAATTGATCCGGTGGGTGAAAGCAGCGGATGAAGAGATCGTGTCGCGCAAAGACGCTAAGCCGCCAAGAGAGAAAGAAGGTAAGCTTTGCGCCTTTGCGTCTTTGCGTGAGATAAAATCCCAAGTTATGATTCCCACGCAGAGGTTAGAAAAATGGCTTGGTTACTTGCAAACATCTCGAATTGAGAAACATTGGAAATCTCTATCCGGTAGTGGAATTAAAACTTACGGTGATGAGTTACTTGTGGGTGGCGTGCAGTTAGGTAATGTTTGGATTGGCGTACAACCACCTTTAGGTATTCCTGGCGATCCGATGCGGTTGATGTTCGATCGCGATTTAACTCCCCATCCCCAATATGCTGCTTACTACAAATGGTTGCAGCAAGAATTTCAAGCGGATGCAGTGATTCATTTTGGAATGCATGGGACGGTGGAATGGTTGCCTGGTTCTCCTTTGGGAAACACAGGCTATTCTTGGTCGGATATTTTGTTAGGCAATCTGCCCAATTTGTATATTTATGCCGCGAATAATCCCTCTGAGTCAATTTTGGCAAAGCGGCGAGGATACGGGACGATTATTTCTCATAACGTTCCTCCTTATGGTCGGGCAGGCTTATACAAAGAGTTAGTAGCGTTGCGCGATTTGATTGCTGAATATCGCGAAGATCCAGAGAAGAACTATGCTTTGAAAGAGGCAATTTGTAAGAAAATTGTAGATGCGGGAATTAATACAGATTGTCCGTTAGCAGAAGCAAAGCATTTAGGGATTGCTTTTACTCCTGAGAACGCCCGGTTATTTAGTAAAGTCGTCTTCGATCGCTATTTATTACAGGTATACGAGTATTTACAAGTATTAGAGAACCGCCTATTTTCCAGTGGCTTACACGTTTTAGGAGAACCGCCCAGTGGAGAACAATTAGCAAGTTATCTGCAAGCATATTTTGGCGAAGAATTATCAGCAGATGTGGTAGACGCGATCGCCAATGGGAAAATTGTAGGGGCGGGTTTAGCCCAAGATTCACAGCTAAGACAAGAAATCTCTCCTCAAAACCCGCCCGTAAATACGATCGCCAATGGGAAAATTGTAGGGGCGGGTTTAGCCAAAAATTCACAGCTAAGACAAGAAATCTCCGTTCAAAACCCGCCCGTAAATGCGATCGCACAATTAGAAGAAGCATTACAAATTCGCGATTTATTGATGCAAACTGATGAGGAATTAATCAATTTACTACGTGGACTCAATGGTGAGTACATCCCTCCTGCACCTGGGGGCGATCTGTTGCGGGATGGTATGGGTGTGTTACCTACAGGACGCAACATTCACGCTTTAGATCCCTACAGAATGCCTTCACCTGCGGCATATGAAAGAGGAAAGGCGATCGCGCAAAATATTATCAGCCAACATCTACAAGAACATGGAGAATATCCCGAAACTGTAGCTGTGATGTTATGGGGACTGGATGCAATTAAGACGCGGGGCGAGTCTTTAGGAATTTTACTGGAATTAGTCGGAGCAGAACCCATCAAAGAAGGTACGGGGCGAATCGTCCGTTATGGATTGAAGCCGCTTGCCCAAGTGGGACATCCTCGAATTGACGTGCTAGGAAATCTTTCCGGCATATTTCGCGATAGCTTTGTCAACATTATCGAATTACTCGACGATCTATTCCAACGGGCGGCTATGGCTGAGGAATCGGAAACAGAAAATTTCATCCGCAAGCACTATTTAGCCTTACAAGCGCAGGGTGTAGAAAATCCGTCAGCGCGGCTATTTTCCAATCCAGCAGGCGATTTCGGTTCGATGGTGAACGAACGAGTCACGGATGGAAATTGGGAATCGGGGGATGAGTTAGGCAATACTTGGCGCGATCGCAATGTATTTAGTTATGGTAGACAAGATAAGGGACGGGCTAGACCGGAAGTCTTGACGCAATTGTTGCAAAAGTGCGATCGCATCGTTCAAGAAATCGATTCTGTCGAATACGGTCTGACGGATATTCAAGAATATTATGCTAATACAGGTGGTTTGAAAAAGGCAGCGGAAAAGCAGCGAGGGAAAAAAGTAACTGCGAGTTTTGTCGAAAGTTTTTCTCAGGATACGACACCGCGTAATTTGGACGATTTACTCAGAATGGAATACCGCACCAAATTACTCAATCCTAAATGGGCGGAGGCAATGGTAAATCAAGGTTCGGGAGGTGCGTTTGAAATTTCTCAGCGCATGACAGCTTTAATTGGTTGGGGTGGTACTGCCGATTTTACCGATGATTGGGTCTATGACCAAGCCGCAGATACTTACGTTCTTGATGCAGAGATGGCAGAAAAGTTACGCAAGGCAAATCCCGAAGCTTTTCGTAATATTGTTGGTAGAGCGATCGAAGCACACGGACGCGGTTTTTGGAACGCCGATCCTGAAAAGTTAGAAAAGTTACGCCAGATGTATGAAATGACCGAAAATGAATTGGAAGGAGTGAAAATTTAGTATCAGTTATCAGGATTTGTAGGGGCGGGTTTTTTTGAAGCTCTCCGTACCATCACCAATAATTCTAAGGTTAAACCCGCCTACCAATTACCAATTACCCATTACCCATGACCTCCTTCATATTACCCATTACCTCCTTCATAAATCGCTGCCAAGTATCATCAGGAACCCAAAGTTTGTGTAAGTCTTTTTGTGCTTGTTCCTCATTTATATTTTGATAAATTCGTCGATAGAGATACATAAATGCAGAAACGCGAAAGTTACCCGCACAGTGGACAAAAACAGGGCTATCGCTATTAGCTTGCATGACTTGCGCAAAGCGATCGAAGTCTTCTAAAGTTGGTTTATTCCAAATCACGGGAATGTGAACGTACTCCATACCGAAAGATTCTACAAGTGCTGCTTCGTTCGGTAATGTAGTTTCAAACTTTTCGAGTGGAGCAAGATTAATTAGCACTTGATAACCTGCATTTTTAATTGCTGTTATTTGTGGTTCAGTTGGTTGTCCTGATGTAGCAATTAAATCTGAAATTTGGAGATAATTAAAAATATCTTCAAGTTTCTCGCCCATGACATTCACACCTAAATTTGTACTAACGACCATTTTCAGAAGACTGTAAATAGTCTTTACTGGATTTGTTATTTTCATATGTTCTAGAACATGTCTATTTAAGTTACAAACACTCGTGAAGGTAGTCATTAGTCATGTGTCAAAGCAGTCTCTTCCACATTAGACTTAGTAGATAAAATGCGCCAAACATGATGAACTAAGGTTGTGGATGCAGAAAATAACGCGAATCCAAACAAGGGATGAAGTACACCTAAAGGTAAGGGTGACTTCAGATGAATCGTGAGAAATTGTAACCCCAGCAATATTGGCATACTTGTTGTCAAACTCCGCACTCGACGCGGATATGGAATTAGGTACACCCACACCAATAAAACTTAAAGACAATCCACTGTAACCACGCACCAGCCACACATGGACATTCCACCACTGAGGACTGTAAAAATAGGCGAGTCCAACGGTTAACACTTGGATAGTCAGGCAAAGGTTAAAAAGTACTGCAACTGTATAAAAACCGATTTGATTCCAGCGTCGAGATGCTGTCGGCGCAAAATTGAAGTTAGAACTGAGTGCCATGCTAAAGTTTTCCTTGAGGGTGAATTGACAAAAGATTGACTGTCACTGAAGTTAAGATAATATTGCTCTCCCAATTGCATCTAGTCCTCGATCGGGTACAGTTTGTACTCACAATGATGAGAGATTCTTTACAATCTTTATTAGCGGCGATCGCTCAGGCGCAAAATCTTCCAGAAGTACACCAGCGTGTCATGGTGACAGTCAGCGAGTACTTTGCAGCCCGCCGCTGTAGGCTATTTTTCTTTGATGAACTTTCCTCTGTCGATCCCAAGTGGCAAGGTATTCTCAAATTCGCTACATCGCTAGAATACAACCCAGTTTTACGTTACTTGGTCGAACACCACGCACCCGTACATGAAGCATTAGTCGTGTCGCCTAAAGCCTGGAGAGCAATTTGTCCCCGTGCCGATCATTGGCACGTCATGACAGGACCAATTGTCTCTAACAGTCAACTAGTGGGTGGAATTGGATTGACTCGCGAACGGGGCAATCTTGCCTTTACCACTCAAGATTTGACCGATCTGGGTGCAATTTGTCTGCATTTATCTACTCGCATGGCAACAATGCGATCGCCTTCTGTTAGCTGCCATTTAGAGATAGATCGAGCTAAATCCAGCGCTGACAATTCTCTTCGTCTTACGCCGCGTGAAATTCAAATTACCGATTTAGTGGCTCAAGGATTGACAAATGCCGAAATTGGCACGCAACTTTGGATTACTGAAAATTCTGTCAAACAAGCGCTCAAACGTATATTTCGCAAATTGAATGTCTCATCCCGCGCTCAAATGGTAGCACAATTGCAAAATGCCCTATCTAGGGCATTCTGATGACTGAGTTACTAGTCATCAAGCGAATCGGGTTCTTGCTGGACGATTCTGTCATACAGCGGTTGAAAGCTAAACCAGCCGATGTGGTGAGAACCTACTTGGCTGTGGGCAATACTTGCTTGTTGAGGATCGATGACGCGAGGCATACCAGCGGCTTCTGCCATGAGTTGCGCTTGACAGGAACGATCCATTGTCATGAACCACCAAGCTGCTTCGTCTACTGTTTCTCCTACAGTCAGTAGACCGTGATTTCTCAGAATAATGGCTTTGTTTTGTCCTAGAGTTTGGGCAATGCGTTTGCCTTCGGCTGGATCGAGTACGACTCCGGTATAGTCGTCAAATAATCTGTGGTCTTGGTAGAAAGCACAAGCATCCTGGAGGGGATCGAGGAGGCGACCGAGGCTAGACCAGCTTTTACCGTAGAGAGAGTGGGCGTGGGCGGCGGCGACGATATCGGGACGGGCGGCGTGAATTTGAGAATGGATGGCGAAGGCGGCTGCGTTAACTGGTTTGTTGCCTTCTACAACTTCACCTTTGTCGTTGACGAGAATCAAATCTCGCGCGCGAATCTGTCCGAAGTGCATTCCAAAGGGATTGACCCAAAAGCAATTGCGGTATTCAGGATCGCGGGCTGTGATGTGTCCGGCGATACCCTCATCAAAGCCGTAGCGGGAGAAGAGGCGGAAAGCAACCGCTAAGCGTTGTTTGCGATCGCGACGTTCTTCTGCAACTGTGGCAAAAGTTGGTGGTACTGGCATCTGAGGAATTGATGTGGATACTGTCATGCGATCGCCTCCTTTAATTTACAGCTATACCCGCACAAATCGACTAACTCTATTTTACCGTTCAGCAAAAATTTATTAGTGTATCTTTCAATTTTTTGTATATAAAATTACAGAGATTTCAAGCATACATAAGCTATTTTTGAACTATACTTTTCTGGAAAAGTATTAGCTTTTATTGTTTCTTGTAACTAGATCCCGGCTATTGTTCTGACTAAATCTTACTAATTTCAGAATGAATATGAGATTAAAGCAAGTCAAACAGATAGATTTATTAGTTTGTATAGGCTTTACGATTTTAGTTTTTCTCTTACGGTTGCCAGCCTTCTTTGAGTTTGGGATCAATAACAATGGTGATGAAGGTTTGTACTTTTTGATAGCCAGAGATTTTCTGGCGGGTAAACTTCCTTATACAGAAATTTGGGACAACAAACCCATTGGGATATACCTAGTTTATTGTCTGGGTATAATTCTATTCGGTAATTCAGTTTTTTCAACAGCTATTATGGCTTGTTTAGCTGTTGCACTGACCTGCTTTCTCTTATATAAGTTTGGTACATTACTGGGTAACGGTCAGCGTCAACTTGGATTAATAGCAGGTTTGCTTTACGCTACTTTTTCAACAGGAAACGATGAACTTGCCGCTAATACAGAAATATTTTTTGCCGTTTTTACCACATTCTCATTTTACCAGTTATTTCAAATAAATACTGAGGGTTCAGTGCGCCGCAATTTCCTACGGCTATTTACTATTGGTTTAGCAATGGGAATAGCACTATCAATTAAGCAAGTCGTGATATTTGAGTTCATTGCTATTGTAATTTTAACGGCGATCGTTTTGCGGTTTTTGCCACCAAAAACTAAAAAGTATCGATTCAAACACCTTTGGCGAAGCTACGTGTTTCTGCTTTCTGGTTTTATCCTTCCTACTATCTTAATCGCAGTTTATTTTTGGATTAACGGTCACTTCAACGATTATGTATCTGCTAATTTCACAGCTAACTTATTGCGTGTCACTGGTGAGAGGGTGACATTGGCAAGCTTGGCATCGGGATTGACAATTCAAATTAAGAGGAACTTATTTCTATTATTGGGTTTATTCGCGACACCTCTTTATATGAGAACAATTGGTAGAAATAATTTAGGCGAGAATAAAAAGCTAGTTTATATACTTGTGTGGATATTTGCAGCCATTCTTGGTGTTTCTTCTCCTAAAAGCTTTTATGCAAACTATTTTATTCAAGTTTTACCTTCTTTGGCTTTGCTAAATGCTTATTTAATTAACAATATAGTTTTAAAAATCAATAAGTTTACGAATTTTAAAAACATTCTTTTATTGACTTTCATCTTAGTAACGCCGATATTTAATAATTTATATCCTCAAATTCAACTCAGCGGAAAGTATATATACTTTCGCGGTATCAAAGGAATAGAAGATTGGGGAAATACTCCCTCTGCGATCGCTCGATACTTGAATCAAAGAGTGATTCCTACAGATTATATATATGTCTTTAACTATCACGCAGTAATTTACTGCTTAGTACCAGCTCAAGTACCAACTAGATATGCGTTTCCTCTATTTATCACCACAAAACTAGCAAAAATTACTGGTCAAGATCCGGCTAGAGAGCTAGATACAATTATGGCAAAAAAACCACTTTATGCGATCGTGTCTAGCGATCGCACTGAAAATAAAAATATTTTAGATAGAATGAAAAACTATCTTCGACAAAACTACAAGCTGGAAAAAACTTTTGTGGATCTAGAAAGGGAAATTCCAGGAAGAGAAAGATTACAGATTCAGCTCTATAGAAGAGTGTAGCGAGAAGAGAATTCAAAAGTCAAAAGTCAAAATCAAGTCACGAGTCACGAGTAATTCCCTCTACTCCCTGCTCCCTGTTAACTGATAAATGTTAAGCGATCGCTCTTTAACTGCAAGAAGATTAGATAATAATAGTAATTAGGAATTAATCAGCAAAGAGGTTCTCATGGCTTACGTATGCGAGATTGGCACGGGTCAAAGAGCCTACCTCGACAATCAAGGTAAGCAAACAATTGTGACTACTGCTAGTAGTAGCCTCGGACAGCAGCAACAATCGAGTCAAAGTTTTGTGACGGGAAGTTGGACAGCATCCCCAGAATCATTCCGAAATGCCAATGGTGTGGTCGTCAAAATTACGACTAGTCAAGGACAATACTTCATCCAAATCCAGGGTAATAGTATGGGCATGATGGCTGAATCTCCCTCACTTCAAGGCGCACAACAAATCCAACTACAGCAGGTCGATTATATTCCTACCTCATTGATGCCACCGATGGAGCCAATGAAACCGATGGAGCCAATGAAACCTATGAAAATGGGTGACATGGAAATGACTATGAACCCAATGCAAATGCGCATGGGTAACATGGAACTGCGCATGGATAAGGCAGTTTCAGGTACGCACCGCTTTTGCAGTCAGTGCGGTACGGAAGTCAGTCCGAGCGATCGCTTCTGTTCTGCTTGCGGACATCGCTTGCAGTAATTCATCAGTTTTAGGGGGCGTACAGCTAGCTGTACGCCCCCTAAAATACCCTATTAGCCTTTTTTAGCTTTTAGAATTGTTCGGTCTGACCAGGCGTACCGCCAGATTGCGTCAGATAGAAATTCTTGGCTCCGTCATTTTGATAAACGCAATTAATTTCTGGAGAAGTGCCTAAATCTCCCGTAAAACCAAACGTATTCATTCGGTTTTTGCAATCTCGCACTTGTTCGTTAGTCACTAATTTACGGTCTTCTAAAAGATTCCAGCTGTTGGTTCTCAGCACGCAACCTGGGCGCATACTAGGCTGAGATACATACACGTTGAAGGGGTTGAGAGAAACAAATAGTCTAGTATCCATGACCATTGCACTAGCGCCATACTGTACGCACAGATCGGCATTAGGTGCGGCGCGATCGATAAACTCGCGAGAGGCAACGTTTCGAGTATCGGTAATTGTCGTGGAACTAAAAGCAATGCCAATACCAATTCCTAAGATCAACACAGCCGCCAGTACCATAACCGAAAGGTAATTAAAGGCAGTTTTGACTGGTGAAGACTTCGGAGCAGGTGCAGTTCTAGTAGTAGCTTTACGTCTCATCGTTGATAGGGGTTTAGGGTGTAGGGTTTAGGGATAAGAAAGACTTAGGGACGAGGAAGACAAGGGAGACAGGGGAGACAAGGAAGCAATTCTAGCCACTATTCACTAGCCACTCTCTTTCCCGACTTCCCGATCCCTGATTTTTCATAAAATTAAGAAGTATGAATTCGTAGTTCGGACTCAAAGTAAGTGAATCTTCAAGTTGGCACGTTAAAAGCAAGAAAGATTTATCTACAAACCCTGATAGCAGATAGTTTAACGATATTTTGGGGCGATTGGCTAGAATTACGGGTGCGGATTGCCCAAGTTGCTGCTTCAGGCTTAGTATCGCCCTTGATTTATATTTTGGCGTTTGGTCTGGGTTTGGGAAGTTCGTTGCCCAAGCCTGCTGTAGGTGATAGCTATCTAGAGTTTATTTTGCCTGGAATGGCAGCGTTATCGTCCATGACCATTAGCTTTGGTGGCACGACATTTTCAATTTGTGGCGATCGCCTATTTGCCAAAACTTTTGAGGAATTGCTCTTAGTCCCTGTTCATCCCCTTGCCTTACACATGGGTAAAATGCTAGCTGGAGTTGTGAGGGGGTTAATGACTTCAGCGACGGTGGTTTTAGTAGCGGCGATCTTTACTGGTAAGGTTTGGAGTTTTCTCAATCCCTTATTTTGGCTACTGTTAGTTTTGAACTGTGCTGTCTTTGCAGGTTTAGGGGTAATAGTTGGGTTAAAGGTGCGATCGCTCGAAAGCGTAGGTTTGGTTAACAACTTTCTCATCGTGCCAATGTCATTCCTGGGAGCCACATTTTTCGAGCCTGGGACGCTACCAGGTTTCCTCAAAGTGGTTGTTTACCTTTTACCACTAACCTACACCAGTATTGGGCTAAGAGCGGCTGCATATTTACCACTATCGCAGTTTCCTTGGTATAGCATTCTTGTTTTATTCATAGTCGCGATCGCCTTATCTCTTTACGGTGCTTACTTGTTCTCCCACCAGCAGGATTAGTCAGGGAGCGCACGAGCAGTGAAGAATCGGGTGTGGGGTGTAGTGGAGAGAATTCGGAATTCGGAAGCGCGGAATTAACGTGAGTTCGACGAGCTTACAGAAGCGCAAAAGGAAAGCTGAGACTACCTTTAAAGGTATGTAATCATTTTAGTCTCAGCGATGGACTCTATCGTATCGCGTCTTGACCTGACTCAAATTTTCTGTGATGTGGATGATTTTTATCAGCAATTTGAACAGTTATGGGAACAGCAGGCACAACTACCTTCTATGCTAGGAGAGAAACGGAGTCGCTCGCGGATGCACCTAAGTGAAATCATTACCATCGTCATCGCCTTTCATGGGTCTGGAGCAAGAACATTTAAGGATTTCGCTTGCCCTGACAGTGCAACCCCATTGGCGTAAAGCATTTCCTCATAAGCGTCAGCTATGACCGCTTCGTAGAATTGATGCCTTGGTGTCTGAATGTTGCTATGCTGTTTATTTTATTCCGTCAACGAACACTGATTGAATCTGTTAACAATCGACTCAAAAACATCTGTCAGATTGAGCATTCTCGCCATCGCAGTGTGTTTAACTTTCTGGTCAATCTCTTGTCAGGTTTGGTGGCTTACACCTATCAGCCCAAGCTGCTTTCTTTAGATTTGCAACCCAAAGGCTTACCTGCCTTACCTCCAGCTATTTTTTAATCCGTCGAACTCAGGTTGTTATAAGGTGATTAATCAAAACAACTGCTGGAAATTGGTAAAACAGATTTAACTCATCGGGAGGATGCCATTCAATGACTGCTCGTCCATACGATCTCGTGCTTTACGGAGCTAGTGGTTTTACTGGAAAGCAAACAGTGCAATACTTTGCCCAGCATGTAGTTCCTGGCGAGGTACGTTGGGCGATCGCAGGTCGTAACCGTGAAAAACTCGAACAGGTAAAGGCGCAAATTGGTGTCAATGTCGATGTATTAGTTGCAGACAGTCAAGATGAAACTGCCGTAGATCGCATCATGTCTCAGACGCGGGTACTGCTGAATACGGCGGGACCATTCGCTCTCTATGGCAATAAAATTGTTGATGCCTGCGTGCGCTTCAAAACCCACTACGTTGATATTACCGGCGAAACTCCTTGGGTGAAGGAACTCTGCGATCGCTACCACGATAGAGCCGCAGCCGATGGCACGCGCATTATTCCCTGCTGTGGATTTGATTCCGTACCTTCAGATTTGGGGACTTACCTGATAGTCCGCTACATCCAGCGAGAACTAGGAGCGTCCTGCCGAGCGGTAAAAGCTTACTATCAAGCTATGGGCGGATTCAACGGTGGGACTCTAGCTTCTGTTTTTAATATCTATGATTCCACTCAGGTAAGTCAGGTAAGCAATCCTTTCCTACTCAATCCAACCAGCGATCGCTCCCCAGAAGAAATAGAACGCAATCGAGATCCAGAATTCCCGCAATACGATCCCGATCTGGATACGTGGGTAGCGCCATTTTTCATGGGTGTGGTTAATACCCGCGTGGCACGCCGTAGTAGTGCATTATACAGTCAGTGGCAGGAGCCATACGGTGTTGACTTTACCTACCAAGAATATCTGAAGTTCGACTCCCCGATAGGGTGGCTGCCAGCAGTTGGAATTACAGCAGCAACGGCTCTATTTGTAGGGGCAATCCAGCAACCGCCAATCCGTAGCCTGCTGCAACCCCTTTTACCCCAACCAGGTAGCGGACCATCGGAGAAAACAATGAACGAGGGATGGTTTCGCTGCGAACTTTTAGGATTGACGAGCGACGGACGCAAGGTACAGGGACTGATTTGCGATCGCGGCGATCCTGGCAACCGCGCCACGGTGAAATTTTTATGCGAGTCAGCACTGTGTTTGGCGTTGAATGAAGACAAACTCCCCGGCGATCGGCGTGGGGGTATCCTCACCCCTGCAACTGGACTTGGTGACGTTCTGGCACAACGGTTGCGCCATGCAGGTATGACTGTCGAGCTTGGAGTAGCTTGAGTTAAGAGATGCGATCGCCTCTAATTTGGGCGATCGCCCCCCTCAAGCAAGCACCACAGAGATTGGTATCGCTCGTGTTTGCGCCTGTTAAGTCTGCCCGCAATAAGTTTGCACTGCTTAAGTCGGCTCCACTCAAATTAGCATCGCTCAAATCTGCCGCAGTCAAGTCAGCACCACTGAGATCTGCACCGCTGAGGTTAGCCCCTCTCAACTTTGCCCAGCCGAAATTTATCTGACTGAGATTGAGATGGCTGAGATCGGCGCACATGAGATTGGCATTGATAAAGTGCCTATCTCCGACCGCATAGCGTCGTTTTAATATCTCAACACTGAGTTTGGGTAATAAAGTACAAGACTTACCGCTGTCACACCATCTAGCTTCCACCAAGCTAGCAGCAGTTTTAATTGCTATTTCATCTGAGCTAGGTATGACCGCACTATTACACTCATCCCATTGACCGTCGAGCATGAAAGCAACATTATAGGCTGCCTCACATGAATCGAATAAGAGAACGCGATTTTCCCCAGAGCGATCGCTTAATCCAACGGTCGCATTTCTCAATGATGAGAATTTTTGCAGTAAGTTTTTCATACTCTCGATCGCCCCATCACGATATTAACTGTTTGCCGATCCTGGCTCAGTCAGCTGGCGGTGCAGTTCGGCGTTGAGTGTATCGGGCAAGACTTTGCTCACCGCACCCTGAATCTTCGTCTTGAGCGATCCAGCGACTATACTATCCTTACCTTTCATCAAGGCTTCAAATCCCTGCTTGGCAACCTCAGCCGGATCGTCCTTTTCACTTGCACCTACATTAGTATCGTCCATTCCGGCACGGTGGAAAAAGTTAGTCTCAGTTGGTCCAGGCATGAGCGCAGTTACAGTTACGCCTGTATCCTTCAGCTTGTTGCGTAACCCTTCCGAAAAGGATTTGATAAAAGCTTTAGAAGCTGCATAGACTGCCTCAAACGAACCAGGCATCAGGGCGGCGATCGATGACGTGAAGAGAATTCGCCCCTTGCCGCGATTTACCATATCCTTGACAACCCGTTTGGCAAGATGGACGGACGATACAACGTTGAGGTTAATTAAATTAAGTTCGTCATGCAAGTCGGTTTCGCGGGCAAACTCACCACCAACACCAACACCTGCGTTAATGGCGATCGCATCCACTGCTCGATTCGAGTCTTGAATCTTCTTATACAGCGCCTCAACACCGTCATAAGTAGCAAGATCCGCCTGCACCGTCTCGACTTTGGCATCCATCCCTTCCAATGTCTGAGCAACTTCGTTCAGGTTTGAATTATTGGCTGTGATGAGGAGATCGAAGCCGTTTTGGGCGAACTGTTTGGCAAGTTCGTAGCCGATACCACTGGAAGCACCTGTAACGACAGCTAAGGGACGGGTGAATGAATTATCCATGAATGGTTAATAACTGCATACTTCTAACCCTTACAATCCTAGAAAAACAACAGTGCGATCGCGTCTTTCCAATGAAGTAGTACTACTGTGCCTTTTAGAGGAGTTTTGACCAAACAGCAGACGATCGCCGCCAATAAAACCCCAAACGCCTGCTACTGAATGAGAATTGTCACCTCTTCGGCTTTGGTATGCAAAGCTTTCTTCACCTGATGCCCGATCTTTTCAATCAGCTCGTCAAAAGCCTGCGGCTCTTGGGTCATTTTTTCCCTCAGACTTGACTCTAGTTCGGGCTTCATTTTGTCACATATACTATCTATTGTTTTATCTCCTAATGCCACAAAACGAATCCAACTAGGAATATCCAACTTTTCCTTAATCGTGGCTTCAATTTTCTCCCGATTTAACCCCACTCCCCCACCAACGAGAGCTGCACCATAAACTAGTGCGATCGGTACAATTAAATGCCCAGTTAAGAGTAGAGCGATAATGCTACCAACAGTACCACTGCCAATGACCAAATTAATTGTAAATGCCACTGCATCGGCAAGGATAGCATTCCCTATCGGTAAGTCAGGATTGACTAAAGTTGGGTCAATGCCACTTTCTAACCTTAAACTGCTTCTAGGAATTTGAAACTGACGACAAATCGGATCGGTTCGCTCTGCGATCTCAGGTTGAATGCTGTTGTTGAACCAAGTCACGCATTTATTATCGATGAGTTGCCGACCGCGATCGCTTTTCAACCACTGTTCTGCTTGGCTTTTCATCCAACTTTCAAGCTCTGCCAGAGTGCGGATTTGACCGTTTTTCCAGTTTTTTAATTCAGGTTTAACAGCATTTTCAATCAAGGCGATCGATAATGGCTGAGTTATTAGCTCAATTAGCTCTGGAATATTTCTGGCGATCGCCTCTTTGAGCTGGTGCGAGTCGTATAGTTTGTCAACTTCTGCTTTAAATGCACTAGCGCGTAGTTCCCATCTTCCTACTCGTGCTAGACCTAATGCAATGCATCGTTCTGGTTCTGGATCGGGACGAACTTGAGTTTCGGGTTCGGGAAAAATTTCTTCGCAAATTTGGCGCGTAAAATTCATGCGAGATGCACCACCAGTCATCAATAAAACTTTGGGCGTTACCCCAAAGTTTTCTAGCTTTTTCTTTGCCTCATTAATTGCCTGACGATACGACTCTTGCCAACTTTTATTTCCTAGTTCGGGTAGGGGCTGGTTTAAAATTTCTGTGATAATTTGCTGGTTGACTTTAGGAATAAAAAAAATCTGTTCGTTAATCGACTCAAAACCGCGTGCGAAGGATTGAGAATCGCTGTATATTTGTTCGTTAGAAAAGTAATCTTCTTTCGCTTTACGACAGGCAAGTTCGCACCGCGCTTGATGATGGGGGTATTCTGCAAATACTTGTTCTAGTAAAACTTTCTGTTCGTGGTTAGCAAGAGTACGAGCAAGAATTGCCTTATCGATCGAGCTAGCTCCTAGAGCATTACTACCAAAATCTAGTGGAATTTCGTGAAAGCTTTTAACTAAGGTAAAATCTGTAGTTGAAGAACCAATATCGACAATTAGCACTGATGACTTAAGCTGGTCGTAGCCAAACTTACCGACTTCTTTGGCTTGCATGAAAGCAGCCCGCGATTCGGGTACGACACTTAATAATGGAATGCCAGTTGACTCTAATAGATGTTGATATTTCTCTCGATCTTCCAACGACCATCCTGAAGGACATCCAACATAAAAATGGCTATTAATTCCACCTTCAATCTGTTTGCTTTCTTTCAGCAGGCGATAGTAAGTTTCTAAAAATCGACGCATCGTCTCTCTAGAATAAAGTTCGACATCTGGTTTTTGCTTAAAAGCAATTTCCAGTTGAGTCACACCAGCTTGAATTAATGCTTGTTCTCCCACAAGATAGCCGAGATCGGGATGCCAACCAAGAGCTGTAATTTGATTCTTTTTATGATTTATTTCTAGCATTTGGGGAGACTCAATACTTTGAGCTGGTGCTTTAGCTACAGCTGTTTCCCCATGCCCCAAATCGAAACCAATTATTTCGGAAACCTTCACGTTCATACTATTATTTATATTCAAGATTTAATCTCAATCTCGCTCGAATTTGAATGCAGCTTTAGACCAACTCACGATGACACAATATTTTCATTTTCGGTCAGAGAACGAGCTGGCTCAATAACTCGACCGCGTAGCAGCAGGCGATCGCCCTTCCATAAGGCAGGAGTTATAGTAATGTATTCTTGAGCCGAGCGGTCTATATTTGGCTCAAAGTCAAAATACTCGCGACGGCTAGATTCGTCCTGCGATCGATACATCTGAATTCTAATTCCCTGCTCTATTAAAATTTGTGGCAGAAGTTTCACGAGTTCGAGCGTCATTTGCGGTCGATCTAGAAATGACGCGCCACTGAGTCTTTGCAAAAAATTTAAAAGTTCTGGCAATTCTTCTATGCCACTAGCATCTATTGTCTTCTTAGTTTCCGAAGCTGCAACGGCAAGATCGATAGAGTTTAGGGCATCGCCTAAACTATTTAAAATGGCAGATTTATCAACCTGCACTTTTGACGGAAGTACGTCTTTCAGTATAGCAGAATCTAAGCGATTTTCTTGACTGACATTGAGTTGAAATACTACTTCTAGTCCGACTAACAGAAAGAGCAACAAAATTGCAATCCAGGCTTGCGAAGAATTTGAATACGATGAGAATAACGCTCCTAAAATGCCGATACAACTGAGTCCTTGCAACAGTTTTAAAATTAAGTTTTTGGGAGAAAACCTGGAAGTTCGACTAACAATTTGTCCCTGTTCTATACTAGAGGCTTGCGTAGAATCGATCGCGCTCAGAGTATTTAGAGACTGCCGCAGCACTTCTAAAAAAAAGGAAGCCAAACGCACCTGAGCGATACTGAGTTCGCCAAGATAACTTCTTTCAAGTTCATCAAGTCGGTTCTGCACCACCTTAACTACTTGCTCTAAGCTAGTCGCTCTCTCAATGTCTGAGTGTAGATCGCTGCGGCTTTCGTTAAAAAGTGTTGTGAGTGTCTTCATTGTGCTAGACGAGGCTTGGAGAGCTAGATTGCCTCTCTAAAAACGGTAACTTCTTCAATAGGCTGACGACCACTAACTCTAGGGTTACTTTTATTAGTCGGTGTGTTGGGGAAGATCTGGGGGGCGATCGCACTCAATATTTAGATAAGGCTCGATCCCCCCAACTCCCGTTGAAAAAGGGGGCTATAATTCGCAAATAATAAGGGGTGCAGTTTTAGAAATGCACCCCAGCTTTAACATAGAGATTTAAATTTAGAATTGAACCGTTGTTACTTATATCTTCAAAACGCGCCAGCTCGATTCCAGAAAATAACGATCCAAAGAACCCTGACCTCTGGTGGAGGTAGTGGGAGTAAAGTTATAGGCATAGTAGAACTGCTTTGTACTTTTGGCACAAACCAATGACTACAAGCAATTCGCATCTAGATGCAGTATTGCAGCGCTCAAACCCCCTCGTTCAGCTGTTTGCAGATGACGGCAGATTTCCTAACAATGAAAAACTTCCTCTAGTTCTGTACCAAAATGCGGTGAAGTTACCCCAATATGGTAAAGATGGACGGCTAGCCAAATACTGGCATTTACAGCAAGCAAAGGTGTGAGTCATGAGCCAGATAATAATCCCAAATACAGAGTTTTACACTTGGAAAAACTACCGCTGCGCTTACGAACACTACCCCACAGAAGCTCAAGATAGCACTCCTTTGCTACTGATTCACCCGATTGGTGTGGGCTTATCGCGTCGATTTTGGCATCGCTTCTGTCAAGCTTGGTATCAAGGCGGACACAATAATCCGATTTACAATCCCGACCTCCTCGGCTGCGGTGAGAGCGAGATGCCACATATCGCCTACACTCCTGCTGATTGGGCTGCGCAGTTGCAACATTTTCTGCAAACAGTCATCCAAAAACCCGTCACCCTAGTAGTGCAAGGGGCGCTGTTACCTGTAGCGCTTGAAACCGTCCGGTTACAAACTCAACCAAATCTCATCCAAAAATTGGTATTGGCTAGCCCTCCAGCGATCGCACTCATGACTCAACCAACTCCGGTGAGGCAGCAAAAACTGACATGGAATTTGCTAGATTCGCCCTTTGGCACTGCTTTTTATTTTTATGCTCGAAGACCGCAGTTTTTGAGTTCTTTCTCGAGCCGCCAGCTATTTGCTAGTAGAGATCGCGTCGATAGTGAATGGTTAGATCTGTTGGTCAAAGGTGCGGCAAATCCTGCCAGCCGTTACGCAGTCTTTTCCTTCTTAGCGGGTTTCTGGCGACAGAATTATCAAGCAGCGATCGCCGCGATCGCTCAACCAACATTAGTTGTTGTGGGCGATCGAACATCAAGTATCAGTAAAGATAAGCAGGATACGCCAGATCGACGATTAGCCGATTATCTTAAGTGTTTGCCTCAAGCCAAAGGTGTCAAGATTTCCGGTCGCAATGTCTTGCCCTACGAGTCAACGACTGATTTTATTGCGACATTAGCAGCATTTGAACCTTAGTCAATCCAATTTGGAAGTACTGAGAGGGAGCATTTATGCATATTCATCATCTGAATTGCGGTTGTATGTGTCCGCTGGGTGGAGCGCTCTTTGATGGCTTCAGCCGAGGTCTGAACGCTTGTCTTGTCTGCCATTGCCTGCTAGTCGAGACAGAACAGGGACTTGTCCTGATCGACACTGGCTTTGGTCAGCGCGATCTTGAAGCGCCTTACTCGCGACTTAGCCCGTTCTTTATTCAAGTTAATAACATTCAATTCGATCGCAAATATACAGCGCTCCACCAGCTCGAACAACTCGGTTTTAGTGCAAATGACGTGCGCCATATTGTAGTAACCCATCTCGATTTCGACCATGCTGGCGGTTTAGAAGATTTTCCCGAAGCAACCGTACATGTGATGCAGGCTGAGATTGAGGCTACCCAGTCAAGGCGCGGTTTCATTGCCAGCCGACGCTATCGTCCCGATCAGTGGGATGAGGTCAAAAGCTGGAAGTATTATTCTGCTGGGGGTGAACCTTGGTTCGGCTTTGAGGCAGTGCGCAACCTTGAGGGACTACCACCAGAAATCCTGATGATTCCGCTCGTCGGTCACACGCGGGGTCATGCTGGGATTGCGATCGACACGCCCGAAGGCTGGCTGCTTCATGCAGGCGATGCCTACTTTTATCGACATGAGATGGGTTCGCCCCAGCGTCGCTGTACGCCCGGTCTACGTGCCTACCAGTGGATGATGGAAGTCGATCGCCAAGCCCGCATCTACAACCAACAACGGCTACACGCACTGTCGCTCGATCGCAACAAAGACGTGCGCCTCTTTTGTAGTCACGACGCTGTTGAGTTTGAGACATTCGCCAAGCGATCGAATAATTGAGCCAGACAATTTCATCACAAATTATCCGTGACTCCGCTCGACCAGATCGTCTAGTTCTGCCTGCATGTGGCTGCAAACCCTTTCGTAACAAGCATCTACATAGTCGCGATCGCGTGCGGCGCTACGACCGTAACGCTCGAATACAACTGGCGCACAAACGCGAGTATGAATCTGCACGGGAAATGGGAAATTGGGAATTGGACCAATTCCAACACCCCAAGGTAGCCCCAGAAAAATTGGAAACACACCTGTATTACCGTCAAGCGATAAGGGAAAACCCCACTCCTGTAGCTGCTTCACCTGCGAGTAAAGATCGGTCAAGATAATGAGAGTTTCATGAGCGCCGTGGGAGACAAGCGGTACAATTGGTGCTGATTCGATCAGAGCTAACTTAATAAACGCCTTATTATTTGCTAGATGAATTTGGTTCCGCATTGCATAGGGACGAAACAAATCTTCTGCCCCGCCTGGGTAAACGAGTAGTGCTGCATCTTCTGAGAGTGCCGCACGAGCCATTTTTGGATGAGCTATAATTGCTCCAACCTGGGAACCTGGTCGAGCGAAAATCGGCGTTTGCCAAGCAGAGGGATGCATTAAGGCGTAGGCTAATCGTTCGTAGCCAAACCGACTAAACCAGTCATACAAAAACATTGATGTATCTGGGGAAGCCAAACCCCCATTATGAGAACCAACCAGCAACACCTTACCTGTCGATGGGATATGATGCCAGCCATCGGTTTGAACTTGGAAATAGTTATGGTAAAACCATTTCCAGATCGGCATCCAAGCTTTTATCGCTTCAGGGTTGCGTTCTGATAAAGACCAACCATCGAATCTGGACTTAGAAGTTGTGGCGCTATGGCTTTTCGTACCTGTGACAATGCCGATCTTTTCCAGTAAATCGGAGAGTTGTTGAGAGATTTGGTCATTACTGCCCCAGTTATGTCTAAATGTGTTCAAAATGATTCCAATAGATAGCTATAGCCCTTAATCATTCTATACATACCACTCAGTCATATTAACAGCGATCGCACTTCTACCACTGTTCGTGGCGATCTGCATAGTCTCAAAAGGTGCTAGCAGTCTAGCCTGACAACAAGCGCTCCTATTTCCAGTTTAGGTAAATCGATTGCCGACTAGCTTAGCTGTATGAAATTGTTTTTGCATCCACGTATACCCCTTATCAATGCAATTCGGACAAGCTTCGCCACAGGTTTCTCCACATTCATTGCATAAAATTATTGTTGCTTCTTTTCTCTCGAAATCTCGCTGACAGAAATAGCAGCGCTGGTATTTTAGAGAATAGCTTCTGTGTTCGATTTGAAATTTCATCATCTTAATCTTACTTAACTAAATTGGTTTACAAAGTATTGTGTGGTATTAAAAACAGCACGTTTTACAAAAAATACTTGTCGTCATGGCAAGTAGGCAAAAGGCTTATATTTATTAAAGATACAAACGAATTGTCCACAGATACGTTTAAGAAAATGTATGACTTTAGTTCTAGTTTGTATGACTTGTTTGTGTTACTTATAGCACTTTTCAATTGCGGGCATGAATCAATACATCTCGGTTAAAATTCGATCCTCCCTAGCCCCCCTTAAAAAGGGGGAAATCATAGCCCCCTTTTTAAGGGGGTTGGGGGGATCTCCAAGGACTATGCACTCTAACCAAGAAGTATTGGGCATCGATAGGAGCGCACATCTGTGCGCCCTTACAGCCCAGATATTTCATTCAATCCTGACAGTATTTGTTATTTAACCCGTCAAAAGAATTGTTAAGTCTTTTTTCAAGGATTCTTTATTGATAGTCGGTAAAAGCCTCTCTTTGACAGCAGAAACTTGTAAGAATGTAATGAGCGTTGCCCCTGAGTAGGTGACAAAATATTCAATTAAAAAGTTAAAAGTGTTATTTTGCTCAAAAAACTCAACTATTGGTATGTGCCAGAGATATATCCACATACTATTCTGGGCAATAAATAAAATCCAAAATTCTAATTTTTTGAACTTCCCGATCGTTGGAATAAATTTATCTGCTACCAGGTAAGCTAAAATAGTCATACCTATAGCATAGGAAATATAATACGCCGAAGGTGGATACTTATGGGTTTGCGTAGTAACCAATTCGCCCTTTTGAGTAAAGTAAACTATTCCCAAAGCAGCAAAGGTTAAGAGAAAAAATCCCGCTAAAATAAAACATCGCTCTTTTCTCAATTGCGGTATCCGAATGCCGATAGCGAACACCAAAGAAAATACTATTCCATAATAGACAAACAACGACACATTTTCTCCTAAATTGGTAGTTGTGTATGGCAAAGTTAGAGCTAGAAGCAATTCATAGAGTAAGTACGAAAAGATTAAAAGGGAGAAATAAACTCTATGGTTTTTGACTATTTGATTCGCTCTTGAAATAAAAGGAGCTGTTAGAGCGACTAAAAGAAATACTCGAATTATCCAAACATAGCCAATTCCCTCTGTCAGGGTGTAGCTATCTAATACAACTTCTGGAGGAATTAACGCGGTCTTTCCTAAGAGTGACAATCCAGTATTCGCTAAAAAGTAGAAAGATAAGAAAAGCCAAACGGGAAAGAGTAATCGTTTAATTCTTTTCCAGAGATAACTTTGATAAGATTCTACTTTTCGGGATTGTGTAAACGCTAGTCCAGAAACTACGACCATTAAAACTACATCAAAGTTTCTGAGCTGAGCCAGCCAGCTTGGTGGATCGACGTGAGCGAGAATAATCAGAGATAAACCTAAAAACCTCAAGAAGTCTATTTTGATGTCTCTCATGAGCATTTCCTATAGACGCAACTACATTATTAGGCTAATTTCATCCAGCCTACAGTACCTCTTTATGTACTAAGACAACAGATAAGCAATCAAAGCTTTGAGAGTCAATTGATCGGACTGCATGTTTGCTACACATGTTATCGAAATTTTTGCGATCGCAATCGCACACTACAAAAATTTTTCTCTTCTTTACACTCTTCTGAGATAGCGCTCGACGTTCGCTTAACGATACGATCGCGCTCAAAAATTGCTGTACGAGCGAAACAGTTCTTGCAACTGAGCTATGCAAAAAGCGCATAATCTAAATTCAGACAAGTGACAATTTCTCAGAATTGCGATCGCTGACTTAAACTCAAAACACAACGATTGAGTAAAACAGCAACGACTGTGTAGCGATCCCCAAACTGCGGTTGAGGCTGTTATTCTCTGAGAGACAAACGTAGATATGTAACAATTTAGAATTTTCTGTTCAGAAATGTTGCTGTCCTTCGATCCCGTTGTTAAGAAGGTATGGTGTGCGCACACAACTAACTCGGTAAATCCCAAATTCAAGGAGGTTGTGTCATGGTAGATTCAATCGCGCTCCCAGTAGCAGTGTTAATCCTCGGTTGGCTCTTAGCTGCCGCTATTGGTTCTTGGGCTTACTTTGCTGGCAGCAACAATGAAAACAACAAGTCGTTTCGCCTGCCTAAATTTGTCATGAAGCGATAAGCGATCGGCAATTATGGTAGAAAGTTTCCCACGTCCTTCGTAGAGGCTGGGAAACTTTACAGCAACTCTTCATCTGGTAGCACCTGTTGATGCTGCATTGGCAATGTGATGATGAATGTTGCTCCTTGTCCCGCCGTACTTGTAGCTGTAATACTACCTCTATGCCGTTCGGCAATCTTGCGGCAAATTGCTAACCCCATGCCTGTACCTTCGTACTGACTGCGACCGTGTAGGCGTTGAAATGTCTGAAAAATTCGCTCCTGATACTTTAGCTCAAACCCAATTCCATTGTCTGCCACTATCACTTGACACGCCGCGATATCTTCTAAGTCCTCTGCTTCGCTCTGGAGTGGAGCGACCAGTTGGCTATAAATCTTGACTACTGGTGGTGTTTGAGGACGATAAAATTTCAGCGCATTTCCGATGAGATTCTGAAACAGTTGTCGCATTTGTACTGGGTCAGCATCAATGGTGGGTAGCTTGTCAACTTCTACTTTTCCTCCTGTCTGTTGCAACCGCACTTCCAAGTCAGACAGTACCTCTTGCACCACTTGTTCTAGATCCGTCGCTACGAATGGCTGCGCTCTGGTAGCAATCCGGGCAAAAACGAGCAAGTCATCAATCAAGCTTTGCATCCGACCGACAGCGCTTTGCATTCGCTCGATATAATCTCGCCCTTGCGCTCCCAGTACTTCGCTAAATTTCTCCTTAAGCTGATTGCCAAAAACTTGAATCTTGCGTAGTGGTTCCTGTAAATCGTGGGAAGCAACAGAAGCAAATTGTTGCAGGTCGCTGTTGGACTGTGCTAAAAGTTGTTGCTGGCGTTTTAATTCCTTCTCCGTCTTTTGCCGTTCCTCTAGTTCGCTTTGCAACTGTTGATAAAGCTCCGCTTGCTGAAGTGCGATCGCCAACTGTGTTGCTAATTGTCGCAACAAGTCAATTTCCCATTGCTGCCATTGTCGTGGTGCTGCACATTGATTCACGACAAGCAGTCCCCATAACTCTTCTGCTTGTAATATTGGTACTACTAAGTCTGCTTGTACTTGAAACTTCGCCAAAAACTCCACATAGCACTCGGTTAGTTCTCCCGCATAAATATCTGCCGTCGCTTGCACTCGACCTTTTTTGTATAATTCAACGTAAGTTGGAGCAAAACTCGGATCTTTAGGTCTGCTACCTAAAATTGATGTCCATTCAGGCGCTACAGATTCAACTATTACGACTCCACCCCAGTCTGGTTCAAAACGGTAAATAAACACTCGATCTGCTTGAAGCAACTGCCGCACTTCTACTACAGTTGTGTTTAGCACTGCCTCTAGTTGCAAGCTTTGCCGAATGCGCTGCGCTATTCTCGCTACCAATAGCTCTCGCTGAGTTTGCTGTTGTAATATCTCCGTTACCTGCTGTTCCCGTGCAGCGCTTTCTAGCTCAACCAAGTGCTGACGCAGTGCGACCAGCTCTCGAATTAGTTGCTCTTTTGTCTTTTGCTCATCTTTCATTGTCATGAATTGACGAAGACAGCTCGATCCAACACTAGAAATTAATCATTACAATTAGCGAGTAACAACGATCCTAGCTTTTGACGGCTGCTATTTAGTGTCAAGTTTTATATAGTTGTGGCAAGGGTAACAGACTGCCCCAATATCGGCAGTTAGATGAATTGCTGAAATTTGGGGTGTATCGAGGCGATCGCTAAACTATAAGTATTACTTGACAAACCGTTCTTGATAGATAGCAACTAAATTCTTATTTTTTTCGCGTATAACCCTTGCGCTAATACGCATCATTAGAGAGTCAATCCGCATTTTGCACGCTCGAAGCCGCATAACCTTAGCTTCAAAACGTAGATTAGACAAATCGTCTTTCTGCTTGGAATACTCATCTTGAGAGGAAGTAGACACGATCGCAAACCACCTTTTTATTCAAAAATAATTTTCAAAATTTATCGTTTTATGAACTACAAAACGAGAATTGTCTAGTACTAAATGTCGAAGAAGTATTATTTGACGTTTTATTTAAGTATCTCCAGTTAGAACTAGAAGAATTTATGTCATTTTCTGCAAAAAATATTCGCTACCTCGATCGTTCTTAAAACACTAGCCTCGTTTATCAATTCATGACGAACTTCATTTACAAAATTTTACAAGAAACTGAATTTCTACCTTTGCTGTCTCAATTTTTAAAGACTAAAAGGTAATTGATATATACCTAGAGAAATAATGTTTTCAACAAAAAGTTGTTGCTTAAAATACACCTTGTGTTTCTTAGCTCTTAATTACTGCGTGTATTTTTACACATAAGTATTTACACTACTGTTATAAGTATATCGCATGATATTTATTCACAGGCACGCTACTTCGATTTTATTTAGCACGTCATTATCAATCGCTTAAATCTACACGTAGCCATAACCCAAATCGTTCTTGTATTAATGATTACAGAGTGGTTTACTATTACGTTCTATCTCTAGATGGAAGGATAAAAAATAAAGTTATAGAAACCTAAATATTAGTAGGGATTTTTGCGATTCCACAAAAGCAATTCATAAATTTTCTCTTCAAAGCTCTTGGGTAAAAGTATTTTGAATGGAGATGTTATGGGATATACAATTATTGCCAATACCTGTGAAGGTATTGCCGATTGCATTGATGCCTGCCCCGTTGCCTGTATTTATCCAGGCTCAGGCAAAAATGCCAAAGATACTGATTGGAACTGGATTGACTTTACTGGCTGCATTGACTGCGGTATTTGTCTGCAAGTATGTCCGGTAGAAGGTGCAATTCTTGCAGAAGAACGACCAGATTTGCAAAAAACTAATGCGTGAATTCATAATGCGTAAACTGGAGCGAAGCGACTCGACTTATTGGCTTCTGACTTGCTGCCAAACCTTTTTAATCAAAATTTCCTCTTGAGGCGAACGGACTAATTTTTGCAGTAATGGTGCAACTCGATTGGCTTCTGCTGCTGGTACTCCAGCGCGGATAAGGTTCCTGATAAGAATCTGTTCCTGCACTGGATTTCTACCTTGAGCATTCAGTTGCAAGTATTCCTCATCACTCATGCCTAGATTGAAAATTTCCGCCATAAATGCTTAGCCAACTCTTGTGCTTACCTCTTATGTAGAAGCGTTAAGACCTTATCCACTTTACCCAGGATGAATACAAGTCCTCTTCTACAACTCCTCGCTTTCCAGAAGTTTCAGCGTAATCTACTAAAACTTTCAATGTCGTTATATAAACACCATTAAGTATTTCGTGTCCGTAACCGATGACTTTACCGATGTGCCCTGTCTTTTGATGAAGCACATACTCTCCAATGCCGAACATAGATTTCTATTCTTTTAGTGAAATTATTGAAGCACCTTTTCATCTCTTATGATGAAAAACTCTAAGTATTACAGCTTCATCCTTTCAGTCTGTTTTACCTAGACTGAAGATATATTTTAGGTTAAGAAAAAAATTGTATTTTTTAATACAAAAGATAGCGATGCTTTTGGCGATTCGCGAAGCGACCATCTCACTTTGCTAAGGCTTCAGCCAAGTTACAGACGGATTGAGAAAATTGCTGGTATTCTAAGCTTACAAATAGATCTGTTGTTTCGCGCGGCAGCGAAGGCGTACAAACAGCGAGGAGTTGGTATTGTATTTAGCGTTACAACTAAACTTTAGATCGAGCTAACTCCTTTGATAGAACCATTTTTCAATCAGCTGGTTCTATAGAAAGATGCAGTCACTAATCAATATTTGAAACTATGGCAATACATGTGTTATTAAAAAACAACTAAACAATCATGCGATCGCCAGATAACCAAACACCAAACACAGAAACCCCCGATTCTCCCAAGAATACAGCTCCCGAAATCGATAACCGCGAAACTGCGCGCCCAGATCCGGCATCGAAAACCCCTCCTGCTTTAGCAAACGACACAACTTCTCACATTAATCCTGACTCGAAATCTGAACCGATAACTCAGGTACAAGCAGATAGCGTACTAACCAGCGAGCAACTGCCTAATACCAAGTTTCGTATCACTCTCAGCATAGTGACTCTAGCAATTCTCGTTTTTATTGCTGCTCTCTACTTCGGCATCATTAACCCTTAACTGAGTTCGGCGCAAAAGTAGTGTCAATCTAATATTAAGCTAATTGTCGCCTTTTCATACCCGCCAGGGTTATATCGCTGGCGGGTATGAAAAGGCGACAATAAAGTAACAAATAAGATAACTACTCTTCAAAGCTCAATCCTCTAACTAAGGAAAGAGATAAATCTCAAGTTTCATTGTGATAAAAATAACTAGAATATTTACCTAGCAACGCAGCTAATGTTCGCAGTCATTGAACTGAAATTTAAAAAATAGTGTCTTCTGAGACTTTATAGAAACTCCAACTTGAGTTTGCCAAGCTTCCCCCAAGTTGATGTTTGAGAATCATAATTGAGCGCGCGTTCTACATCTGTCTCATATTTCTGACACTTCCTAGTGAAACCGTAGTACAGCTCAAGCTTATTTCCTATCTAGCTTCGAGCAACATTTCTAGCACCGGGCGATCGCCAAAGCAAACTAAGAGCCTTGTTTAGAGTTGTAACAATTTTCTGTAATGGTTAAGAAATATTGCCGTTACTTGCTGTAGTTGCTAACGTATGCATGACAGGACGAGATCGAGTATTTCTACTATCAGGAGGTTTTATGTTGCTCCCTTTACTGACATTCATTGCCTTACTAGTTGGCATAGTTACTGTTTGGAGTAGCAAAGAGCGATCGCGATTGACTCAACCTGCTTTTCCCCGTCGTTCGTTCTCACTTTCATTCTCATTGTGGTCGTTCGTACTATTCCTCTTTTTTCCGCCAACAGAGACGCTATGGGCATCAAAGTACAAACCCAGCAGTAGGCAGAGGCATAACTACGGTAGTCAAACTGCCGGAAATCTTAAAATCGCTGCCAACCGGATTAAATTGCATAATTTTGGCGGGATTACCGCCCAAACCTTTGAGGGCGGTCAGGGGGATATCGAGCTGCGATCGCCAGCTTTGGTATTGACAAATAACAGTTATATCACGACCACATCTGGCGGTCGTGGGAATGGTGGCAACCTGAAGATCGACAGCAACATACTAATAGGAGCGCAAGTTACTGAAGCGCGCTAGTTGCAAAAGTGTGGATGATTGGAAAAATCAAATTCTCAATTTTATTGACGACTTCAACAAAACAACGGCTAAACCTTTTAAGTGAACATATAAGGGCAAAGTCTTGGCAATTTAATGGTCTGCTTATTTATGCCACATTGTACTAGAAAAAAGTAGTTAGCAATAACTTACGACTTACGACTTATTAAAGGTTTGTTGAGATGGCTTGCGTTGGACAAGTAGGAATGCATTGTTCGCAGACAATACAGCGCGATCGCGTGAATGTCAGTTCAAATGTGGCAGAATTAAGAGTTAAGGCTTCGGTGGGACAAACTCCAGTACACAAACCGCAGTCTACGCAAAGTTCGCGATCGATGGTAATTTCAGCCATTGCCGAAGAGACGTTGATGTTTTGCGATCGCATCCAATCAACCGCCGCATCGAGTTGATCGATATCTCCTGACAATTCTACAACTAACGTACCAACTTGATTAGGGGCAACTTGAGCGCGGATAATATTAGCAGCAACGTTAAAATCTTTTGCCAGTCTGTATGTCACTGGTACTTGTATGGCACGACGAGGGAAGGTCAGCGTAACTCTTTTTTTCATTAGGGAGCAGGGAGTAGGGAGTAGGGAGTAGGGAGTAGGGAGTAGGGAGTAAGTATTTCCTCCTACCAAATTCTCCTGTCTTCTCTTTCTTTTGTAACAAAAACCTTTGATGACTGTTCGATTAAAATGAGAACTGGTGTTAATTAAGTTTTCATAAAAATTCATGCGTATGAATAATCCAGATCCTCCAATTGAGCCTACTGAGTTAACGGTAGGAAAGCGGGTTAGAAATTTAATTGTAGTTTTAGTTGCGATCGCTCTCAGCGTCGTCTTATTCCTCGGCTTACGGACTCAAACGGGTGCAGTGACTCTAGCAACATTAAGCGATCGCTCGACACCGCTAGAAGTGGCTTTGAGCAACAGCAAGCCAACGCTGATGGAGTTTTATGCTGACTGGTGTACGGTATGTCAGAAAATGGTTCCAGATATTGCTCAGCTAGAACAAGAGTACGCCGGAAAGGTAAACTTTGTCATGCTGAATGTGGATAACAGCAAGTGGTTGCCAGAGATTCTGAAATATCGAGTTGACGGGATTCCCCATTTCGTGTATCTAGGTAAACAAGGAGAGGCGATCGCACAGGCGATCGGAGAACAACCGCGCAGTATTATGGCAAGTAACTTAGATGCGTTATTAAATGATGCCCCCTTGCCTTACACTTCCGCTAGCGGTAAAGTCTCCAAATACGAAGCAAATGTCACTCCATCCTCTGAGACTGACGATCCACGTTTGCATAGCTCCCAGGTGGTGAAGTGATGGATGGTAATTGGTAGTTGGTAGTTGGTAATTGATAAGTCAAAAGTCAGAAGTTAGAAGCGATTCACTCACCACGCACCCTATTTACTACTAGCCACCAGCCACTAGTCACTGACAACTATTTTGGATTGTACGGCGAGTATTCTGCAAATTCCCAGCGTAGATTAGTTGCATTTATCGTTTCTATGACGCGCTCGATTTGAAATTCTACTAAGCGTTCTGCACCGATAAATTGTGCTATGCGATTTGTATCCCAGATAATATTGGCTGTGCCAGTTAGTTGTAAGGTATGTCCATAGACAAAATCAACGAACAGTAAGCCGATTTGAGAATACTGGGCAATGTTACCAAGAGTATTGAACATATTATTGCCCGTATAATCGGGAAATACTAATTCAGTTGCGTTTAACACTTGTACGAAACCTGGATATCCTCCCCGATGAGATGCATCAGCACCACTTTGGGGATGGAAGCTAGCGATGAAAAATGTGTCTGCTTGAGTAATCGATTGCTGTTGTGCCGGAGTCAAGGCTGTGTAACCATAAACTTCGGGTATCGCTTCTTGGCGATCGCTATTAGCTACTAAATCTCGTACTTGAATGTATTTGGGGCAGTTAAAGTAGACTTGCTGTGTACGCACGTCAATATATCCATTTGGCTGAACCATCGCTTTGCCATTAATCCGCAAGCGCCGCCGAGTCGCTAAATCGATCGCCAGAATACCAATGTCATCATGTATTAATAGGTTTTCTAGCAGAGGATCGCTAGGATTGACTGTTGTTTGAATCCGAACTAGTTGTTCTGCTACAACTTCTATAAAACCAGGTTTCTCTATTAGCAGCGATGCCCAAATACCATCTTTACCAACAGTACTAGCGATCGCTAGTCTTTGCGTGTCTAGAAAGTCTCTTGCTATTAAACTGATATTTGCACCAATAATTTTGGTTAAACGTGCTGCTTCTGTCTGCACTCCCGCTTGTGCCTGAACTGCTAATTCCCCGGCATGATAAGTTGATATGTTACGCATATAGTTGACAAAATGTCTGAAACCAAAACACTCTGCATAATGAGTGTCACAATTTTGACTTTTAACTTTTGATTTTTGACTTACAGTCCTGGCATACTGACATAACCTGGAAGTTGCTTGATGCGATCGCACCAGGCAATAACGTGAGGATAGTTATCTAAAGCAACTTTTGCGTCTGCGGCTAGTCCGACATAGGGGAAGCAGGCAAGATCGGCTATTGTAGGATGACTGCATTCCAACCACTGGTTATTTGTTAAATGGCGATCGAGGAGCTGCAATACTTGATGAGCTTTCTGTTGAGTTAAATCTATATCGAGTTGTCCTTGAAAAATAAAATATCTCCTCGCCGCCGCTAGACTATTGGCAATCTCATTCGCGGCAAAAGATAACCACTGCATAATTTTTGCGATCGCTTCAGGCTCTAGAGGGAACCAATCTTCGCCGCCATAGCATCGGGCTAGGTAAACTAAAATAGCTTGGGAATCTCGTAATATTACATCACCATCCGCCAAAACTGGTACTTGTCCGCAAGGGTTGAGTTGCAGAAATCGTTCGGTTTTGTGTTCTCCTGCCTTTAAGTTGACGGGTACTGACTCATAATCTAAGTTCAACATCGACAGCAACAGCCTGACTTTATGACAGTTTCCCGATAATACAAAGTCATATAGCTGCATCATCAGTTCTTCTCCATTACTTCTGAATTCTTGCCCGAATTTTTTGTACCGATCGTTCAGTACAATGTCAAGGAGAATCAAAAATTTTCATCTGTGTAAATGTCCAAAGCAGAAGCGATCGCCCAAATCTTAAAAGTCTTTCGGCAGTATGGTTATGAAGGAACAACCCTATCGCGATTGTCCAAAGCGACGGGTTTGGGTAAAGCCAGTCTCTACCACTACTTTCCTAATGGCAAAGAAGAGATGGCACAAGCCGTACTTGACTTTGTTGATGAATGGATGAAAGCGAATATTTTTGTTCCCTTAAAAGGTGCGGGTACGCCTCGCGATCGCCTGGAGAAAATGAGCGAGAATGTAGATCGGTTGTATTGCGGCGGCGAACAAATGTGTATATTAGCCGTGCTGTCTTTGGGAGAAGCCAAGGATTTATTTAACATTCAAATTCAGCAAGCGCTGAAGAACTGGATCGATATTTTAGCTGAAGTTTTAGTAGAAGCAGGTATCGAGCCAACACTTGCCCGCCAAAAAGCAGAAGACGCTATTATCCAAATTCAAGGCTCTCTCGTCTTAACCAGAGGATTAGATAATACAGCGCCCTTCCAAAGAGTAGTGAAGCGGTTGCCAGAAATGTTGTTAGATAAGTCGTAAGTCGTAAGTCGTAATACCATTTCTTTAAAAATACGCCACAAAAGATCCCCCCAACCCCCCTTGATAAGGGGGGCTAGGGGGATCGAATTTAGTGCAATGATAAACAGAATTGGTATAAGTCGTAAGTCGTGAATTAACTGCTCACTGTTTACTGGTCACTGTTTACTGGTCACTGGTCACTGAAATAAAAGCAACTTGAGCCGCAGCTTGTTCGGCTGCTTTGATGGAACGTCCCGTACCTTCACCTAAGCATTTACCTTGAAGCCAGACTTCGGCTGAAAACCGTGCTGTGGCGCTACGGGGTTGGGGTGACTCTTGGACGCGATATTCTGGTAAAACCTTAAAATGTGCCTGAGTCCATTCTTGCAGTGCAGCTTTGTAGTTTAGTCTCGCCGGATCGGAGCGAATTTCTGCTGCTAGTTGCTTGAAGTGCGGATCGAGCCAAGGACGCACGAGTTCTTGGGTGCGGGTGCTGAGATAAAGAGCGCCGAGAACAGCTTCAAAAGCATCTGCTAGGCGCGATTCTCGTCCCGCTTTATCGGTAGAAGCACTGTTAGAAACAAGCAGATAGAGTTCTAAGCCGTATTCTGTGGCTAGTTGCGCCAAAATGCGATCGCTGACCAAAACTGACCGAATTGCGGCAAATTCTCCTACCGGACATTCAGGGTAAGTTTCCCATAAGACTTCAGCTGCTACGAGTCTCACAACTGCATCTCCGACAAATTCTAATTGTTCGTAGTTTGCTTGAGCTGAGACAGTAGGATGGGTCAATGCTAAGTCTAGCAATTGCCAATTAATTTGAGCTGAGGTCGAGATTCCCAGTTTATTGACTAAGCTTTGTAACTGCTTTTGCCGACGCGGATAGAATAAGGTCATAACGAAGTCAGAAGTCGGAACTCAGAAGTCAGAAGTGAAGATTTGAGGAGCGATTGCTATGTCCGTACTAGAAGGTACTTGGCAACACGAATACATTATCAGTAACGGGCTGAGGCTGCACTACGTCACCCAAGGTGAAGGTTCGTTGATGTTGATGTTACACGGCTTTCCTGAGTTTTGGTACTCTTGGCGACATCAAATCCCTGAGTTTGCCAAAGATTACAAAGTCGTAGCATTAGACTTGCGGGGATATAACGACAGCGACAAACCAAAAGCGCAATCAGCTTATGTCATGGCTGAGTTTATCAAAGATATTGAGGGTGTCATTAAGGGACTGGGATACGACAAGTGTATTTTAGTCGGACACGACTGGGGAGGAGCGATCGCGTGGAGTTTTGCCTACGCTCACCCAGAAATGGTAGAACGGCTGATCGTACTGAATATACCCCATCCTGCCAAATTTGCTGAGGGTTTCCGCACACCGCAACAATTGCTGAAAAGTTCTTATATGTTTCTATTTCAGCTTCCTGTCTTACCAGAAATGCTGCTCCAAGCAGGAGATTACCAAGCAATTGAAAATGGCTTTAAAGGTATGGCTGTGAATAAGAGCGCTTTTACTCCCGAAGATATTGAGGCTTACAAAAATGCGGCAGCTAAGCGTGGAGCATTAACAGCAGCCCTCAATTATTATCGCAATATGTTGCAACAAGGTATGACTAACCCAAATTGGGGTGTACTCAACGTACCAACATTGATGATTTGGGGTGAAAAAGATACAGCTTTGGGTAGGGAACTGAGTTATGGCACTGCTACTTACGTAAATCCATTCCAAGTGAGATACATCCCAGATGCTAGTCACTGGGTACAACAGGAAAAACCCGAATTAGTCAATGAGTATATGCGAGAGTTTCTCAATAGTTAGTCATTTGTCATTTGTCATTTGTCATTTGTGAGTAGCTGGTGGTTGATGACTAGACTCTTTTCTAGCCACTAGCCACCAGTTACTAGTAACTGATACCTGATTGACATTTTAGTCATAAAAATTCATACTAAGGTAAAAATACTCAAAGAACTTTCATCAAAAGCAGGGTTCAGTCATGAAAGATGGCTATTACGCTTTTGTACTGCGACGACTGGCTACAATTCTGGCTGTAGTGATGTTGACTTTAAGCTCGATCGCCGCACTGACAGGAATTTTACTGGCATTTTACTACGAACCAACAGCAGGGGGAGCATATAATTCTCTCAGGGCGATCGCAACTCAGATCCCTAACGGTTGGTTAATCAGACGGATTCACTCTCTTGCTGGTAATGGCTTAATCGGTGTCTCCTTAGTTGAAATTGTTGTCATGTTTTTAGGAGAAAGATTTCGCCCAAGCTGGATAACTGCCTGGATTAGCGGTATTTTACTAACACTCACCGCGATCGGTTTAAGCTGGACGGCAATATTACTTGATTGGACGCAAATTGGTTACTGGCGATTCACAATTGAGTTAGGTACGATTGAAGCACTTCCAGCGATTGGTTCTCAGCTTCGTAATATTCTTACGGGTGGCGGCGCGGTAAATACTGTCACAGTTCAACACCTGTTTACCATTCACAGTTACCTGCTTTCCGGTGGCGCGATCGTTCTATCTATTATTCATTTAACAGGTTTATTGCTACAGGAAAAAGAGGTAAAGCAGATCGAAGCGGTAAATTAGATCCAGATCGTTGTAGGGGCGGGTTCACCAAAAAGCTTTACTGCCAACTGCAATTTCCCGCAAACCCGCCCTTCTAAGAATCGAGCAACATATTTCATTGACACAAAACCGCAGCGTGGTGGCGAATATGATCCCCCACAAAGGTAGCAATAAAGTAATAACTGTGGTCGTAACCTTCCTGAAAGCGCAAAGTTAAAGGTTGTTTAACCCGATCGCAAGCTCGTTCAAATACCTCTGGCATCAACTGTTGACTTAAAAACTTATCTGCTGTACCTTGATCGATTAGGATGGGAGAAGTGTATTTACTACTGAGTATCAATTCACTTGCATCGTAATTTCGCCAAGTTTCCCGCTTGGTTCCCAAATAATTTGTCAAAGCCTTTTGTCCCCAAGCACACTGCATTGGCGCAGCAATTGGTGCAAAAGCAGAAACAGATTTAAAGAGTTCGGGATTGCGTAAAGCACAAACTAACGCCCCATGTCCGCCCATAGAATGACCGAAGATTCCTTGTCGTTCGACTTGGACGGGAAAATGTGCGGCAATTAACGCGGGTAATTCTTTCACTACATAACTATACATCTGATAGTGCGATCGCCACGGTTCCTCTGTTGCATTCACGTAAAAACCCGCACCCGTACCGAAATCCCAGTCTTTATCTTCTCCTGCGATTCCCGTATTGCGGGGACTCGTATCGGGAACTACTAGGATTAACCCATACTCGGCAGCATACCTTTGCGCTCCGGCTTTGGTGATAAAATTTTCTTCAGTGCAGGTTAAGCCAGAGAGAAAATAGAGGACGGGAACGGCTTGCGATCGCGCTTGAGGTGGTTGATAAACTGCAAATCGCATTTCGATATTGCAAGTTTGGGAACGATGGCTATAAAAACCCTGCGTCCCGTCAAAGCATTTGTATTCTGAAATTAAATTAATTTCGGTCATGAATCTTCTTGTGTCATAAATTGCTCTCTTAGCTTGGCACGGAAAGCACGTTTAGTTTGGGCTTCGCCTTGAGTATGGCATTGAGCTAAGAATTCGTAAATTATTGATTTAGTTAACGAAGGAAATGTAGGACTGGTTTCAGATTCCCGATATCGATCTCGCTCTAAAAGGTAAATCGTTAAAATTTTGCCATTGTAGCGCCAGAACTCAGGCACTTGCATTTCTTGATAAAGTTGATTCTTATTAATATCTGTGTGAGTAATATCTACTTCTAAAATTAGATCGGGAGGTGGATCGATAGATAAATCTACTCTCTTACCTCGAACAGCAGGCTCGTTTTGAATGTAGTAGCACTTATCTGGTTCTGCACCAATTTTTAAGGTAGGTATTTTTAGTGTAGTTGAAGCCATACTTTTGATATTTAAATTCAGTTCTTCTGTCAAAATATGAATTAAAATGCCTAAGCGATCGTGAGCGCTTTCATGTTCTTCTAAAGGAGTTACAATTTCTAGAGTCCCTTGATAATAAGTAATTCTAGCAGCGCGACGCTCACCCAAAGCCTCTAAAATTTTTTCATACGATCGCCAATCAATATGATAGAATGCGACTCGCTTTTCCGCTAATAATGTTTCTATAGGAGGACTGTTGACTGTTTCATTAGTAGTAAACATTTAGAACTCCTAGCTTGATTTATGACTCTATAATTATTTGAAAAAAATAGACATTTTTATCGGATGTGGGCATTGCCCACCCTACTAGCGATCGCTTGCTTCCACTAATATATCTTTAAGGATTTGCAGGGCAACTTGAATTTGAGCGCTGTCAATAACTAATGGCGGACAAAAACGAATTGCTGCTTTGCCACAACCTAAGAGTAACAAACCCTTTAAAAAAGCCAGATCGATAATGCGATCGCGTCGCTCTGAATCTAACTTACCATCTGCATCCAAGACATCAACTGCTACCATCAGTCCTTTACCGCGTGGAGGGGAGATCCAAGAAAATTGCTGTGACAGCTCCGTAAGCCCGGACATCAATAAGTTGCCCATGTTTTGAGCATTTTCAATCAAACCACCTTCCAACAACCGTAAAGTCGCGTTAGCCGCCGCACAAGCCACGGGATTACCTCCAAATGTCGTAGCGTGAGAGCCAGGTTGCCAAGTCATCAGGTGCGATCGCGCTAAAATTGCGCCCAAAGGTAGACCGCTAGCAATGCCTTTTGCCAAAGTAATAATATCCGGCACTACACCCCAATGCTCGATCGCAAATAAGCGCCCAGTCCGCCCCATCCCCGCTTGCACTTCATCGACAACCATCAAAATACCGTGGCGATCGCAAATCTGCCGAATTCGTTTTAAAAAACCATCTTCGGGTACGATATAGCCGCCTTCCCCTTGAATCGGTTCGACAAAAATTGCTGCAATATCTTCTGGAGGCAGAACGGTAGGAAAAAGCTTTGATTCTAAATAGTCTAACGCTGCATGAGTACCATAGGGAATGTGAGTCACTCCTGGTAATAGAGGACCGAAGTGCTGTCGTTGCAAGGCTTTAGAACCCGTCAGCGACATTGCCCCGTAAGTACGTCCGTGGAATGCACCCAAGAAAGCAACAACTTGAGAACGTCTGGTATAGTAACGAGCAAGTTTCAACGCCCCCTCGTTAGACTCAGCCCCAGAATTGCTAAAAAAGACTTTTGCCGGAATCAAAAAAGGGGCGCGAGTTGCTAAATTTTCCGCCAACTCCACCATCGACTCGTAGTAAAAATCAGTTCCCGACATATGTAGCAAATTGGCAGCTTGTGCTTGAACTGCTGCTACAACTTCAGGATGAGCGTGTCCAGTCGATGCTACGGCAATACCTGCGGTTAGATCTAAAAATACGTTACCATCGACATCTTCCACCATACAGCCTTCACCACGGGCAACCACAAGCGGATAGCCACGGGTATAGGAAGGAGAAGTAACAGCGCGATCGCGTTCTACCAATACTTGAGCGCGGGGACCAGGTAAGGAAGTCACTAACTGAGGCACAAGCGGCAGAGGGCGTTTAGTTGGGATACTTAGCATAGAAAGGACAAGGGGGACAAGGGGGACAAGGGGGAATAACTACCAACTACCACTTTTCACTGATAACTGATAACTGACAACTGATTTTATCTTCTGTCTCCTTTTTGACAAAAAATACACCATAAGCCCGATACCTCTACGATGACTTCTAAATTAATAATGATGAATTCTGAGTTCTCAATTCTGCCATGCTTGCCTTAGTTGCTGCCGTACTGATTGTCATTTCTGGTTCTGCCCTCTGTTCTAGCGTAGAAGCTGCTTTATTTTCTGTTTCTACACTTAAAGCCAGACAGCTAGCACAGTCAAAAAATCCTGCCGCAGTCGCACTACTAGCAATTCGCGATCGCATGAATCGCCCGATCGCGACAATCGTGGTTCTAAATAATATTTTTAATATTGTTGGTAGTATTGCGATCGCCCGCATTGCCGAGACGGTTTTAGGTAACACTTTATTAGGAGTTTTTTCTGGACTTTTGACTTTTCTCATCATCATCTTTGGTGAAATTATTCCCAAAACTTTAGGCGAACGATATTCTCAAAGATTAGCGCTCCTTGCTGCTCTACCTGTGACTGCACTGACTTTTATTTTCACTCCCTTAGTTTGGATTATGGAGAAAGTCACAGCACCTTTTACCCGCAAAGAAAAACTGCCGACTACAAATGAATCGGAAATCATGCTACTAGCCAAGATTGGCTATCAAGAGGGAATTATTGAAGATGATGAAGCCGAAATGATTCAGAGAGTGTTTATGCTAAACGACCTCACGGCTGCCGATTTAATGACTCCTAGAACAGCTTTAACTTACTTACGAGGTGATTTGACTTTAGCTGCAAGCAGAGTGGACATAATTAATTCTCAGCACACGCGAATTATTGTTATAGAAGATTCATTAGATCGAGTTATTGGAGTTACTTTAAAAGACGAACTTCTAACAGCAATGGTAGAAGGAAAGCGCGAGCGTAAAATTGCTGAATTCACTCGTAAAGTTCGATTTGTGCCAGAAACAATTCATGCCGATCGCTTGTTGAGAGCATTTCAAAAAAGCCGCAATCACCTTGTCGTCGTAGTCGATGAATATGGCACGGTTTCCGGTGTTGTCACTCTCGAAGACGTATTAGAAATCCTGACAGGCGAAATTGTCGATGAAACAGACAAAATCATCGATTTACAAGCAGCAGCACGCAATAGATTAGCCAGAATGTTAAAAATACAGTAAATTTAGGTTCGCTAACATTAGTCAATCGCTAAAAGTTTGACAATCGCATCACTTTTAACTTTTAACTTTTAACTTTTGACTTGCTCAATCGCGATTATCAATTTGGGCGCGTTGCAAACTCCCAGAATAATCTACATAAACAGTTTTCCATTCTGTAAACACATCTAAAGCCGCAGTTCCCACCTCCCGATGCCCGTTTCCCGTCTGTTTCATACCACCAAAAGGCAAATGGACTTCTGCCCCAATTGTAGGACCGTTAATATAAGTAATTCCAGCTTCAATATCGCGCATTGCCTGAAACGCCAAATTGACATCGCGGGTATAAACCGAAGAAGATAAACCGTATGGGGTGTTGTTGAGAATTGCGATCGCCTCTTCAAAAGAACCGACTTCTATTAGCCCCACCACAGGACCAAAAATTTCTTCTTTCGCCACGCGCATCTCTGGCGTGACTTTATCTAATATTGTTGGTTGAAAGAAAAAGCCATGTATGAGATTTTCCGTATTAGCTATCTCCCCACCAGTTAATACTTTTGTTCCCTCAGCACGGGCAATTTCTAAATAATGGTTCACTCTTTGCAATTGGGCAGAATTAATCAGCGGTCCCACTTCAGTTTGCGGATCTGTACCAAGACCTAATCGTAACTGATGAACTCTTTCTAACAACGAGTTAGTAAACTCTTCCTTAATATCGCGGTGGAGGATCAGCCGACTCGTAGCAGTACAACGCTGTCCGCTAGTGCCAAAAGCGCCCCAAACAGCCCCATCTAATGCTAGGTGCAAGTCGGCATCTGCCATCACGATTTGAGCATTCTTACCTCCCATTTCCAAGCAGGAACGCTTGTGAGTGCGTCCGCAAACAGAACCCACTTCAGCCCCCGTTTCCGAAGATCCGGTAAACGACACCAAATTTACGTCAGGATGTTCGACTAACGCCCGTCCTGTCTCTTCTCCCAAACCATGCACGATATTAACAACGCCATTTGGTAAGCCTGCTTTGTGAAATAACTGGCTGAGATAATGAACGCAAGTTGGAGTATCTTCCGCTGGCTTGAGAATGACTGTATTACCGCAAATCAAAGCAGGAAAAGCTTTCCAGCAAGGAATAGCCACAGGAAAATTCCAGGGAGTGATGAGGGCGCAAACTCCTACAGGTATCCGCATTGTCATCGCGAACTTATTGGGCATTTCTGAAGGGGTAGTTTGCCCAAACATCCTTCGTCCTTCTCCTGCCATGTAGAGGGCGCAATCAATGCCTTCTTGCACGTCTCCTCGGGCTTCTGTCAGGGGTTTACCCATTTCCCTGCTAATGAGTTGAGCGAGTTTCTCTTTGTGTTGGAGCAATAATTCTCCAACACGATAAATTATTTCGGCACGGGCGGGAGCAGGTACGAGTCGCCAAGATTTAAAGGCTTTACGGGCAGCTACTACGGCTGCATCGACATCAGCAGCGCTGGAACGGGGAAAAGTTGCTACTATGTCTCGCCAATCAGAGGGATTGCGGCTTTCTAAAGTTTCACCTGATGCGGCAACCCATTGACCGTTGATATAATTCTGGCACTCTAGCAGGGGGGCGGTCATGAGGCAAGACCTCCAACAATTTCTGTAATTCTATGGTAGTTGGTAGCTGACGGCTACGCAGCATAAGTTGTTTGTGGAGCGAATGAGAGCGTCGATATCAGTAAAAATACGATTATTTTGTTGATGGTGTTTATTAAAATGACAAGTTTCTATAGTTTTGAATTAAGTAAGTGTGAATTTACACTGTAATTTTAAATACCTATGCCATACTGATTTTAATTCCACTAGGTTATGGATCCGAAATTCTATGTAGTTCTCTGGTAGTTAAGTTTACACAAATTGATTTACAACTTCACTAAAACTGTGCCATAAAAGATCCCCCCAACCCCCCGATAAATTGGGGGGCTAAGAATGGTCTAGCTTTCACATTTTGAAAGAGAGTGTAGGGTGGGCATTGCCCACTCACAATAAAACTTGCTTATCTATATTAAAACTATGTAATAAATCAGTTTTTATTGCAGTCAAATATTAGAGATAAATAATTAACGTTACAGGTTATCGTCAGACAATGCTTTTATTTGGAAAAAACCCTTTAAATCAATACCAACAAAATTCTAGTCAGGATAATAGCGATCGCCTCATTTTTAACTGGTTTAAAGATATCGGCTTGCGGGAATCATTATTACTATCAATTTATGCATTTGGCTTAACTACAGTCATTTATCTTACTTGCCAAAATAACCAACCTTCATTCGCATCATCAAGTGTTGTCAAACAAGATATTCCGGTGGGAAAATTAGAGTTTACTGGTACAGTTTATCCAGCCAAAAGAATGAAGATTTCTACTAGCACAGCAGCAGTTGTAAAAGAAATCTATGTCGATATTGGCGATCGCATTCAGCCTGGTCAACCGATATTAAAATTAGAAAACTTAGCGAGTTGGCAAAAACTCGATCGGTTAAAAAAAGAACAATTTCAGAGTAATTTAGAACTTGAAAAAGCTCAACAAAAACACGAAAATGCCGCTCAAAAAACAGTGCAACTCCAGCTAAAAACAGCAATTGTTAATCGCAAAATCGGAGCGATCGAACAACTGTTTGATACAGAATCACGTTTGAGTAAGGCTGAATTAACTTTACAATTATGGCAACAACAGCAAGATATCGTTCAAAAAGCTAAAGGCATATACCTAAGAGCAGCAATGCAGCACGATCGCCTCAAAAAATTAGCTAGTCAGGGGGCAGTTTCTTCAAGTGAAGTCGAGCGATCGCAAGCTAAGTTAGCTACTGCTAAAACAAATTTAGTTAAAGCAGAAACAGGCGCAATCTTACAAGAAATCGAGCAACAACAACGCCGACAGTGGCAACTTCGCAAACAACTAACGCTACTCGAACACCAACAACAACTTGCTGCGATCGAAGGACAAATACAACTTGCTCGTTCGCAGTCTCGTCAAGCAACTCAGAGGCTAAATCTGCTTCACCAGCAGCGCTCTTTGTTACCGAAAGAATCAGATCTCACAGGATCGTTTCCAGTCACGGCTAAAGCAGCAGGCGTTGTTGTCAATTTACCCGTAGTTGTGGGCGATCGCATCTACGCAGGTAGAGATTTAGTAGAATTAGCGCAACTAAAATCTTTAAAAGTACGAGTTTCTGTTAGTACTAGTTTAATTAATACATTACGTTTAGGTCAAAGAGCAGTCGTACAACTAGGCAAAGCAGCTTCTGCTCAGCAGATTGAGGCAACAGTCGTGACAATTAGTCCGATTCCAGAGCAAGATCGGACTCATATAGTCGAGGTACAATTTCAAAACCCACAAGAAAACTTGTTAGTCGGTCAGGCTGCAAAAGTTCGCTTTGTTGCAGAAGAATAAAACGTTAAGGACAACGTGGATGATATCCTCCGTAAACGCAAATATAAGCAATCTGCTGGGCATCTAAATTTTTCACCTGGCTAAAATTTACACCCTGCACTAATGCTGCTTGAGTATATTCTGGTGGCGTGGCAATGAAGCGATCGCCTGATGCCGGAGGTTGAGGACTAAACAGGATCGTCCCCCGAAAGTCAGCTCCTGCTAAATTTGCTCCGCGCAAATCTGCCATTCGCAAATCTGCCTGACGCAAGTTGAGATTTTGCATTTGGGCATGATTTAAATTACTGCTGCTGAGACGCGCTAGGCTCAAGTCAGCATGACTGAGATTGGAGTGACTCAGATCCGCACTCGATAAATCTGCCCCCTGCCAATTCGATTTGGTCAAATTAGCTGACTGCAAGCGCGTGCTTAAAGCGCTGACGCGGCTCAAACGAGCGGCGTGTAAATTAACATCAGACAAATTTGCCGTACTCAAGTTTGCTCCTGTCAAGCTAGCATCTACGAGAGTTGCTGCTTGTAAATTAGCCCCTACGAGTTGGGCGCTACTGAGATTAGCATGACCGAGACTAGCCGCAGATAAATTGGCTTGGTTGAGATTTGCCTGCATCAGCTCGATCCGCTCCATCGGTACGCGGCTGAGATTAGCTTTAGTTAGGTTAGCGCCCTTCATCTGGGCATGGTTCAAATTGGCGATCGCGTCGTCAAAAGTATCCCAGTGCCGATCTGCCCCAGCGTCACGCCACTGACTAGCTGGTAAACTAGCACGGTTCAGATTAGCGCCTTTGAATGCTACGCCAGCAAAATTGACTCGTTCTAGCTCTAGGGTAAAAGCCCGATCTTGACTGGTGCTAGGAGCGAGATTAACGCGGCTCAAATCCATGCCCTGTAACCTACCACCATAAACTGCCAAAATTTTGCCGATCGCCTGTTGAGTGGCTTGCAAATGTTGCGTCCGTCGAGCTAATTCGGTAGGGCTACTGTTATAACGTCCGGCAGCTATTTCATTCGCGATCGATTGATTCAAGCGCTGTAAGTATGGCAAAGCCGAGGAACCAGAACTAACCAAAGCTTGCTGTACCGTGCCGATAATCTCGTGGCGTTGCTCTTGTCCGAGCAGATCGACAAGTAACTGAAGTACCTGCGGATCGCCAATCGTACCCAAAGCTAAAATTGCCCTTTGGCGATCGCTCAGGGTAGTGCCACTAGCATCTAGGTGTTGAATTAGAGTGAGAAACTGCGTACTTTTATTCTCTGCTAACTGCCGCTGATATTTTTGCGCCTGAATGTAGATTTGAATTCCAATCAAGGTTCCTAATACTGCCACCATGCAGGACAAAAAAGCTAAAAGTAGTAACACATTAGGATGTTGGCGCATCAACTGCCACCAACTACGCCGCACTTTTGGTTTAGTAGTGACAGATTTACCAACTGATGGCTGAGGCTGTAACCGAGGCGAAGGACTATTATGAAGCCCCCTACTCCCCGCTCCCTGCTCCCTACTCCCTGCCCCCTGCTCCCAGTTCGTCCCTGCGCTCTGCGCTCTGCGCTCTGCTCCCTGCCCCCTGCTCCCTATTAACTGTTTCGCTCTAGTCCCAGGCAAAATAGTCATAGCGCGATTGGCATCTACCACGTAAGTGCCTGCAATTAAATCGTGCCAACAGCGACGCTGACGGTGAAAACGGGCAGTCATGCCTTCACCTAGTACGAAGAAACAAGACAAGCCGAAAAATATGCCCAAATGAGGAAAAGCCGTCGCCCGCCACATAATATAGGCTACGGAGAGTGGTAAGCCCCACATTCCCAAAGCTTCTCGGATCGCGATCCGAGATAGACCTGGAACCGTGCCAGCAGCAGAAACAACCCGTACCCCCAACCAGCGCTTGGGTAGAGTACTGCCTGTTTTTCCCAGTAAATACAGTTGCCATCCCCCTACTAACAAAGGAGTGACGACAGCGACAGACCAAAATATATTCGTCAGGGGTGTGACGAGACGGCGATCGCTCGGCTCGGCGGATATAGTTAGGGTACTGGCGATCGCTTTTTGAGTTAGGACTACCACTGGATTTGGGGTAACTTGCTCCCCCGACGGCTCCAGTTTTGCCTGTTCTCCCAAGCTATAGGGTATGAGTCCGCTGAGTGCAATCAGCGATACTTCTACTGCCCATGCCGCAAAGCGTCTAGTTGCTAATGGTAGCGGTTTGCTTTCCGCCTGCACCGAACGACGAGCGCGATTGGCATTTCTCCTCACACTTGAATTCGCCATCTTAATAGTTCCCCTTATCGTTGTTTTCACTCCTCGATCGCGGGCATCAAGCTATCGGTTATTTGTTTCAGCTCGACTGACAAAAAACCGATATCCCACATACAACACCAATGCCAGCACTCCTAAGCTGATGACCGCTGCTACTAGGTTTAGCACCGCTCTGAGAATTGCAATTCCAAATACAGCTCCAACACTTATGACTATAAGCTTGCTGACACTCGATAGATTACGAAACCAGTTGAAAAACTGTCCCAAAGGCGATGGCTCGCTAGCAGCGATTTTTGTCTCTTGTATTATTTGAGGTGTTGCAGGCTGCGGTCTTGTCACCTCCGCAGATGCAGAATTCGCTTCTCTTTCTAGTTGTTCTAAGCGTTGTTGCAAATCTCGATCTGATTGAGGATTCATATGCTTTTACCGAATCGATTAGAAAGTAGTGAGTGGTGCGTGGTGAGTGGTGCGTCAGAAGAGGAGAGAGGCAAAAGGCGCTCTTGCAAGAGGCAGTTTCTCCCTCAGCTCCCCTACTCCCTACTCCCTGCTCCCTGCTCACTGTTATTAGGGCGATTGTAGCTAATGCAAAGCACAACTACACACTGACTTGGATAGGAAAACTTGACAAACAACTATATATGTTTGTTATGAATGGTTTTCCGCCCAAAAAATGGAGAAATTACGCAAGTTTTTGAGAAAATTCAATTGTTATAATTAGATTCAATAGCAGTCTAACCGTCACTGTAAATTAATTGCAAATTACAGCTACAACTCTATCGGAAGATGCAGATTTAGCGGCGGAGGTTATGAGGTAGTAACAGATTCAGCCTTGTGATAGTTGCAGTAGATTCAAGCATTTGATTCTCGAAAAGCAAATAAATGACCTGCATTTCAGGTAGTTTAAACCTAGTAATTTAAAGTCCGTAATGGATAAATAAAATGACAAAGCAAGCTACTATGTACAAGTTCATAAAGTGGAATATACTACCTTCCGTTTTAATTATGAGTTGTGCGATCGCAGCTACAACTTTCGCTCAGGAAGCAGTAGTAAAAGTTCCCCCCCAATTAGAAGCAGACCCCCTAGTTGTTAAAGGTAGATCTGGAGGAGAAAAAAACAGCGATTGCGGTAACATCAGTACGACTCCCAGTCAGGTGCTACAAGTACCAGAACCTTTACCATATCTCAAGCTACAAGTACAGAGCGAAGGAGAACCTACACTACTGATTGAAGGACCAGGAAAACGGCGTTTTTGCGTACTGGCGGATACAGCAGCAGGAGAAGCTCCCGAAATCTCAGGTTACTGGGAAGCAGGAAAATACTCGCTATACGTTGGCGATCGCACTCAAGGACAATATCCCTATACCCTTTCAATCTCTCAGAAAAAAGGTGAATAGATCGATCGTTGGTCGTTCGTCATTTGTCATTGGTTAACACTGCACTCACGACCAATGACAACTGATAACTTTGTAGAGACGTTACATGTAACGTCTCTACACTGACAACTAAATTATCACTCTTCCGAGCTAGCTGCGACTTCCACAGCTTGTACGTCAATCGTCCCTGGAGGTGTTAAGCGACTCAACTTGCCTTGCTCTACTTTCAAGAGTTCGCCACAACTAGGACACTGAAGTTGGGTACGATTGAGTGCTGCTAGTTCGTAGCTACACACCGGACATTCAGACTGAACGAGGTTGCGTTGCAGCCACCAGCGAAACCAGACGAATGCGATCGCAGGAGCCAACAACAGCAGTCCCATTAAAATTAGAAATGAGTTGACCAACCAGCCAAGACCTACCGCACCCAATAACCAGATGAAGAGGAATAGGGTGAGCCAACCGGAGAGGCGGGAAAAACTAAGTTGAAAAGACTTGAGGCTCATGTTCTTTCTATTAAGCTGCTCTGCCTCTAGGATAGCTAGGGGTCGGGAGTTTTAGGGGCGGGTTTTCAGCATACCTATCGAAGAGCAAACAATTCTACGGTTAAACCCGCCCGTACAGGGAAGTAGGAGAATTGTAAAAAATTTGTCATTAATTACACAATACCAATTACCCTGCGCGATTTATGTCTTAACTTCTTGGCGGTTTTTATCGCTTTTTACAATTAGTAAGCAATTTCTGCCGTCAGCAGCCCGTTCGTATACGACTCGATCTGCTAAGCGTCGCAATAGAAACCAGCCATAGCCTCCTTCTTGTAAGGTTCCTGGTTTAGGTTCGGCAATTGCATCGGGGTTAAAAGGCTGACCCCGATCCCAAATTCTAATCTCAATGCGATCGCTCCATAATAACAGATCGATATCTATTGCCGTTTCTCGCGGTAGGGCTTGATGGGCGTGTCTGACCGCATTCGTAAATCCTTCTGCTAAAGCTAAATTTAAGCGATATAGTTGACCCTCAGACCAAGGTATTTGACCGCTATGTTGAAGACAAAAATCTTCAAACCAGTCTTGTACCTGGTTCAGTAATTTTAAATCGCTACACACCCTCAGATGATTTTGCTCCAACATGCCACGGCTTGACCGCGATCCGATGTTAATTGCTTGTCAACTCAATAAATGTTTACTTATTCTTTTTTTATTCTGTAATCGCGACTACTATCAAGTCTCTGTAATTAAAATTGACACCTGTTGGCGTTTCTCATTCAGTGGATACGCTTTTTGAGAAACCCACAGGTGTCAAGACAAATCCATACTTAATACACTTGATTAAGTGCAGAACTGAACGACTAGAACAGACCGAAAGTAAAAGATTTGTCAATCGGGAAAGCAGCACCAATACCGAGCCACAAGGTAACTAAAGTTCCAACTAAAAACACAGTTGTTGCGACTGGACGGCGGAAGGGATTTTGGAACTTATTGACATTCTCAATAAATGGAACCAGAATTAACCCCAGTGGTACGGAAGCCATCAGCACGACTCCCAATAATTTATTGGGAACTGACCGCAGAATTTGAAATACTGGGTATAAATACCACTCAGGTAAAATTTCCAGAGGCGTAGCGAAAGGATTTGCTGGTTCGCCTACCATTGCTGGGTCTAGTACGGACAAAGCGACTATACAAGCACCCGTTCCCAAAATTACCACAGGGAAAATATAGAGCAAGTCGTTAGGCCAAGCAGGTTCGCCATAATAATTATGACCCATGCCCTTAGCCAGCTTGGCACGTAATTGAGGGTCGCTCAGGTCTGGTTTTTTTAGTGTTCCCATCTTTAAAGTTGTTCTCCTTTTTTGTCATTGGTCATTGGTCAACTGTCATTTGTCAGCAGTTTGATTCAAATGACAAATGACAGTTGACGAACATCAAATTACAACGGACCAGAAATACCTTGCTTGCGGATCATTAGGAAATGCAGCAGCATGAAGACAGCGATCGCCCAAGGTAAGACAAAGGTATGAGCGCTGTAGTAGCGAGTTAGCGTTGCTTGACCTACACTCGAACCGCCGCGCAACAAGTCAGCAATGAGAGTACCGACGACTGGAATCGCTTCTGGTACACCACTAACGATTTTTACCGCCCAATAGCCGACCTGATCCCAAGGTAAGGAGTAACCCGTTACACCAAAGGAAACGGTAATTACTGCCAAAATTACGCCTGTTACCCATGTCAGTTCGCGGGGCTTTTTGAAACCGCCAGTTAAGTAAACTCTGAATGTATGCAAGATCATCATCAGCACCATCATGCTGGCTGACCAGCGGTGGATGGAGCGGATCAACCAGCCGAAGTTTACATCCGTCATGAGGTACTGTACGGAAGCATAAGCTTCAGTTACAGTTGGCTTGTAATAAAAAGTCATGGCGAATCCAGTCGCAAACTGGATTAAAAAGCAAACCAGGGTGATACCACCGAGACAGTAAAAAATATTGACGTGTGGGGGGACGTACTTACTGGTTACATCTTCAGCAAGAGCCTGGATCTCCAAGCGCTCCTCAAACCAGTTGTATGCTTTTGAATCAGTTACCTGTTTACTAAACATCAACCAAAAGTTCCTAAAAATGGATTGCGTCTGTTCAAATTCCCGATTGTCTTTGCAGGGATCGTCTATTCAAGGTTTTCTAGTGGCTAGAAATCCAGTCATTTCGATCTTAATTGCGATCGCGAACAATTTGCTCGTCCAGACTGCATCAGATTCTATAAAAAAAGTAACATAGTCGAGAGGACAGTTGGAAGAAGTCGGAAGTCAGAAGTCGGAAGTCGGAAGTCAGAATTAACTTGCTCCCTACTCCCTGTCCCCTGTTCCCTAGTTCCACTGATAACTGAGTAACTGATAACTGATGATGTCAAAGCGAATTTTCCAGATCGGAGTTTTGTTGGTCATGCCAATTCTGCTAGCGTTGAGTATTTGGACTCAGCCAGCAACCGCCATCACGGAAGAGCAGAGAGTGGTAGTAGAAGCATGGCGAATTGTCAATCGCGCCTATCTGGACGATACGTTTAACCATCAAAATTGGTCGGCAGTGCGGCAACAAGCACTCAAACAACCCCTTGACAACCCAGAGTCAGCATATACAACAGTCGAAAAAATGCTGGCAAGTTTGAACGAGCCTTTTACTCGCTTTTTACGACCAGAACAGTATCGTAGTTTACAAGTTAATACTTCTGGCGAACTGACAGGTGTAGGACTGCAAATTGCCCTCAATTCCAAAACAGGACAGTTAGAGGTCGTAGCACCAATTGCTGGTTCTCCAGCGGAAAAAGCAGGTATTCAATCTCGCGATCGCATTCTCAAAATCGATGGTATCCCGACTACCCAATTAACTCTAGATGAAGCAGCAGCCAAAATGCGGGGTCCGGCAGGCAGTAAAGTTCTGCTGATAGTAGAACGGGATGGTTCGCCAACAGAAATCCAAGTAGCCCGCGATCGCATTGCTGTCAATCCCGTAGTTGCCCAACTCCAAACCTCACCTAGCGGAGCAGAGATCGGCTACATACGCCTGATTCAATTTAATGCCAACGCCACAGCAGAAGTTGCCCACGCGATCGCCAATTTAGAAAAACAAGGTGCTGATGCATACATTTTGGATTTACGCAATAATCCTGGAGGCTTATTGCAATCGGGAATTGAAATTGCCCGTCTGTGGTTAGACGAAGGCACAATCGTCTATACGGTTAACCGCCAAGGCATCCAAGGAAATTTTGAAGCTTTTGGCTCGGCATTAACTCACGACCCCCTAGTCGTCTTAGTCGATCGCGGTACGGCTAGCGCCAGTGAAATTCTCGCTGGAGCGCTGCAAGACAACGGACGAGCGAAAATTGTTGGCGAAAAGACGTTTGGTAAAGGCTTAATTCAATCTTTGTTTGAACTATCGGATGGCTCGGGTATGGCTGTCACCGTTGCCAAATACGAAACCCCAAATCATCGAGACATTCACAAGCAGGGCATTGTCCCAGATCTTAACGTAGCAACCGATCGCCTCAGCCGCGACCAAATCGCCACCGCAGCAGACCCACAATATTTAGCAGCAGTAGAATTATTAAGCAATACACCAGCTATTGCTAAAAGTGACAAATGATTTGTTGGTAGTTGGTAGTTGGTTGTTGATTGACGGTTGACGGTTGACTGATAACTGGTCGCTGATAACTGATAATAAAGCAGAAGTTGTTAAGCGATCGTGTATGTTGCGACAAGTATCTTTAGGAAAGCTAGGTTTAGTTGTTGGTGGTTTAATTACAATTGTGGGATTCGTTGCCTATTTTATTGATAATCCCACACTCAACCTTGTGGGTTTTTTTTATGGCATTCCCCTTTTATTAGGAGGTTTGGCGTTGACGGCAGCGGAACTGAAGCCAGTGCCATACACTCAACCAACTTCCCCTGAAGTAGTTGCTTTGCGCCAACAGCAAGCTACAGCAACTCAAAATCAAGTCCGTCAGGATATTACCCGCTATCGTTACGGTCAGTCAGCTCATTTAGATACAGCGTTGGAACGGCTGGGACTTGCGCCAACAGATGAAGAAAGACCGATTGTTAAGGGCGTGCGAGAAACACAAATCGATGGTGCTTATGGGTTGATTTTAGAATTTGATTCTCCCTTCGTGACACTGGAACAGTGGCAAAAAAAACAAGACAAAATGGAAAGTTTTTTTGGTCCTGGGATACATGTTGAAGTCACACAACCTGCTGAAGATGAGATTGAAATAGCAATGATTGCGACTTCTAGTCAAGGGACTTCCAGCTAGGTGTTAGAACAGTAGCTATCACCATACTTGGCAGGAAGCGATCGAATGCTTGAAGGAATGACGGATGCTATTAACTCTTTTGGATATCTGGGCATCTTCCTGCTAGTCTTAATCGCTCCAACTCCTCCAGAAATTGTTTTACCCTTCGCGGGCTTTTTAGCTGCACAAGGCAAGCTCAGCTTACCATACGCGATTTTAGCTGGAGTTTTGGGTTGTACTCTATCAATCGTACCTTGGTACTTAGCAGGTAAATACTTGGGCGAACGGCGCTTGAAAGTATTTGCTAGGCGCAACCGCAAGTGGTTAAAACTCTCCTTTGGAGAAATAGAGCGAGCCAAACAATGGTTCGATCGCCACGGTGGGAAAACTGTCTTTTTTAGTCGCCCCATCCCCAGCGTCCGCACGTTAATTGCGCTACCAGCAGGTATTAGTGGAATGAGATTGCTACCATTCTTATTCCATGTCATGTCTGGTGAGGCAATCTGGCAAACTGCCTTAGCTTACGCTGGATACCTGCTTGGCAGGCGTTATGAAGTCGTCGTTTGGTATACTGCCCCCATTGCCAGAATTTTAATTGCTGTACTACTGTTAGTACTCCTGTTCTGGTTAATTAGGCGTAACAGATTGAATAGTTAAACTGCGGTGACGTTAAGCTAGTTTACCAGCGCGATCGCCTGCCAAACACTTACACCCTGCTCGTGCGCTCCCTAATTTGTGACTTATCACACCCTGCTCCCAGTTCCCTACTCCCTGCTCCCTGATGTAGCAGAAATTTGTTGCAAGAAAAACTCTTCCAAAGAAGGACGAGACAAATTCATGCCAACGATCTGCCCGCCGAGAGAACGTAACTTTGCCAGAAAATCGTAAGGTTCACCGCTAAGTTCGCCTTTCCAAGTCCCATCAGCTTCTACTTGCAAATTAGTTAACCATTGGCGGAGTATTGCTACATCACCACCTTTGCCTTTGATATGATAAGCATCAGTCGTTCCCAATAATTCATCTAAGGAACCGCTACAAATTAAATTTCCTTGAGTTAAGATGGCAACGCGATCGCAAATTTGCTCGACTTCAGACAATATATGACTGTTGAAAAAGAGTGTCTTTCCTTGAGCTTTGAGAGAAAGAATAATCTGTCGCATCTGGTAACGTCCTAACGGATCTAAACCAGACATCGGCTCGTCTAAAAACACTAATTCGGGGTCATTGATCAAAGCTTGTGCCATTCCTACCCGCTGCACCATACCCTTAGAATATTGGCGTAGTTGCTTTTTGCGGGCAGCAATTAATGGTAGTCCGACTAATTCCAGCAGTTGAGGAATGCGCTGACGTTGAACGCTGCGGGGAATTTGGAACAGTCCCGCTGCCATTTCTAAAACTTCCCAACCAGTTAGATAGTCGTAGTAATAAGCATTTTCTGGTAGATAGCCGATGCGTTGTTTGATCGGGCGATCGCCTAAAGGTTGACCTAATAATAAACCTTGTCCGCTCGTGGGGCGCAGAATACCTAACAATAACTTTAATAGCGTTGTTTTCCCCGCTCCATTGGGACCCAAAAGACCAAAAGTTTCGCCCCGATATACCGTTAGAGAGCAACCTTTGAGCGAGGGAATTTTCTGATTCATCCAAAAGCCAGTACGGTAAACTTTTCGCAATTGAGAAGTTTGGATGACTGCTGGACGCTCGGAAGGATTAGATTCAAAAGTAGGCGAATCAGTAGTAACAGTCTTCATCGCGTCAAACTACCTTTGCTCCAAAAAAATGACAACAGTTATTATGGCTTACTCGATCGCCCAATGCCGACAGCGATCGCACGGTTAGCAATTCGCAATCAGCTTTTTAGCAGTAAACTGCTAAATTAGAGAAAAATGTACTTTTAATAATTTTAATGAACCGCTCGAAAATCGTTGCTATTATCACAGGGGCAATTTCAATCCTATTAGCGATCGCCTATCTCCTCCTCGTACAACTACTAGACTTTCGTGGCGAAATGCAACCAGCACCAGTCAGTCAGTTACCAGTTGTCAGTTATTCAGTTGTCAGTGGTAATTGGTAGTTGGTAGTTGTCCCCCTTGTCCCCCTTGTCCCCCTTGTCCCCCTCAGCTCTCTTCTCTCCCTTGTCTCCCAATTAACGGGGATAATGCTCAAATAGATAACTCTCAGCCTCCGTGCGATCGCGGATAATTCCATCTAGGGTGGCAGCAAGTAGATCGTCGAGAATTTGACGATATTGAGGTCCTGGTTTGTATTCCAATTGTTTCAAGTCGTGACCGCTTAATAGTGGTTGGACGTTAGCCCACTGAGTGACGTATTGCCAGACAAGCGATCGCACAGGGCGATAACTGCGTAGAGCAATTAAGATTAGCATCGGTAGGTCGTATTGCCGCAACAAGTCAAATACTTGACTGGGTAGCCGACAGGAAGGCAAAACCGTCAAGACTTGCTCTTGTGCCTGTTGCAAGTGGCATAAACGATTGATACTGTCATCGGGTAATTGTAAATTTTGGGCAACGCGATCGCGGTATTCTGGGGCAAGATATGCAATGAGAACTTCTAGACGTAACAGCCAAGGAGGGATAGGAACATTTTGACTTTTAACTTTTGATTTTTGACTTTCTCGATTAAATCGTCTCAAACAACGCTCCAAAAACCGCAACTGCTGCCAAAGAGTTTTATCCAGTTTCAAAGTTTCATGCAGGCATTGCAAAGCATCTAAATCTCCCAGTAAACTTAATGCTGCTTGCCAGTAGGGTGCTTGCAGAATGTATTTCAGCTCGTTTTTCAATCGCGTTTGTAAGGCAGGCGCTCTGGAATTATTGCCTTGGGTACGCTTGTAGATACCGCTATTAACGGCATAGCGAATATAATTTTCCGTCTGAGATTCGATCGCAAATTCTAAACGAACGGCAAAGCGGACGGCACGATAAATTCGAGTTGGGTCTTCAATAAAGCTGTTGGGGTGTAAAACCCGAATTTGCTTTGCCTGTAAATCGAGCAATCCGCCAAAGAAATCTAACATTTCCCCTGCTCTTGGTGGTGTCAAACGGACGGCAAGGGAATTAATTGTAAAGTCGCGTCGATATAAGTCTTGGCGAATGGAACTCGCTTCTACTTCAGGATTGGCAGCAGGATAGGGATAAAACTCCGTGCGTGCAGTGGCAATATCAATCCAAAGAGAGCCGAAAATAGGGTCTTTGTGCCACAACAATGCTGCTGTTTGAAATGCCCCATGAATTTCGAGACGAGCAGCAGGGTAAAGTTGCTGAAGGGCGCGAGCTAACTCCACTCCCGCTCCTACATCAGCAGCACGATGAAAGCCATCTACAACTAGATCGATATCTTGTAGATACAGGGGTGCTGCACCGTTCTGTTTTGCCAACAGTAAATCACGCACTCCTCCCCCAACTAAATACAAGTGCCAACCTCGCTGTTCTGCCTGAGCAGAGGCTTGAGTCAGCAGTTCCCAAAAAGGTGCGGCAAGGCGATCGCTTAACAATCTCAAGAATGCCGCAGGTGGAATAATCCCAACAGCATTCCCTCTCACCCCTAGCTCCTCGCTCCTCGCTCCTTCCTGATGCAGTTCCCGCAGTACGTCGGTACGGGTGACAATGCCACGCAATTCTCCGTCTTGCAACACTGGCAAGCGTCCGATATCGTATGTCACCATCAACGCTTGAATTTCTGGCAAGGTTGTATCTGGAGTAATAGTCTTGATATTTGTCGTCATATACCCCTTGGCAGGGGCGTGACTGAAGCCGTGGTGCAAGGCAATATCAATATCGCGGCGGGAAATAATTCCTACCAACTTGCCCGTAGGATCGACCACGGATAATCCAGAGTGACCGTAACGCAGCAAAATTCTCTGTGCCTCGGCAATAGTTGTATCTGGGCGGATCGTGCGGACGGGGGATGACATTAATTCCCTAGCTGTCGGCGGATGGGGAATCGTGGTTTTGAGTCGGTCTACCAAGTGTTGTAAAGTTGCCTGTCCATCGACACCCCGTAACGAGAGAGACGCAGCTTGAGAATGTCCCCCACCGCCGAGGGGCTGAAACAATTCATTCAGATTTGTGCCAGGAATTTGCGATCGCCCAATAACTGTTAGCCTTTCTTCGCCACTGTCTCCCAAAGCATACCTTGCTCCCAGTAGGACGGCATCGCTTTCGGTCAATTCCATTAGTCGCGCTGCCAAGCTAGATAATCCAGATACATAACCTAGAGTTTTTAGCAAGACCCAAGTGACTGTATATCCCCGTAAGCGATCGCAGTGGAAGTTATCCAGTGCCTCAGTTAACAACGCTTGTAACTGCGGCGAAAACCCAGGATCGATGTAATCCCGTACGACATGCAAGCTAGTTCCTTGCTGCATCAACCATGCTAGAGCCAACGCATCGAGATGGTTGGCTTGGTCAAATGAAAGCGAACCCGTATCAACGTGGATGCCTAACGCCATCACAGTTGCTTCAAACGGCGTAATTTCCACCTGCTGAGCTTGTAATTCTTCGACAATTAGCGTCGTGGTCGCTCCCACATCAGCAATATGAGTTGCCGTAGCCGAAATATCGCTATCAATCTCTAAGTGGTGGTCGTAAACAACAATCTGTTCGATTTGGGGCAGATCCAGCCACTCCGCCGCCGCACCCAAGCGATCGCGGTGTTGTGTATCGACGACAATCAGCGATCGAATTTGTTTTGGATTCACAGAACGGCGCTCGATCAATGCATATTCGTCCCGATGCAATGCCAAAAAATCCTTTACCGCTGGATGGCTACCACCCGTTAGCACGATCTTTGCCCCAGCCCACAGCCGCGACAAGCCTACGGCTGCGCCCAGAGCGTCAAAATCTGCTGTTGTGTGACAAAGAATTAGATCCATGTAGTGCGTGATGAGCAGGGTGTGGGAAATTGGTAGTTGGTAGTTGGTAGTTGGTAATGGGTAATAGGTAATGGGTTGTTATTCTCCTCAGCTCCGTCAGCAACCTTACGCTCCCTCAGCTCCCTCAGCCCCCTCAGCTCCCTCAGCTCTCTTCACCGACTCCCTATATTGTGCCAATTTCTGATAGGTTACATATAGGTTATAAGCAAAATTAGCAAGCTTTAAGCTTAATCTAGATCTATTCTGGTTTGTTGCTGTGTAGGGAGACATACTGATGTTATCTGCTCTGTTTCAATTGACTTTAGTTGCCTTGGTATTCTTGTCCTTTGCTTTGGTAATTGGCGTTCCCGTGGCTTACGCTACTCCCCAAAATTGGGTGGAATCAAAAAGGCTGCTTTGGATCGGTTCGATCGCCTGGTTCGGTCTAGTGATCGTCATCGGTGTTTTGAACTTTCTAGTTGTATAAGCAACTTGAGGCGATCGCCCTTGTCGATCGTCGCGATTGACAAGCAAGCGATCGCTACTTTGTAGAGACTTACACGTAATGTCTCTACGCTGACAACTGATAACTGATAACTGATTTAGTAATGGCAGTTTTCGAGGGAACTTTTACTCAGACAGAACCTTTACGGTTTGCGATCGTCATCGGTCGGTTTAACGATTTAGTGATTGGTAAGCTGTTAGAAGGATGTCAAGATTGCTTGAAACGTCATGGCATCGATCCGAATCCTCACGGCAGTCAAGTCGATTATGCTTACGTCCCTGGTAGTTTTGAAGTGCCAATTGTGGCGCGACAATTAGCATTATCTCATCGCTATGATGCCGTGATCTGTCTTGGAGCAGTCATTCGCGGTCAAACTCCTCATTTCGATTATGTTGCGGGAGAAGTAGCTAAGGGCATTGCTGCGGCAGGATTTCAAACTGGCGTACCAGTCATTTTTGGTATTCTGACTGTAGACTCGATGCAGCAAGCTCTGGAAAGAGCCGGAATTAAGAGCAACAAGGGTTGGGACTACGCCATGAACGCGATTGAGATGGCTAGCTTGATGCGGCAACTAAATTCCGATATTACTGTAGAACCCTACAACAATAATTCTCAATCCTTGCCCGCTGCATCGCTGAAAAGTGCCGTTGCTAACGAGCGATCGCCAATTACAGAAAGTGGCGAGTGACAATGCAGGAGTGGCAAGTGAAAAATGCTACTCAATACTCTGAAAAATAGTGGGTAGCGTTAGTTATATGCGCTACCTTTTTTGTCTAGTAAAAATCCTCCAATCGAGGTATATCAATAAGTTGAAATTAGGTTAAGTTCATGGCAGTTGAAGTCTTTGCTTTGAGCCGATCTCCAGCGCATATATTGGCATTAATTTAGTGACAAACTGTAAGCCAGTAATGTACGCTATCAAACATAACTTTTCAGTTTGTAGTCCAGACTAAATTAGGTAGCACAAATGCGAGGCAACACAATTGGTATTGAGCTAGAATCAGAAGATATAGAGTTATTGACCAGAATTGAACGGGAAACTGGTAAGTCAATTCACCAACTCGCAGGTGAAGCCATTAAAAATACTTATAATACAAAATATAAAAGTAATGACGATGATGGTACTGCTCTGCTAGAGGCTATAGACAAAATTGGTAAGCAAGTCCAGCAAGTCAAGATAGCTGTAGAAAGACAGCGCCAGGAAATCGAGCTATTTTCAAACAGCTCAAAAAAACACTTGCGACAATCTACCCCCCCCCCCGCATAGTATTTATACCTAGTACTGAAAGTTAGAAGGGAGAAGTCGTAAGTCGTAAGTCGTAAGTAGAGAATTAACTGCTCCCTGCTCGTGCGCTCCCTGCTCCCCACTCGCTGATAACTGACAACCTCGCAAAAAAAACTTGACAAACTCAGCCAAATCTGAGACATTAGTAAATGCACAGTAAATTGCGGGTATAGCTCAGTGGTAGAGCGCAACCTTGCCAAGGTTGATGTCGCGCGTTCGAATCGCGTTACCCGCTTAAAGTCAACTGAAAAATAGTAAAGCTTTAGAACGAATAAGTTAATTAAATAATCGCTCTGAGTACAGTCAAAGCGACTTTTATCTGTTCTAGAATCTCAGATAGGAGGGAAAACCTACTAACCTCGCGTTGTGTTAAGCAACAAGAAGCAATCTGAGTCGAGAGCAAATCACTTGGCATTTGGAAAATGTAATGGAAAGCTGAGAATTATTTGGTTAGACTTAGAAAGTATTATGTAAACTCGTAGGATAGCCACATTTTGGTTCTACGGCGGCTCGTGCAACCTCAAAAGACCCAAAAAATCGATCTGAGTGTAGATTACCCTTGTCCCTGTCGCCGACACGGGCGATTAATTCCGATTACGCTGACAGAAGCATTCGGCTGCGATCGCTGTCAGCAACTCTTCGTTGTGGAAGAAAACGGGTATGTATTAGAGCAATTATCCACCAGCTACCCCTACAAGAGAGCATGGCGCTGGCTAGGCAATCGCTGGAGCGTAGCTAAGCCACGTTTGGGACAGAGCTATCTTCCAGTCGCACTATTAGTAGTGTTTGGGCTGCTAATTTTTTGGTTGCCTTTGGCACTGCGATCGCCACACCATGCCAGTATTCTAGTATGGGCATTAGTAGCAGTACTGCTAGCAGTACTGCCAGCACTAATGGTCTGGCTGATTTACAGACGTTAAGTCGATGACAGGTGACACATCTCATACTCACTCAGGCTTGGTCGCTACTGCTCGTCGCGCCTACGGAGCTTCCCTAAAACTAGGAATTAGTAAGGGGGCAGACCGCAGTCGTGCCGTGCAAAAAATGGCAGAAGCACTCAAGCAATCTTTCGATGACATTTTGGAAGCCAACACTTTGGACTTGGAAGCTAGTCGCGAAATGGCAGTGCCAGAATTAATCGTGGATTGGCTGAAGTTGACTCCCGAACGCCTCCAAGCTGCGGTAGAAATTTTGCAACGCTTGGGCGAACTGTCAGACCCTTTGCGACGGATCAGAAACGCTGACTACCAACTTGCCGATTCTCAAACTTATTGCCAGTTGATGCCGTTAGGAACGATCGCCTTAGTTTACGAAGCGTTTCCAGAACTTGGGGCGATCGCCGCAGGACTGTGTATCAAAACTGGTAACAGCCTCATTCTCAAAGGTGGGGGTGAAGCCAGTCACTCTAATGCTGCTATTGCCAAGGTTCTGCAAATTGCCTTAGAGGAAAGCGGAATGCCTTCCGGTTGTCTGGAAAGAATTGAGACAGAGGAAGGGAGCTTAACACAGGAATTAATTACCCAAGACCAATACATAAACCTCGTTATTCCCTACGGTCGCCCCAGCTTAGTTCAGCAAGTCGTGCGACAGTCCACCGCCCCAGTTTTGAAATCGGCGATGGGGAACTGTTACCTTTACTGGTCGCTATCTGGCAGCATCGAAATGATGCGCTGGACGATCTTAGACAGTCATGCTAGCGAACCCGATCCGGTGAATGCGATCGAGAAAGTCTTGATTCACCGCACCACCAATCCCTCGTCCCTCGTTACCCTGTGGAACAGCTTGCAAGAAAAAGGTTTTCAAATTAAGGGAGATACCGCATTAGTCGAAGCATTTCCCCAGCTACAACTAGCAAAGGATTCTGAGTGGAGTCAATCATATTTAAACAAAACAGTAGCTTTTAAGGTAGTAGACAACTTAGAAGCAGCCATTTCGTGGATCAATCGTTATAGTAGCGGTCATGCCGACTGCATCGTTACCGAGTCCTATCAAGAAAGCCGTCACTTTGCTTTGCGGGTGAATAGTGCCTCCACTTATATCAACGCCTCCCCGCGTTTTTGCCGCAATCCTGCCCGAGGAGAGTCAATATTTCTGGGGATGTCAAATCAGAAAGGACACCGCCGAGGACTGATCAGCCCCGAAAGCCTGACGACAGTAAAGCATATCGTGCAGGGAAATAGCAGATTTTAGTTGATACAGGAGTTACGCACTTGAAGTTTCAGAACTCGGCGCTCCCTCAAGCGCCTCCCTTAAAAAGGGAGGAATAAAGCCCCCGATTTGGCGGGGGTTGGGGGATCGACTGCGTAACTCCTGTGATAGTTGACAGTTATACAGTTAACCGTTAACTGTTAACGTCAACCTTCAGCCTTTCCAGCCAGCTTCACATTTTTAGCCAAGCCAAGAGCTTGTAGCAAGCAGATTGTCATCCAGGTGAGATCGATTTCCCACCACTCTAAGCCGTGTCGGGCAGAGTATTGGAAAGCGTGGTGGTTGTTGTGCCAGCCTTCGCCAAACACCAACAGGGCTACCCACCAACAGTTAGTCGAGCGATCGCCGGATTCATGGCTGCGATAGCCAAATTTGTGCGTGGCGCTGTTTACCAACCAGGTGCAGTGGTAGACGAACACGACTCGCACGAAAATTCCCCAAACAACAAACGACCAGCCACCGAGTAAAAGCAGGACTACACCCAGAGCGATCTGGATGAAAATCATATTTTTTTCTAGAAATTGATAAACTGGATCGCCAGCAATATCTTTTGTAAAACGAGCAAGATCTAATTCAATCGGTCTGCGATAAATTAACCAGCCGATGTGACTCCACCAAAAACCTTTGTTAGAGTCGTGAGGATCGGGGTCGGTATCGGAGTAAAGATGATGGGCGCGGTGCGTCCCTACCCATTCAATTGGTCCTCCTTGACAGGCGAGTGTTCCGCAAAATACTAAGAAATACTCCAGCCATTTCGGAGTTTGAAAGCTGCGGTGGGTGACAAGACGGTGAAATCCTAGAGTAACTCCCAAACCGCCAGTGACCCAGTAGAGAAACACGGCAACACCAACTGCTTTCCAGCTGAAGTTGCTAGGGAGTAGAGCAAATAAAGCTCCAAAATGCAAACCAATAAAAAATAGGGTATTGACCCAGTTGATTGTCGGTTTGGTTGGGGTAGCAATCGTCATGCGATAACCTAAATTCAAAAACTAGTGCCCGATCCGCCAGAATCAAAGATCCACTGATAAGTTAAACTAAAGCGATAAATTTGACGATGAACAGCTACAAACAGCTGCAACTAGCAGAACAGGAACTATCTCCGATTTTTTCTGGAATTGACGCTCAGGTCAAGCAAAATCTTAAACGAGTGCTGAGTGCTTTTTGTCACCAGCGGGTGGGGGCGCATCATTTTGCTTCTGTCAGTGGCTATGGTCACGACGATCTCGGTCGTCAGACGTTAGATCGGGTGTTTGCCGAGGTGATGCAAGCAGAAGCAGCCGCAGTAAGAGTCCAGTTTGTTTCTGGAACCCACGCGATCGCCTGTGCTTTGTTCGGTGTATTGCGCCCAGGGGATGAGATGCTGGCGGTTGCAGGTGCGCCCTACGATACGCTGGAAGAAGCGATCGGGCTGAGGGGCAGCGGGCAAGGCTCCTTAATTGAGTTTGGCATTAATTATCGTCAACTGGATCTAACCGCAGCAGGAACTATTGATTGGCAAGCGTTAGAAACAGCAGTGAGCGATCGCACCCGTTTAGTCTCGATCCAGCGTTCTTGTGGTTATTCCTGGCGTTCTAGCCTTTCCATTGCCGAGATTGAAAAGATCGTCCACATCGTCAAACAGCAAAACCCGAATACAGTTTGTTTTGTGGATAACTGCTACGGCGAATTTATCGAAGACAAAGAACCTACGGCTGTCGGTGCGGATTTGATGGCGGGGTCTTTGATTAAAAATCCTGGCGGGACGATCGTTACTGCTGGCGGCTACGTGGCGGGGAAAGAGGAGTTGGTAGAAGCGGCTACCTGTCGCCTCACAGCCCCAGGAATTGGTAGTGCTGGTGGGGCGACATTCGACCAGCATCGACTGATGTTTCAAGGGCTATTTCTCGCGCCGCAGATGGTAGGAGAGGCAATGAAAGGTAATCACCTGACTGCATACGTGTTCGACAAGTTAGGATATCCGGTGAATCCTGCCCCGTTGGTTCCGCGTCGAGACACGATTCAAGCAGTTCGATTGGGTTCGCCGCAAAAATTAGTGGCTTTTTGTCGGGCAATTCAGCAAAATTCGCCTATCGGTTCTTATCTCGACCCCGTACCCGCCGAGATGCCTGGTTATGAGAGCGAGTTAGTCATGGCTGGGGGGACGTTTATCGATGGTAGTACTTCGGAATTTTCGGCTGATGGTCCTTTACGAGAGCCATACGTAATTTTTTGTCAAGGGGGTACTCATTGGACGCACGTAGCGATCGCCTTAGAAGCTGCGATTAAGGCAGTAGGAGCTGCCAATTAATCTCCAATTGGAGTGTATAGAACGTCTACCCAGTAATTGCTACTTTTATATGTTTGGCTGGGGAAGCTGGAGCTACCGTATTTATACACGCCATTATTACCATCAAGAAATTGCAAACCAGAATTGCTCATAGGGCTGGCAAAGTGATTCAGCGTGTAAGCGTAGTTACCTTTTGGAGCGTGATAGGAAGCTACGTAAATCGTATCTGCCGAGATCCGAATTGGCTGGTCGAATTTAAGTTGTTGCCAGCCAGAAGTTGTTTCGGAAGCAAACGTACCGCGTGCGATGAGCTGACCTCCAGCAGTCCATAAAGAGCCGACGTGCGTACCAGTGTTAGTAGCGGCTTTGTAGAATCGAATGCCAGTCACAAAGCCTTCTTTTGTGGCTTTAAACTTTACACCTAACTCTATTGCTCTAGAATCAAAAGTGGCGATGTTAGATGGAGCGACAGAATCATTCCAAATACTCGTTGTTTTGGGTTTGAAGACAACATCTATCCAGTAGTTAGTGCTATTGTATGACTGAGTTGGAAAACCACCGCCATAACCGTAAATGTATGTACTGTTACTTCCAGCTTCACCATTACGCAGAGCATGTAAAAACCCATTGTCTACCCCAGCATGCTCGAAGAATTTTTCGCTGGCGACATATCGCCCAGAGTTGACGTAATAAGAAGCAATATATATTTGTTTCGCCTTAACTGGTATGGGTGGATAGAATTGTACGGTTTGCCAACCTGGAGCAGGTTGCTGTCCTTCAAAAGCCATGCCCGTACCGAGTAATTCTCCAGTACTAGACCAAAGATGAACGAAGTAACCGCTTTCGTTTGCTACGGCTCGATAAAATCTAATTGCCGATACTTCCCCATCTACATCGCTACGGAATTTTAGACCTAGCTCTACAGGTTTAGTATCTTTGTCTACAACTGCATTTAAAGGTGCAGAATCAGACCAAATAGAATAACTTGACGGTTCGGCTAGAGAGCGTGGAGCTGCGATCGCCAATAATGCTGTAATGATACTGACACTCGATAATAATAATTTTTTATACATAATTTCTCCGGTTTTTTATAATTAATATATGTATCTAAAAACGAACGAATTAAATCAAATTCAAATTGTTATTTCAACTTAGTTTTGCATACTACAAACTTTCAAATAATCCGTGATAAATTTGGATTTTGATTCTACATAGTTTTCAAAACAAAGCTGCATAACTTTTTCAATGACTCACACTAAAGTTGGCATGAACAACACTAGTATGACTCACTTTTAGAAATTATTGAACTAATTCATAAAATCCACATTTACTCAGTAATTTTACAGGTAGAAAAACAAAGATATGTTAAAGATTGGCAAGGTAAATCGATGAGTATCGAAAATGAAATAACGTATGAAAAACTCAAACTCTATCGAATTAACGGAATGAAACTAAATCGTACTGAAGGATGAGAAGAGTAGATTTTGCCACAGCACGATCGCTAATTCTAGTGATGTCGTAATGCAAAATTCCTCGTCCATTATGCGTCATTCTACCCAAACTAAATTGGATTTTAATATTAGAGTTAGTATGGCGATCGAATTGTTCTAATTTCCACATGAATCCACTCCACGCACCAGTCAGGCGTTGTCGCTCTGCATCAGCTACAACTTCTAATATTTCTACCGTTGTCCCATATGGAGTTTCTAGAAGATTGCGGTCAAGATCGAGTGTGATTCCGGTTAAATTAGACAAAGAATTATTACCTAAAAATACGTATTTATTCCCCTCACGTTTGATTTGTAAGATAGACGTTCCTGTCTTCTTCATAATTAATTTGTGAGAGAGGCTAAGAAATTCTTGATACTCAGTTTTAGAAACACCAAGCCGAGAATCGTAAGGTAGAGGTTGTCCGGCAGAGGTATTTTTGATTAAGCTCGATAACCATTCACTATCGGATTTTTTTTGCAATGCTATTTTAAATTTCTGGCTCAGTTCGACCAAACGAATTGGTGGTACAATTTGCATTAAATCGACAGTTGTACGATTGCTAGGGATGAGAGCTTCAACATCATATATGGGAATGTTGTATAAATTGATTTTATTTATCTGGGGAGAAGATTTGATGCTTGTATGTGAAATAGCGATCGCCTTGACAACTGTATTTAGATAAAATAATAATCCCGTTACTAAATAGCAGAGCGAGAGATAAGAGATTTTAACTTTTATTTTCATAGAATTAAGTCATATAACTTCACTATAATAATGAGTTTTAGGTCGGCACGCTAAGATTAGCGATCGCATCGGTAATATTGACGAACGCGATCGATCGCACTAAAATTTAAAGTTTAGCCGGATCGACTTATTTTTTTTGTAGAAATAACTCGATTTGATAAATACCTATTTTAGATAGACCGAGTTGAATCTATCAGAAATAACAAAATATCCAGTCAAAGGTTTACAATTCTAATTTTGATGCAATAAATCTATTTTTAGATGCGATCGCGTTGAGAAAACATTAGTAACAATATTTAATCAACTATGCGATGAGGATCGAATCACTTCAAAGCTACTGTCTGCGAACTTGACATCAACTGAGTGTATAGAGTATTAGCTTGTGATTGATTCAGATTAGCATCAACAAATCGAAATGCAGAAGTTGCGAGATACGATCTGTTTTGTTCAAACGCGATCCAATGTCGTTGTAATGATTCGGCTGCTGCACCTGTAGTATTAGAACCTGCAAAGATATCGAGGACTGTATCACCTGGTTCTGTCAAAAAATTAATAAAGAACTGGGGAAGTTTCTGCGGAAAACGTGCTGGATGTGCGCCAATCTTAGCTGCTTTACATAATTGGATGTAACGAGAGCCACTTTCAGTATTAGGTATTTGTAATAAATTAGAAGGGATTGCTCCTCCATTATTGTTAGCAAAAGCTTTACCGATATCGTGTCCTGATGGACGTTCTTTTGGTTGATAAAATTTTTCTGGATTCTGGAGTAATTTTTTCATGCGCTCTGAGTAAGGCACAAGTACATTACTCACATTAGCTTTGGGATTATCAGTTTTTGATAACCACCAAATAGTATTGACAGCATCCTTAGTGCGGATCTTGCGTTTATTGACCCACTCAATCGGAGATGGTAATTTTGAGGGATTATACCAAAAAAACTCCTCAGCAAGACGGAAATCTAGCTCGTCGCAAAGTTTAATTAAAATGCGGTAATTATAGAGCGATCGCACGGGACGTTTACTTTGATATGCTCCTCCTAAATCGAGGACAAAACTACCGTGTGGTGCCAAGACTCGATAGACTTTTTCACAAAAATTAAATAACCAATTTACATAAGCCTCTTGCTCGACATTACCATAACTCTTTTCACGTTGTAGGGCAAAAGGTGGAGAAGTAATAACTAAATCGATAGAATTGGATTCGAGGCAGTCAAGTAATTCTAAAGCATTACCAACATATGCAGAACCATAATCAGTATTGTATAAAGGGCAACATAGAAACATATTTACTTTGCTATTAAAACACAATGCGTAACTCATTTTATTTGCAGTCGATAGAATATATTTATGCAACAAGTTGAAATAATTTAGGAAATATCTACTTGTACTTGGCGACTGCGAGTCGTGGAACTATGCAGATACAACCTGCCGATCGCGCTGGCACTGTGCGAAGCGCACCAAACAGGTTCAAAAGCTGTGAATTTCCTCAGTCCGCGCCAGCGAACTTCCCTTTGGGAAGCCGCTATGCACTCATATTTGTGTAGTTGGAGTTTGGAACATGGTGCTAGAAAGCTGGCAGTCTCATAATGGTAAACAGGAAGATGCTATTTTACTCTTTAACTTCAATAGCAAGGACGAGGAGAGCGTTGCGCTATTACACCATCTACTTTCTAGGGTGAGAGAGAATTATCAGCAGTTGTCCGACCTACAATTCCTACCTGTCCGCTTACCTCTACCTGACTTAAAGTTGTGGAGTTACTGGTTAGCTGCTCAATTAATTGCTAAGTGGCGCGATCGCTCGGCAGAGCAAATTGCTGTAGGTACAATTCTCGATCGACTGGGGTTCATCAAGACAGAAAATACTTATCCCATTGTTACAGCTCTGGATCGGATGGAGCAAGGAACGCTGATTTCTGTAGAACTGGTGGCGAACGTTAAGTCGATTGACAAATTCGGCTGGCAATCTTCAGATTCTGATATCAAAGAATGGATCGAGCAGAAAGCTGCCGATCTAGTTGAATTTACTCAACGCACATCTTCTTACCCAGCCGACGGCTTCAGAGCGCAATTGCAGTCAAATGTGGAAGCAATGCGATCGCAGCACCAAGTTCAGATGCAGGAGTTCTTCAACTCACTACAGCACTCCGGTTCGCGCTCGGTGCTAAGAGTATTAGAAACTTTGAGCGCGATCTTCCAGCGATTAATAGAAGAATGCGAGGCTCAAAAACAAGAGTTATTGCAAAAAGCTATGGCAGCGGAACGCGCTTACAGCAATTTAAAAACCAGAATTGAACCGCGAGATCGGCAATTCGGTCGGCGACAGACTGACTGGGAAGCAGTTGTAGAAGCACTTGCCAAGCGATGCTACTTTACATTTAATGCTGAAATTTACGACCGCTTCGGTCAATTAGTTAGCCAGCTCATACAACAGACAGGCGATTGCGTTGCCTCCATAACTCATACAGATCGCTCTCTGACGATTTTGGAAAGTTGGTTTAGCCAACAATGTCCTCAAGAGCCAGTCTTTGCACCTATTTTAAAACAGCGCTTAGAGCAAAAGGTAGACATAATCAAATTACTTAGCGAGATAGAAGCAACAGTAAGCTGTCCTCTGCAAAAATGGCATAGTTTAAGCTGGACTCAAACAGAATTATTGTGTCAGGAAATTTTGATAAAACTGCATCCAGTTTGTATGGAAGTATATATAGAGTGCTACCAATATTTACTAAAAATCAATCGAGCTGAAATTTTAGACCAAAATAGTTAAGCAAATAATTGGTTTTTGTCAAGCAGAAATATGGCTCCAAAACCACCAAAATCATCCATAACCTGTCACAACTGTGGCTATGATGGCAATTCTATTACTGCCATTCGGTGCGATTTATGCAAGCAGCCACTAGAGCTAAATTATGCTTTAAATAGCAATAGTACTTTTAGAAATAGTGGATCTAATAGTAAAAAAACAACTCAGTATCGGTTTTACCTCCCTAGTACTTGGTTGACATTAGCGTCAATACTATCACTGCTACTGGGAGGAAGCTTGTTCTTTTGGCGCAGTCAAAGCGTTAGCACTCAAAATTTTCAGCGGTTAGGAGATCGGGGTAACGCAAAAGCGATCGCAATTTTGGGCGACACCTTTAGCGGCTACAGTACTTTTCGGAGCGATCGCTTGCGACAAGCACTCAAAGAATTTCAAATTGAAGCGCACTATAAAGATGAATTTAATCAAGCTCGACGCGCTCGACTTTTAAGTGAAGGACAAGCCGATTTCTTAGTCACAACTCTAGATCAGTTTTTGAAACAAAAACCCCAAGGGAAAATAGTTGGTTTGATTAACTATACAATGGGAGGTGATGCAGTTGTTTTAAACACGAAACAATATCCTAACCTCAGATCGCTCCAAGCTCTGAACCAATTAGTCCAACAGAGGCGATCGCAGAACCAGTTAGGCATTATTTTTGCTGGCGATTCTCCCAGTGAATATCTAGGTTTGTTGCTAGATGCTAAATTTGAAGCATTTAGGTTATTAGATTTTCAAACAATAAAAGTAGTCGATGCTGCTGATGCCTGGAAGCAATTGCAATCTAATTCAAATCTAGCAGCAGCTATACTTTGGGAACCTTTTGTCACGAAAGCTCGGCAACAAGGATATACAGTAGTCTTATCAAGTCGAGATACTCCAGGTGCAATTGTCGATGTTATTGTTGCTGGCGATCGCATTCTCCAATCGCAACCTGAAAAAATCTCCGCTTTTTTAGAAGCTTATTATCGTTTAATTGATAGATCTACTAGCGATCGTCTGTTATTGCAAAATCAAATCGCTCGGGATAGTAATTTATCAGCTAGCGATGCAACATCGGTCATGCAAGGAATTGAGTTTTTTACGTCAGTTGAGGCGAAAAACTGGATGACCAATGGCACACTAGAAAAAAGAATAAATTCTACAGCTGCGGTGTTGGCACTAACAGGTAGGATAGAACAAGTGCCTCCAGTTCCTCAAAACTTATTTACTTACCAGTTCCTCGATCGCGCCGCTAGTCATACCCAGAAGCTCATTAGTTCGATCCGCTCTGACAATCCAAAACTAGCTGATAGTCTACTAGAAGGAGTAGCGAACGATCCTAATTCTAAATTTGAAACTGCCTCTAATCTGGGAAATTTGCGCGTACAAGGAGAGATAGAGTTTCAATTTGGCTCGACTACACTCACTAGGAAAGGTAAGCAAACACTCGATAGGTTGGCTAAGCAAATAGCCGAGTTTAACTCGCAGACTGTAGCTATAAGAGTGAGCGGTCATACTTCTAGAAAAGGATTAGCCGATTTAAACCAAAAATTAAGTCAGCAAAGAGCGCAAGAAGTTGTTAATTATCTCAAACAACGCGGTCTGCAACACAAAATGTTTGCAGTAGGAAAAGGTTTTAGCCAGCTCAGAGAGGATATTTCTCCCTATGATAATCGGAACCAACGAACAGAGATTCAATTGTTGCGATTGAAGAGTTAAATGTCTGGGTACAGTTATCAGTTATCAGTTATCGTAGGGGAGGACAGTTGCGTGCGGGGGTATCCCCCGTTGATTTGCTTCTGCGTTGCGGGGGTGTCCCCCGTTGTAGCACGTCGCGTCAAACTGCCCGTGCGGGTTTTGATCAAAAATTTATAGCTTTGGTTGTCAATCTATATGCTAAACCCGTCCGTACAGTTATCAGTATAGAGACGTTACATGTAACGTCTGTATAAAGCGATCGGTGAAGAGAGGGTGTGGGGTGTAGAGATGAGCGAGAAATTATCAGATTATTTTTATAATTGGTTAATGTTGTATGTAGCAATATATGCAGTCTTAAGCGGTCAAGTGTAGATCGGGAGAGCGATCGCCTGAAAAGTCACGCGCGACTATGACTAACTTTATTGCTATCTTAGGCTGATATTCTGTAATTTGAAGCGACGAATGAAAGCAAACTTATTTGGGAGGTATTTACAACCACGTCGAAGCTGGATTCCCTATTTTGTTTTGACGATCTCGCTCTTATTTACTACGGCAGCTACTTATTATGTATCGAGTACGGTTCAAAATAAAGAGCGGTTACGGTTTGAAAATGATGTCCAAACAACTCAAGCCAAGATTCAAGATCGGATTGAGGCTTACATAACTCTGTTACGGGCAGGAAGTGGTCTATTTGCCGCAAGTGAAGCAGTAACATCGCAAGAATTTCGGGCTTTTGTCAATCGGATGAAATTGCGCGGTAGCTATCCTGGGATTCAAGGAATTGGCTATTCGGCGCGAGTGCCAGCAGCAGCGAAAGATGCCTTTGTCACCCAGATGCAGCAACAGGGAATCGCTAACTTCAATATCCGCCCCAACTATCCTCGTTTGGAATATCATGCCATTATTTATCTAGAACCACAAGAGCGTCGCAACCGAGTTGCAGTTGGTTACGATATGTTCTCCGAGCCAGTGCGCCGTGCTGCGATGGAACGCGCCCGCGATACTGGTATTCCCGCTGCTTCAGGTAAAGTGACTTTAGTTCAAGAAATTGACAAACACAAGCAAGCGGGTTTTCTCATCTACGTTCCGGTTTACCGTGGTGGTAATATTCCCGCCACAAAAACGCAAAGGCAAACAGAGTTAATGGGTTTTATTTACAGTCCTTTTCGGGCTGACGATCTAATTAATGGTATTTTTGGCGATGAAGACCGCTTGGTGAATTTTGAAATTTACGATAGTAACAACCTTAGCTCGGTGAATTTGCTACACTCATCCAGATCTTATACGCTAAATAACCGCGATCGGTCGCAATTTCAGACTAACAAAAAGATCGATCTTGGCGGACGGACTTGGAGTTTAGTTTTTACCTCTCGCCCTGAATTAGAACTGGCTTCAGAAATCAATCTCGCGCCTTTCGTCGCCTTTATTGGAGTGGCAATGAGTATGACTCTATTTGCCATGACGCACTCGCTCTCTTCGTCGCGCCAAGCCGCCGAGCGATCGGCAGCAGCTCTTACAGAAAGTGAAAAGCGGTTTCGACGTTTGGTAGAGTCAAATATTTTTGGCGTTGCCTTTGGGGACTTTCAGGGGAAAATTCATTATGCAAACGACTATTTTCTCCAACTCATAGGTTACGAGCGAGAAGATTTGCTGGCAGGAAGATTGCATTGGGATAGTTTAACTCCTGCGGAGTTTCTTCCTTTAGATCTTCAAGCAGCTGAAGAACTGAAAAAACACGGAATTGCAGCTCCGTTTGAGAAACAATATATCCGTAAAGATGGTACGCGAGTCCCAATTCTAATTGGTGGCGCATTGTTAGCAGATACGGATACGTTTCGATCGGAAATTATCGGCTTTATTCTAGATTTGAGCGATCGCAAAGCTGCGCAGGAAGCTCTACGTTGGAGTGAAGAACGTTATCGTTCTTTGGTAGAAGCGACGACAAACATTATTTGGGATACCAAAGCAGAAGGGGAAGTCGTTACCGAACTGCCTGGATGGAGTGCTTTTACCGGACAAAAGTTTGAAGAGTATCAAGGATGGGGATGGATTGCCGCCATTCATCCAGAAGATCGCGATCGCACTGCGCAAGCATGGTTAAAAGCTCTGGCTCATCGCAGTGTGTACGAGATGGAGCATCGGGTGCGGCGCTATGACGGCGAGTATAGGTATATGAATGCCCGTGGCGTGCCAGTTTTAGAAACAGATGGTAGCGTGAGGGAATGGATTGGCGTTCATACGGACATTACGGAACGCAAGCAAGCGGAAGTAGAACGAGAACGATTGTTACAACGGGAAAAGGTAGCTCGCGAAGAAGCAGAAACAGCCAATCGAATCAAGGACGAGTTTTTGGCTACCCTGTCTCACGAATTACGCACGCCTTTAAATGCGATGCTGGGGTGGACGCAGTTACTTCGTAACCGCAAGTTTAATGAAGAGATGACAGCGCGCGCTTTAGAGACAATCGATCGCAACACAAAATCTCTGGCGCAGTTGATCGAAGATATTTTAGATATGTCGCGGATCGTTACGGGAAAGCTGCATTTAGAGATTCACACGATAGACATTGCACCAGTTATCGTTGACGCGATTGAAACGGTCTTACCCGCAGCAACAGCCAAAAACATTCAGATTGAATCGAAATTAGATTCTAGCGTTAGACCAGTCATGGGAGATGCCAATCGCTTGCAGCAAGTATTCTGGAATTTGCTTGCTAATGCCGTTAATTTACTCCCAAGGACGGACGAATTGAAGTGCGTTTATTTCAGTTTGATTCTCAAGTACAAGTACAAGTTGCTGATAACGGACAAGGTATTAGTTCCGAGTTTTTACCCCACGTCTTCGATCGCTTCCTGCAAGCAGACAGCACTACGACCAGAGAGTATGGTGGTTTAGGACTGGGTTTATCGATCGTACGTCATTTGGTAGAACTGCACGGTGGTATGGTAGGAGCTGAAAGTGCGGGATTGGGTAAAGGGGCTACATTTACCGTAGCTCTGCCAATTCGCGCCGTAGATTATCATCTGGATGAGCCAGAGCAACCTCAGAGCCAAAAAGCAGAAACTGCGATCGCGCCTTCATCCCTAGAAGGTTTACGGATTGTTGTCGTCGATGATGAAGCCGATGCCAGAGACTTACTCAATACAGTTTTGACCCAGTATGGAGCTAAAGTCGTGACTCATGAAACTGCCCGGGATACAATTGAGGCGATCGCTCAATTTCAGCCGCACGTCCTCGTCAGCGATATTGGAATGCCAGAAGAGGATGGATATGCTTTGATTCAGCGCTTGCGACAACTACCACCAGAACAAGGCGGACAAATTCCCGCGATCGCGCTTACAGCCTATGCTAGAACAGAAGACCGCGATCGAGCTTTAGCAGCAGGTTTTCAGCGCCATATTGCCAAGCCAGTCAATCCTGATAAATTAGCTGCGGTTGTAAGTGAATTGGCTCGAAAAGTGAGTTGATGGCTATTGGTTGTTTTCTCCCTTGTCTCCCCTGTCTCCCTTGTCTCCCTCAGCTCTCTTCCCTCTGCTCCCTGCTCCCAATTTTATGCATGTAAATTCGCTTGTTCCTGCAACCAAGGATCGACTGGTTGTCCGTCTTTGCGCCGGAGTTCAATTTCAACTGCAATGACGGCTTTGGAGCTTGGTGGAGCTGGTTTTTGATGGAAAAGAATGTCGTAGTCAGCAGGATTTTCGTTACGTTGTTTTAACCAATCTTGCACCTTGATTGTGGCAAAAAACGATTGTCCCTGCTCGAACAAGCGGGTAATTTCCATCTGCAAGTTGTAGGGATTATGTCGCGGCATAGTAATATTTTTCGTTAGGTTTTTCTAATAAATGCTTTTCTAAAAAATGTAAATCGAGCCAGTCTTAGCAATTCTGACTACACTCATTCTGCTATCTTCTCTAGATAAAACTTGGACTGTCACATCATTATTTTGTTTATCAACAGTAGTTTTATACTTCAATCCGCCAGTCTTGCTAGTAGGGGTTTGAGGCACGGGATCGTAAATAGCAATATCGATGGGGAGGAAAGAAATTTTTTCTTGAACGCTGTCCCCGACTGGTAAATCTTTCTCACCGCGATCGTCGAGAAAATTGTATTTTAAAGGCGACTTGGTGCGATTAACTAACATCACATTAACAGGACCACCAGGATTTACTCGCGATACTGGCTGCCAGTAATTAGATTGATAAGCGCTGACAGGAGAGTTTTGGGCAAAAATTGGCACGGCTATGCTGATACAGAGCGAAACTATCGTCAGCCAAAGTAATTTTTTCCAAGCTTGCCCTAGCATAACTTCCCTACCTTGCAACGACTGCTATCTAAACAAGTGAGATGCTAATTAACTCAAGTTTGTATATTATGATTCATATTTTGCGAAGTGTGAACTATACTGGCGTAGATTTACGTAAGTAACCGCAATTGCAGGCGGGAGTCGGGAGTCGGGGAGCAGAGGGGCAGAGGGACAGAGGGGCAGAGGGAGCAAGAACTGTCAACCAACTACCAACTACCACTTTTCACTGATAACTGATAACTGATTATTGCCAGCCGTTCCAGTCTCTTTATAGAGTGAGTAAAGTAAACAAACATCAGCACTCATTGTCAGCTGCTCATCACTGACGACTTACAACTTACGACTTACAACTTTTTTTAATGCCTCGTACTCCTACTCTATCGTTCGATCGCGGTACGTTAATTTTGCACCCACCACCCAGAGGTAAATCGTGGATGGACTATGCGACGTGGGATGACAGAGTAGAAAAATTTCGCATTCCTGCCATTCAATATCGCCAAGTTGTAGAAGCACTACAAGCAGAAGGAAGTTACTTTAGCGACGAAGCCAAAGCCTTTGAACCGCTAGAACTATCTCCTAGCATGGAAATGGAGCCATATCCGCATCAAAGCGAGGCATTGGCAGCCTGGAAACTAGCCGGACGTAGGGGAGTTGTCGTGTTACCAACAGCGGCGGGGAAAACTTATCTAGCGCAGTTGGCGATGCAAGCTACTCCTCGCAGCACGTTGATTGTCGTGCCAACTTTGGATTTGATGCACCAGTGGTACGCCCACCTAACAGCTGCATTTCCCGATGTTGAAGTGGGATTATTGGGGGGTGGTTCCCGCGATCGCACACCCATATTAGTATCGACATACGATAGTGCGGCAATTCATGCCGAAGCATTAGGCAACCGTTATGCATTGTTGATCTTTGACGAATGCCATCACCTACCCACAGATTTTAATCGCGTCATTGCTGAATACGCGATCGCGCCCTATCGTCTCGGACTGACTGCAACCCCAGAACGCACCGATGGCAAACATTCAGACTTAAATCTGCTTATCGGACAAGAAATCTATCGCAAAACTGCCGCAGATTTAGCAGGTAAAGCGCTGGCAGAACACGAAGTCGTGCAGATTAAAGTCAAACTATCACAACACGAACGCGATCGCTACAACCAACTGATTCAAACCCGTAACGACTTTCTCCGCGAAGCCAAAATCTCTCTTGGTAGCCTCAAAGGCTGGCAATTATTCGTCCAAGCCAGCGCCAGATCCGCCGCCGGACGCAGAGCCATGCTAGCACACCGTCAAGCCAAAGAAATTGCTTTAGGTACAGATGGCAAAATCAGAATTCTCGCCGACTTGTTAGCAGAACACTATCCAGAACGAACGCTAATTTTCACCGCCGACAACGCCACAGTCTATCGCATTTCGCAAGAATTTCTCATTCCCGCCATCACCCACCAAACCCCCGTCAAAGAACGCCACGAAGTTTTAACCAAATTTCGTTCAGGGGAATACAAAACCCTCATCGCCTCTCACGTCCTCAACGAAGGTGTAGACGTACCAGCCGCCAGAATTGCCATTATTTTATCCGGTACAGGCTCAGCACGGGAATACATTCAACGCTTGGGGCGAGTTCTGCGTAAAGGCAAAGACAAAGACAAATTTGCCCTCATGTATGAAGTCATAGCCGAAGACACCAGCGAAGAAAGAACTTCAGTGAGAAGACGAGGGGAGACAAAGACAAGGGGACAGGGAGACAAGGAGACAAGGGGAAATGAGAAAGTCAGGCAGTTGGAGATCTTACCTACCAAACAGATTACCTACGGAAGTGGAGATCGCACCAGCCAACGCGCCGCCGAATCCCCAGGAAAATGGGACGATAATACTTCCTTAGAAACCGAAGAATAACTTTGTCCCTTTGCGCCTTTGCGCCTTTGCGTGACATTAATCTGGCAATTGATTGCACTAACATTCGGTAAGGGCGGGTTTTGACCAAAGATTTACCATTGAGGTTGTCCACCTATTTGCTAAACCCGCCCCTACGATAATTACGGGCGGGTTTTGACCAAAGATTTACCATTGAGGTTGTCCACCTATTTGCTAAACCCGCCCCTACGATAACTGAATTATGCTTCCAACCGACTTACTCATGCACCGCCAAAATGGGGAAGAAATCACCCCCAAACGGCTCAAAATAGACAAACACAATCTAGAAATCGCCACTGATATTATTACCACATTCCAAGAAAATCTCGGTAACATCCAAGCAGCACTCGACCGACAACTGCAAGAACTCGAAGGAGATAGTCCCGACTATCGCCTCAAACGCGGCTTAGCATATCTCCTGCGCAGTGGCTTTTGTGAATTTGAAATTGTCAGCCCCTTAGAACCACCAATGCTGCGCGAACGAGTTTTCGCCCTTGCAGCACAATCAGCGCCCAGTCCCCAGCAAAGCCACCAAGTATTGGAACAGTTAGCATTACAACTCAGCCGCGAATTAGACAAAGAAGTCTTCCCCGAACAAATTCGCACGGGTTTGTATGCAGACTTAGCAGAAAATCGCATCATGACACGGTTCGAGCCACCAACACCAGAAGCACTACTGCACCGCTACAATTTATCCCAAGTCCAGGGGGTATTTTATCGCGCCAGCCACTTAACTCTCAACGCTCATCGCAACGTTCCAGGAGAATATAAGCTGTTATTTCGCTATCTCAAATTATTTCAATTAATGGCATACATCGAAGGAGATGCCGACCACGGATTTACAATTACAGTTGATGGTCCGGCGAGTTTATTTAATCCTAGTACGAGATATGGGCTGGCGATCGCTAAACTTATTCCGGCTTTACTCCACGTCACCAAATGGAGTTTGAGCGCAATTTTACAAACCCGCGATTTCTACACTAATAACTGGAAAACAGGACGATTTACGCTGAATTCTGAGTGCGGTTTAGTCTCTCATTATCCACCAGGTAAGCCTTATGACAGTATGCTAGAAGCGGCTTTTGTCGAGCGTTGGAATGCTACAAAAACCGAATGGGTACTAGAGCGAGAAGTCGATCTAATTCCAATTCCTGGTAGCGTCATGATTCCCGATTTTCGTTTGGTACATCCTGACGGACGAGTATTTTTGTTAGAAATTGTGGGGTACTGGCGACCGGAATATTTACAAAAGAAATTTTCTCAAGTTCGTCGCGCTCAATCAGATAATTTGATTTTGGCAATTTCCGAGCGGTTGAATTTAGAAAAAGCAGGTGTCAAAATGAATGATGTGCCAGCTAGGATTGTTTGGTTTAAAGATAAGCTCTTGCCAAGAGATGTATTGAAGGTGATGGATTAAACTTCATCGTTCGATTAGAAGAATCAGTTTACATACCAGTACAGCGATCGCAATTCTCAACTGTCCTAGTTTAAATACACTGAATTGTACCGGGTACAGTTTGGAAAAATCTTTTATAGTGCAATTATCAGTTATCAGTTATCGTAAAGGCGGGTTTAGCTAATAGATTGACAATTAAAACGGTAAATTAGGAGTCAAAAACCGCCCGTACACAAGTCAGTTATCAGTGGTGGTTGACAAGTGAAATAACCAATTACCCATTACCCATTACCCATTACCAGTTTATTATGAAAATTATTTTAAATCGCCACTCTCCCCAACCGCTTTATCTACAAATCCGCGACTATTTGAGCCGTTTAATTCAATCTGGTAAACTCCCACCTGGGGAAAAGTTGCCTTCAATTCGGAATTTAGCAGCAAGTATTAGTGTGAATAAATTGACGATTGTTGAGGCTTATGCTGTATTAGAAGCTGACAGTTTAATTCAATCTCGTCCAGGTGCGGGATATTTTGTCAGCAGTGCTTTATCCTCGCCACAGCGCCAATCGCATTTTGCTCCCACTCAAAAAGTGACTATTTCTGAAACGGGAGAAACTTTTTGCGAACAAATTATGGCTACTTTGCAAGCTCAACAACAAAAAGACATTATTAATTTTAGTTCTGGATTTCCTCTCACACCAGAATCGGCTAATTTCCAACGCATTGCCAAACGAGCGATCGCCAATTCTACCGATACTTTATTTCGCTACGATCTGCCACAAGGACAGCTTGTTTTACGTCAACAAATAGCTCAGATGCTATTAAACCAAGGTCTAGAAGTTTCCCCTGAAGAAATTATCGTGACCACTGGTTCGGAACAAGGATTATCGCTGGCAATGCGTTACTATCTTCAGCCTGGAGATTGGGTAATTGTTGAAACACCTACCTATCATGGAGCGTTGGGAATCTTAGCAAGTTTAGGAGTAAAAGTTATTGGTATTCCTATGACAGCAGAAGGTATGAATTTAGAGCTGTTAGAACAATATCTTTGCAGTCATTGCCCTAAATTAATTTATACAATTAGTACTTTACACAATCCGACTGGGATTACGACTTCCCAAACTCATCGCCAAAAATTGTTAGCCCTGGCTCAACAATACGAATGTCCCATTTTGGAAGATAATGCTTATGAAGCCCTAAATTTTGAATCTGAGCCTGTTGCAGCTCCAATTAAAGCTTTAGATCGCAGCGATATTGTCACCTATATCAGTACGTTTTCTAAAACTTTAATGCCTGGTTTGCGAGTTGGTTACACGGTTGTGACGGGCAGGCATTATCAACCAATTTTAGAACAGAAAATTCTGCAAGATTTGCACTCATCTACAGTTTCGCAAGCAATTGTCAGCGAGTTTTTGGCTGGCGGACATTATCGTCGCTATCTCAACCGCTTGCGGACAAACCATCTTCAAAGTCGTAACGCCATGCTTCAGGCTTTAGAGCGTTATTTTCCTGCTCAAGCCAGTTGGACTATTCCCCAGGGAGGGCTATTTCTTTGGGTACATTTACCAGAAGGTATATCCGTACAAGCGATTTGTCGAGAAGCATTGTCTCGTAAGATTCTCGTCGCCTCGGGAACGGCATTTTTTCCCAATCACCAAGGTTATCCAGCCCTGCGCTTAAATTTTTCTAATTCCCTTGCAGACATCGATCGCGGGGTTGCTGTGTTGGGTGAGCTAGTCCAAAAATATTTAGCAGCAGTCGTGCCTCAACCTAGCCGCGCGATTAGCGATCGCCCGCTGGAAATAGCGAGTAACGTGCGCGTTCCAAATCTGGGAATGTTGACAAAAAATTAGGTACAAGGCTATTGACAAATTACATCTTTTTTGCAGTTAGCCTTAATGTTTTCTCTCTAAGGTTGAGTATAATTGCTATCCAGTTCCACCTATTGCCCGATGAAAATACCATGTTAATTGAGCGATTCTAATAACAAGCTACTTAGTAGCTGCATCCGTGAATTGAGGTGAAGCAAGATGAAACTAGCAATGCTCTCTACAACGGTTGCGATCGCTGCTCTTTCGATTGCGACTCCTGTACAGGCAGAAAACCCAGCCCATGTCAGACAATTAATGGCAACTGGAGAATGTCAGAGTTGCGATCTTTCTGGGGCAAATTTGAGTGGCGCTCATTTAATTGGTGCGGATTTGCGAAATGCAAATTTATCAGGCGCTAACCTGACAAATGCCAATTTAGAAGGTGCAGATTTAGAGGGTGCTAACTTACAAAAAGCCAATTTGCAGAAAGTTTTGGCTAGCGATACAAGTTTGATTGATGCAAATTTAAAAGGTGCTAATTTTCAACAAGCGCAACTAGCAAGTACAATCTTTGACGGTGCTGTTGTAACTGGCGCAAATTTCCAAGGTGCGAAGCTTTATACGGCAAATTTTAATAATTAGTGACCAGTTATAGCGATTCTCAGTTAAATGAGGTACGCGGATCTGTAGGGGCGCACAGCCGTGCGCCCCTGCGAATGTATTACACCCGCATGGGAATGATATATCAGTGACTAATTAATAGGGTGCGGGATGTAGAGTGTAGGGAGATTTTATTACTTCTGCCTCTGCCTCCTACCTTCTTACACTAAACTATAATATGTCGGTCTACATTCCCAGGTTTAAATGCGATGTCCCTGGCAAAAGACTTAGAAACTCCAGAATTTGAACCAGAAGATGTTATCTTTCCTCCTGGGGACTTATGGAGTGACGAACCGCCTTTGGAAAGCGAACTGCATTTACGCCAACTGCTGCTACTAATTGAATGCCTGGAATTGTGGTGGAAGGATCGTCAAGATTTCTATGCTTTCGGCAATCTCACCATATACTACAGTCCTCGCCAACTTAAATCAGAACAATTTCGGGGTCCAGATTTTTTTGTCGTGCTGGGTACAGAACGCAAACCGCGCAAAAGCTGGGTTGTTTGGCAAGAGGATGGTAAATATCCGAATGTCATTGTAGAAGTTCTCTCCGATACAACCGCCAAAACTGATAGGGGTTTAAAAAAACAAATTTATCAAGATACTTTTCGCACTCCAGAATATTTCTGGTTCGACCCAAAAAGTTTTGAATTTAAAGGCTTTCAATTGGTTGGAGGTCAATACCAAGAATTACAGCCAAATCCTCAAGGTTGGTTGTGGAGTCAGCAACTAGAGTTGTACTTGGGGATTCATGAAGAAAGGTTACGGTTTTTTACTCCTGATGGTCAATTAGTCCCGACTCCGCAAGAAGTTGCGATCGCCGAACAGCAGCAAAGAGAAATAGCGCAGCAACAGGCACAAGCAGCGCAGCAACAGGCAACAGAGTTAAAGTCTATGTTGACACGCTATCGGGAATGCTTTGGTGAATTACCTGAGTGAGGTCATGGTTATATTTTCAACAAATTAAACTTTAGTTAACACGAAGATACTACCTTCATTACCCCGTCCGATGCGTAAATCGCTATCGAGATAGGTAATATCTACCCAACCTTGTTGTCTGTTACTATTAATCTTGGTATCCAAAGCCGTAAATTTTTTTCCTGCTTCTATTTCTTGAATAAAACTAGCAGGAGACTGATAGCTAAACAAGCGTTGTAACCCAATAATCGATCGCTCGAATTTAACTTCAATCCGGCGTTCGGAGACAGGAGTAAATTTAGCTACAACGCTAACTACCCCTTCAAGAAAAGGTAAACCGTAAACCTCAGCAATATTGTAAAGACTTTGAGTTTGAACGCGAACGCATTGATAAATTTGTCCGAGTTTGAGTAATGGGAATTGGTCGATATTTAACAATCCTTTACTTGTCGTATAGAGCAAGCGCCAGTCTCCATTCAAAAGTTCGCTAGCTTCTACCGGACGAGGTGTAGGATTACGGTCTTCTAACTGAGCGATCGCGGCGAGGACAGCTTGTTTATCTACCTCTGTTGATAACAACCCGCGATTCTTACCAGCAATCTTTTCCAAAAGTGTTTCTTTTCCTAACATTTTTTATCTCCTCTTTGTCGGGAGTCGGGAGTCAACTCTGACTTCTGACTTCTTTGCTATATAGTCTCATCATACGAAGCCATGTAGTTTTTGCTATCTGTGATTAGATAATTTTTTTGTCATACTTGTTATTGTCGATCGTTTGTCACTTACAACAACTAGCAATCAACTACCAACTACCAATTATCCATTACCAATTACCAAGTGATAAACTTTAGATGTATAATTGCATCTCCTTGTCTAGACAAAGCCTAAATATGCACAACTCTCCGCTTAGAGAAGAACCACGGGAACAGCCAGCTCGCGTCATTCCTTTAAAACAAGAATCGTCACTAATTGACTGGTTGAAATCTAACGGTCGGTTGATCCCCCGCGATGGTGTTCAGGAACCAGATTTGCTAACCGAAGTGGAAGACGGCGACTCTTCTCTCGACTTGCTTGAAGGTGATGATGTTGGCGATTTCTATGATGATGACGATGATTTAGGAGATATTGATGAAGCTGATGACGCGTAGCTGAGAGTCATTTGTCATCTATCATTGGTCATTAGCAACTCACAAATGACGAATAACTAATGACCAATGACTCTTCAAAAATATTACATTTAAATACTTTCAAGGCAGCACTTTCGATTCAGTTCCGATAATGTCCTCAGCACATATCTAGTCAAAAGGCAACTTTGTTGTGGACGCGAAATCATCTTCTTTCTGGTCTTTCCATCTCTCCGGTACGAGACTGCTTATCGTCCTAAGCCTTGCACTCGCTACCGCCTCGCTGACTCTCGATCTAACAGCGCAGCGCCTACCCTGGCAAGGGCGATCGCTAACTTTTCCTTTCTTATTCTGCGCTGCTGTCACTGCCGCAGTTGGCTTTTGGATCGTCCCGATCCTCCAGCAGTTAAAAGCTGGACAAGTCATTCGCGAAGACGGTCCCCAAGCACACTTAAAAAAAGCAGGTACGCCGACGATGGGTGGCATATTTTTCGTACCTGTAGCGGTCATCGCTAGCATCATCTTATCGGCGTTGGTGCTGGAAATTCATCACCTTGCCCCTGTATTGGCGATCGCTGGAATTACGGTCGGTTACGGGTTTATTGGCTGGTTGGATGATTGGCAAATTTTGCGTCGCCAGTCTAATAAAGGTATTTCCCCACGTCTGAAACTGGCTCTGCAAGTTGGTTTTGGTTGTCTATATTGCCTGTGGCTGTGGAGTCGATCGGGGGATCTGACGACGATCGCGTTACCGTTTGGGTTTGCTTTACCCTTGGGTTTGCTATTCTGGGCGTTAGCAGTGTTTGTCTTGACTGCCGAAAGCAATGCCACTAATTTAACCGACGGTGTGGATGGTTTGGCAGGAGGAACGGTAGCGATCGCGCTTTTAGGATTGGGAGCGATCGTCGCGCCTAATTTCCCCAGTTTGGCAATTTTCTGTGCTTGTTTAAGTGGTAGCTGTATCGGCTTTTTAGTACATAACCGCAATCCCGCTCGCGTCTTTATGGGAGATACGGGTTCTTTAGCACTAGGAGGCGCGTTAGCAGGAGTCGCTCTCATGAGTAACACCCTCTGGGCGCTATTTATCCTCAGTGGGATCTTTTTTGTCGAATCTTTATCAGTGATCGCACAAGTTAGTTATTACAAAGCCACCAAAGGAGCCGATGGTAAAGGCAAGCGTCTGTTTAAAATGGCTCCCTTCCATCACCATTTAGAATTGTCTGGATGGTCTGAATTACAAGTGGTTGCGGTATTTTATACAGTTAATGCTTTTTTGGCTTTGATATCTATGTGGCTAGCTGGAGCGATCTAAAAATAAACCACAATCATTTCGTAGGGGCGTAGACATAGACATTTTGTAGGGATATTTAGTAGGGGCGCACATTTTTAGGGATATTTAGTAGGGGCGCACAGCTGTGCGCCCCTACAAGTTTTATGCACTGGACTGAGAATCGCTATCAGTTAAACGGCGATCGCGCCACAGAACTACATGAATCCGCCGCCAGCACCACCGCCGAAAGGATTGCCCCCGCCACCGAAGGGATTTTCGCCGCCGCCAGCACCACCACCGAAGGGATTTTCGCCGCCGCCAGAAGCACCACCGCCGAAGGGATTTTCGCCACCGCCAGCACCGCCGCCAAAGGGGTTTTCGCCACCGCCAGAAGCACCAACATTGCCGAAGACATCTTCAAAGCTGTCGATGCCAACTTCTTGCAACGAACCCCAAGGCGATCGTTGAAAGAGGCTATCCATATCGGTGCTGTCGCTCATCCCGGTGCTGTCACCACTACCCTCGCTACCTTCACTACCTTCACTAGCAGGGCTTGACTCCCCGCCAGATACCTGACTAAAATCCCATGTATAGCTACCGGAATCGCCAGTAGGCGATTGGTTAGCACCGCTATCACCAGTCAGAGAATCGCTTCCTTCTGGCGTGTCACCCCAAGGAGCTGAGTTTGTCCCTACAATGTTGTCTGAGCTTAACTGTTCGCCTTGTGGTTGACCGCTATCATCTGTGAATTGTATTGTCATATTCGTACCTACAGCAAAGGGTTCGCTACTATCACTTGGTGGGTTGCTATCAGAGGGAAGTTGCAATGTAATGTTCGATCCAACAGCAAAAGGTGTATCTTCACTATTGGTGGTGTTGCCACCGTTATTGTCGTTTTCAGACGTTGCCATTCAACACAAATCCTCTTACTTCTATGACTGAAATTGCCTAGAGTTCAAGCACAACTTTTTGCTAAAAATGTTTTTTGGTTAGCAATTTATAGGTACTTAAAAACTCAAGGATTGCCTTTTTACTTCTAGTTTTGGCACTTTAAGCTAGAAAAGCGTGAAAAAGAGAGCATAGCAAGCTCGACAATTTGCCCGATTGCAGTCAAATTACAAGCTTAATTCCATCAATAAAAATGCAACAACCGCTACACTATGCCTAGCAGTTTATGCAAGTTGAGAAAAGATTACTATGAGAAATATTTAGATTGACTTGTCAGTTCTTTTGAATGGTGGAGAGACAAAATTTTATGTTTCTACTTATATCTTTTGCTAGATGTCTGCGCATCTACCAACGATCGCCAACTACTTTTGTAACTGTCTGACTAAATGAGTCAACTCTGGCAAAATTAGCTTTTCCATTGCCAGTTGTACGGCGTTAGTAGAACCTGGAAGCGAAAAAATTAGTTTACCCTGATATACACCCGCGATCGCTCGCGAAGCTATGGCGCGGGAACCAATGTCTTGATAGCTCAGATACCGAAATAATTCGCCAAATCCTGGTAAAGTTTTCTCCAGTAAAGAGGCGATCGCGTCGTAGGTTGTATCTCTGGGGGCGATACCCGTACCCCCGTTAAAAATTGCCACATCTAAATCTACACGCTGGCTGAACGATTCTATCTGCGATTGAATTTGCTCTGGTTCGTCTTTAACAATCGCATAAAATCCCACAGTATGACGCGCTGCTACGAGCAATTGCTCGATTCGGCGACCGCTTTTATCTGTTTCTGGGGAACGGGTATCGCTAACGGTGATAACAGCACAACTGACTGTCAATCCTGGTATGTCAGGGTGAGGCTGATGTGTCACAGATTCCTAAAAAACTATGATTTGTTGAATCCCAAGCCGTGTTCGTTGGCGTATCTTTCCATAAACCGCATAAACCGATCCCACTCTTCGGTCGATTTCATCAGGTAGATCGCTTCAATGGCTTCTGGTTTGCCGTTGATAAATTTTCCTTTGACTTCGCGGGTCACGAGTTCCCCTTCTTCATCAATCAAGTACATCCCCGTCACTTCTTCATTGCTACCCTCACTCAAAATTTGGGGATTTTGAAAATAAAAAGTTGCCGTACCATTACTCCCATCTCGCGATCGCGTCAAGCGTACATCTGGGACTGTTTTTTCGGTAACACCTTTAGAAAACTGAATCTGAGCCATAATGACGATCTGTAAATTTCTATGATGAGTTGTTTAAGTATTTTCTCATCATTTTGAGCTACCTAACGCATCAGTCAGTGTAGAGACATTACATGTAACGTCTCTACACTGACTTAACCACTACCAAGTTGAATTGTTTTCGGATTGCGTTGGTGCGGCAGATTCGGGAACATTACCTGAATCAGTAGAGTTAGTGGGTTGAGTGTTGGTTGGTTGGTTTAGATTGGTGGAATTATCTGATGGTGAAGTTGTTGTTGGAGTCACTACAGGTGCGGGTACTGCGGGAATTACTGGCATTGCTTGAATGCTCTCAATTTTCTCCAATGCTTTTTGATAATTCGCGCTGTCGTTTTTTTGCTGGAATATGTTAGCAGCCAGCTGTAAGTCCTCGATCGCACCTTGGCGATCGCCTAAATCGCGCCGCACGAGACCTCGGTTGTAATGAGCTTCCGCGTTTTTCGGCTCTATACTGATGACTTTACTAAAATCATCAACTGCCCCTTGTCGGTCTCCCAAGCGGCGGCGGAGAATTGCTCTGTTGTTGTACACTGTCGTCCAACTAGGATCGAGATTTAAAGCATGGCTAAAATCATCCAGCGCTCCTTTAGAGTCTCGCAACATTGTCCGAGCCAAGCCACGATTGTAATATGCCCTAGAATTATCCGGTTCGAGCCGGACGACGCGATCGAAATCGTCAAACGTTCCCTGACCGTCTCCCATACTGCGGCGAATCGCACCGCGACTGTGATAGGCTTGAGCGTCGTTAGGAACGAGAGTGATGTAGCGATCGAAATTTGACAGCGCTCCCTGCTTGTTGCCCCGATTATAAAGAATCACTGCTCTTTGGTAATAAGCATTAGCATAGTTGGGGTCAAATTTCAGCGCTTGGTCGTAGTCTACTAGCGCCCCCTGCTTGTCTCCTTGGTCGTAACGGGCGTTTCCCCGTTGATAGTAAGCATCGGCGTAGTTGGGGTTGCGGGCGATCGCTTGGGTGTAGTTAGCAATTGCTCTCGATCGATCGCCGCGATCGCGTTCTACCGATCCTTTAGCGAAAAAGTCTGAAGCAGATTTGGGATTTTCTAACCTTTGAGCTGGTTTATCCGTACTGGGGGCAGTATCCACCGCGACTGCTGGAGCTTGAGGGATCTGCGATCGCATTGCCAAAAACGTATTAATCGGAATTGCCCCATTAAAGCCAGTTTTCATATTCACCGCCATCGTCGCGTCGCTCCCCTGCTGCTTCACGTCTACGCGATCGCTACCTCCCAACCCATGAATCCCAACGACGCGACCATCAATATCAAAGACAGGACCACCGCTCATTCCACCTTTTGTCACTGAGTTATAACGCAGTGTATAGCCTTCTGGCGCACTGCTGGGGCGACTGGTCACGAATCCCGGCGAAAAGACAAAATCGCGGTCTGCACCAAATTTCCGATCTAAAGCAGGGAAGCCCATGACAAAAATTTCTGCTCCTACAGGCACGTTAGACGGCGCTAGCTTGGCAACGGGGTATACAGCCGCACTACTAAATGTCACCAATGCCAAATCGGGTTCGTTCGGGCTTTTTTGCAATTTTTCCGTACTCACAACTGCATAACTCTGACCGTCATGAGTACGAATCGTATGCGGTGCAGGCATTAAAGCAACATGATTGCACGTCAGGACAGTGTAAGTATTGCCCTGCCGTTGAATAATCACTCCAGAACCGCCATCTTTAACTCCCATCGGAGGATTGACTTGCACCGTCATGGGACTGCCAATTTTGACAATTTCTTGAGGAGATAGAGCCAGCGCTAAATTATGACTCGTTACTAACACTGCTAAAGTTACCGTTCCGGTCAACAAAGGATAAGTAAAGTTTGTTTTCATAAATCAGTTATCAGTTATCAGTTATCAGTTAATTTTGACTTTTGACTTCTTCACGCTTCTACTTCAGTGCTTGCCAAAAAGCCGTGGCGGGGATTGCCCAGCTCAATGCTTCCATTTGCTGGTACATTTGCTCGGATGGTGCAGAGCCATCAGTAAATGTAAATGCACTAATACCTTGAGGCGGATATTTCAAGCGACCGTTGATTCCAATTAGTTGTCCTTTGCGATTTAAAACTGGTCCACCGCTCATCCCTGGATCGATCTCGTTGGTATAACCCAGTTGATACCCTTCCTGTAGAGATTTTTCTGGCAGCATTGCCACTTCACCATCCGTCACTCGTAAGGCTTTAATACCCCAAGTCCGAGTGTCTTCAACTGCATCCGCACTCGTCCATTGCCAATTAGGAAATCCGGCAGCATAGATGGAATCGCCGACAGCTACAGCTTTGGTATCGGCGATCGCCACGACTTGATATGCTGTTTTGCTGGTAAACTCTACCAAGGCTAAATCCGATCCAGACAATACAGGCGATCGCAACCGCTTGCCTACGTGCTTTTGTCCGTCTGCGGTTAGAATCGTGAAGCGCTCGTCCTCACCCTCACCCACAATGTGAGCGCAGGTCAATATGGTGTACGTTTCTCCTCTGTGCCGCACGATCGCGCCCGAACCTGTAGCAGCAGTGGCAAAAATTCGTACGGTCACTTGTCTAGCAACTACTGGCACTGCGATCGCTACGGCGGTTTCTGCACTTGTAACCTGACTCATCAGCATCGGCTGAGACTGCGATCGCGCTAAGGCTTGCTCGGAGTTTTTTAGTATAGAAATATACACCAACATTATAGCGATCGGTGTACTTACAAAGACTTTAACAATCAATTTACCTCTTGCCTCTCGCCAACTACCAATTACCAACTACTATTTGCAGGAGAGTTACTAGGTTGCTGCACGGGAGATGCTTCGCTTGCGCCTGTACCTGCTGATTCGTAACCAGCTGAAAAAGCCTCCTCTACTGCTGCTTCCATATCAATAGCGCCAGTAGGTGCACTCTCACCTTCACCGCTAGCACTCTCACGAATTGCCGAATAGTCGGCACGCTGACCGAAACGCAGCAAATTAGCTAAAGCTGCACCAGGGTTTTTAGCATTTTCTGGAGAGAGAGTAAATAGTGTATTGCTTGTATCGCACCTAGCGCCAGAATTGACATAACAGATAACTGTCTCATTTTTAATGATTCCAGTTGTCAGTAGTAAATTACTTAGTCTCCCACCATTCGCGGCAACTGCTTTAGTCAACTTCTGGGAAACTAGCTGACAGCGTTCTTGAGGCGTATATTCTGCACTGACTTGTCTTTGCCAGGTAATCATTGGTGCAGAGCGTTGATTTCCCCTAGCTGCAACCGTAGCAAAGCCATTCCCAGAACGGACGCAAACAAAAGTGGTTGCCTGATTGGAGGTATTTTGTGGAGATCCTTGACTACGACTGGTATTCTGCGCCCCTACTCGATCCTGAAATCCTATGACACTGGCAGATGTCACGCTAGCTACTAAAACAAAGATTGGAAATTTGAATTTCATGAGGAACTTTTTTAATTATCAGTTATCAGTTATTCAGTGTAGAGACGTTACATGCAACGTTTGTACCAAGTTATCGGTTAATTCCGACTTACGACTTATGACTTCCTTTACACTACTCACTCTCTATACAAACTGACATCTTAAATTTTCGTGAAATGTCTCGAATAATTTATTCAATTTTTCTTAACTTACATAGAAAATAGTACCTTTTTTCTACCTATCCGCAGGAAATTTAAGAATTTTTTGATTATTTTTCGTAAATTATTATACTTTATTTGTATACGTATTTTAAGGAGCTATGGCGCGATCGCTTACTTACCACGGTTCCAGCGGTTGTGGTGATGTGGGTGGAGTTGAAGGGGTTTGAGTTGGAGGCTTGGATTGAGGTAGCAAAAAATACAAATAGAAAATGCCAGCCACAAGTGCCACTCCTGCTACTCCTAACACAAAGCCCGCACTAGACAATAACCATAAGTTTCTTCTAGTTCTTTGTGGTTCGCGACTATTTTGCTCAACAGGAGGGTTTTGCAACTGAGTTTGGCTCAACTGTTGCGCTCGTCTTGAGTCGATTCGATTCGAGTTTATGGCATCGGTACGATGAGCTGGCGGCGTATATTGCTTGGGTTGATGTTGGTGCAGATCGAATATGCGCGTTTGAGGAGTCTGAGTTCGATTGGACGAGGGGGGAGTTACTGACGGCGGTGTAGGCTTTCTCTCATCTGTAGCTGAGTTTGCCGAATTTGGGGCGATCGCCTCCTTGGTGGGTTGAGAATGGATAAAACCAGCAGTATGCCCCAAAGAAGTTGGTAGCACGGATTGTAGTGCCGCACTCAATTCCATCACTGAGCCAAAGCGTTGCTCTGGTTGCTTGTTTAAACAGCGCATGACAATTGCTTCTAGCTCGACCGACAAGTGGGCGCATTTAGGTTGCGATCGCAATGATTGAGGCATTTGGGAAGTGTGGGCAATTCCCCATGACACGCCACTTGTTTTGCGGGCTTCAGTTCCGAAGCCAAATGGATCGGAACCACTGAGCATCTCGTAGAGAATCATCCCCAAACTGTAAATATCTGCCCGTCCATCGATATTTTTCTCTATCTGTAACTGTTCCGGTGCAGCGTAGCGGAACGTACCCAAGAACGTACTGGTCAGGTTAGTTAACTCTAGTGCTTCATCGCGGATTTTAGCAATTCCGAAATCGAGAATTTTGACCAACTCTCCCAAAGCGGTTGGAATCAGAAAAATATTATCGGGTTTGAGGTCGCGGTGAACGATTTGGATCGGATCGCTCGTGGTGACAACTCCCTCACGCCGAATCCTAACACCTTGGTGAGCAAGTTGCAGTCCCGCACAGACTTGACAGGCAATTTCAATCGTTCGTTCTACAGGCAATCGTGTCTCTCGTCGTAGGAGTTGACCTAGCGTTTCGCCAACGAGGTATTCCATCACGTAGAAAGGGTATCCCTCTTCCGTCACGCCGTAGTCACTAATATCGACAATATGGTCGCTTTTGAGGGCAGCACAAAGCATCGCCTCGCGCTCAAAACGTTTATGCAATGGAATCGAGACAGCGAGCGTGTCTCTCAGTAATTTCAGCGCTACCTCCTGTCCCAGCCGCGTATCCATAGCTAGATAAACGTTACCCATCCCACCCGCACCGATGCGCTGTTCTAGATAATAGCGTCGGCAATCGCCAATAAAACGACCGATCCAGGGATCTGAGCTTGAAGTGTTCATCAAGAAGGTGGTGCGTTGTGCGTGGTGCGTGACAAATGATTGTAGGGTGAAGGGTGTGGGGTGTAGGGAATTTTAAATTTTGAATTGTGAATTTGTAGTTGCTCCCCCAGCTCTCTTTCTCCCTGCTCGTGCGCTCCCTGCTCCCTTTCCTATGCTACATATTTATGCTGTAACTCTTGCTGCAACTGACTGGGAGAAAAAGCCCCATGCTCGGTAATAATTGCTGTAATCAAATGAGCGGGAGTTACGTCAAAAGCTGGGTTGTAAAATTCCACGCCTGCTGGAGTCAAGATAGTATCGTCAATCTGATAGACTTCAACCGGATCGCGTTCCTCAATTGGGATTTCTCGACCAGTTGCGATCGCAAAATCAATTGTTGCTACGGGTGCGGCAACATAAAAAGGAACGTCATGTGCCTTAGCTACCAGCGCTAAGCTGTACGTGCCAATTTTATTTGCTGTATCGCCATTAGCGGCGATGCGGTCAGCGCCCACCACAACGGCGTGAATCATACCTTGCTGCATACAGTGGGCAGCCATACTATCTGTAATTACCGTAACGGGTATCCCTTCCTGGACGCATTCCCAAGCAGTTAGTTTTGCCCCCTGGAGACGAGGGCGAGTTTCATCGGCATAGAGGCGCGATAACCTACCACAAGACCAAGCAGAACGCACAACACCCAAAGCCGTACCATAACCTGCGGTTGCTAAGGCTCCAGCATTGCAATGAGTTAAGAGATTGAGTTGAGCGGGAGTTTTTGGCAAGAGTTCCAGACCGCGATCGCCAATTGCCTGACAAGTTTGTAAATCTTCGGTTTGAATTGTCTGTGCTGTAGTTAACAAAACTTGGCGAATTTCCTCAACCGTGCCGATCGTTTCGTAGGCAGTTTTTAACATGCGAGAGATCGCCCAAAACAAATTTACCGCTGTCGGACGGGTTGTTCGCAACATCTGAGCCACTTGCTCTAGCTGCGACAAAAACTGCTCTCGATCTTGGGTTTCAATCTCCCGCGCCCCCAAGTACATACCGTAGGCAGCAGCGATGCCGATTGCTGGTGCGCCTCGGACAATCATCGTTTTGATTGCCTGCGCCATATCTTCACAGCGATGAATTTCCACAAAGGCATACTCGGCTGGCAAGTGCGTTTGGTCGATAAGTAAAACCGAGCCTTCGTACCAAATTACAGGGTAGACGTGGGTAGGACTAGAGATCATAAAGAGCTAGGGGCTAGGGAAAAGTCAAAAGTCAAAAGCCAGGAGAAGCTGGATATAAATTCTTATATATCACTACTCACTACCTACTCTACTCACTCATAACAAATGACGAATGAGGAATGACTATTTACCAATTACCAATATAAAAAAGGTGGGCGATCGCCCACCTCAAAATCAAAAATTACGAACCTACAGGAGATAACTGCTGGCTGAAGAACGCTTGACGCACGGTTTCAGCAATTTGCGGACTGGTCAAACCCAAATCGGCTTTCGATTCATTTGGTTCGGCGTGATCTACCAAAGTATCTGGTATGCCAATTCGCTTGACAGGAACGACAACATTTGCATCGAGTAAAGCTTCGGCTACCGCAGAACCAAACCCACCCATCAAGCAGCCTTCTTCTAGAGTCACGACGCGCCCGATTTGTTTTGCCAAAGGTAGAATTAGCTCTGTATCTAAAGGCTTAGCAAAACGAGCGTTAATCACTGTTGCTTCAATCCCATGTTCGCGCAAAATTTCTGCGACTTGCATCGCAGGGTGAACCATCGCACCAAAACCAATCAGTAAGAGATCGTCCCCATGTCTGAGGATTTCCCCTTTCCCAATTGGCAAGGATTCCCAACCTTCCTCCATGAGGGGAACGCCGTAACCGTTACCGCGTGGATAACGCATGGCGATCGGTCCATCAGTGTAGTTAACTCCAGTAACGACCATCTGCTGCAACTCAGCTTCGTCTTTAGGAGCCATCAAAACCATGTTGGGCAAGCAGCGCAGGTAGGCAATATCGTACATACCTTGGTGCGTCGGACCGTCAGACCCCACAATTCCCGCCCTGTCCATACAGAAAAAGACGGGTAGATTTTGGATGCAGACATCGTGGACTATCTGATCGTAGGCACGTTGCAAGAAAGTCGAGTAGATAGCCACTACAGGACGCATTCCCTCACAAGCCAAGCCAGCGCCTAGAGTGACGGCGTGTTGTTCGGCAATCCCAACATCGATATATTGCTTGGGTAACTTGCTGGCAAGTTTATCCAGTCCCGTACCAGTTGCCATCGCTGCTGTAATCCCAATAATTTTGGGGTTATTTTCGGCTAGTTTAACCAAAGTATGAGCAAAAACTTTAGAGTAGCCAGGGGGTTTGGGCTTGCTGGAGGGTATGGCTTTACCCGTTGTCAAGTCGAAGGGCGATTGGGCGTGGTATCCCACTTGGTCTTTTTCGGCAATCTCGTAACCTTTCCCTTTAACTGTTGCAACGTGGACGAGTACTGGTCCTTGGATGTGATGTGCTTGCTCGAAGGTCGCAATCAATTCTGCCAGATTATGACCGTCTACTGGTCCGAGATAGGTGAATCCGAGTTCTTCGATAATTGCTCCAACTTTTGACACGGCTAACCGCTTCATGCCACCCTTAAGCCGATGCAATTCGGGGGTGAGAGATTCGCCAACAAAGGGAATGTGTTTAACTTGTTCTTCTAAATTATCGGCAAGAAACTGTACTGGTGCAGAAAGACGCATTTTATTTAAGTAACGAGAGATTGCACCAACATTCGGTGAAATTGACATCTCGTTATCGTTCAATATCACGAGTAAATTTGTCTTAGGCAAGTGTCCGGCGTGGTTGATCGCTTCAAGTGCCATACCACCTGTTAGCGCTCCATCACCAATAATTGCTGCGACTTTAAATTTATCCCCTTTGAGATCTCGTGCCAGTGCCATTCCCAGTGCAGCAGAAATACTCGTAGAAGCATGTCCCGCGCCGAAATGGTCGAATTTGCTCTCACAGCGCTTGAGATAGCCAGCGACTCCATCTTTCTGCCGGAGAGTGTGAAACTCACTGTATCGACCAGTAATCAGCTTGTGCGGATAGGCTTGATGCCCGACATCCCAAATCACCTTGTCGCGATCGAGATCTAATGTATGATATAGCGCTAGGGTCAATTCCACCACGCCTAGCCCTGGTCCCAGGTGTCCGCCACTAGCGGCGATCGTTTGCAAGTGTTTTTCGCGAATTTGACGAGCAATCTGTTGTAATTGACGAATCGACAAACCGTGCAACTGATTAGGATGGGTGATTTCACTCAGGTGCATATTGGGTGTTCCCTCTGCGTTGCGTCTTGTGCTTCACCGCTCGACTATTGCCAACTGTCTTGGGTGGAGTCGTAGTGGTGAAGTATGTATTCCTTCCTCAATGTAAAAGATTTCGGGTGCAATGCATATTAGTAAATATTTTCTGTTCGGAGATTTACCGCGATCGCCCTCTCTGCTATACCTTAAATTCACATCCTACAGGTTATACCCGAGTTTTAGTCATTAAATTGACATAAAAAGTTGTTGCCTTGCCAAGGCTTTAACTCTACTGTAAAGATTGGGTAAATAGCTAGTAGAGGGTAGGGAATATGTCATCTACCTTATGTATTAGCTTTCATCCACAAATTAAGGATTATGGATGAAGGTACTCTTTATGAGTAAAAATCTTAATTGCTTAAAGTTTTTGACGAAAAACCGTAGGTTAACTGCAAGTATCTTATCAATTGGTAGTTGTTTGGGAGCGATCGCAACCACACTCGAATCTGCAAGAGCAAATATTATTGGGCAAGATGACCGCGTTTTGCCTGCGTATGAGTGGTTGACAGTAGCACCTCGTAAAGCAGTGGGGCAGTTAGAAACTCAGAGGGCAGATGGACAATGGGGACTTTGTACTTTCACCGTTGTCGGTCGTAATATTGGATTGACAAATAGCCATTGTGTATTGGACGAACAAGGAAGGAGACCAGTACAGGCTAAAGCCTATATCGTACGCTATGGAACGGCTCAATTAACTGTGGCAAATGTTGACGCTTACTGGACAGGACTGACAGCTTTTCCAAAAAACATCGAAGAATGGAGACGAGATTGGGCAATTATTCGGTTTACTACAAATTTAGGAGACAGCACGGGTTGGTATGGTAATCTCGGTTGGAATGCAAACGATATAAGCAATGCTGGAGCCACTGTTGTAGGTCAGCCTACAAACTACATCGGTTATCCTACTGATTGGCCCACAGATCCGGCTTTGAAAGATTATCAAGGGTACTTACCAGCCTTGCAAGCTGGCTGTAATATTTTGAGCAAAGATCCACAGGTAGAACTCCTCTTACATGACTGTGACATCATGAAAGGAACCTCCGGTTCGTCTCTGTTTTCTGCGGTTTCAGAAACAGACTTTCGGACTATGGCTTTGAATAACGGTTTCTTAACGTTTCCTGACGGCACATCAATTAGTACAGCCGTACCTCTAGAGCGGTTTATGCCAGCTATTCTCAAACTGAGAGCCACAGGAGCAACTAACGACACCGTAGTCCCCGTTCCATAGGTTACCTCGATCGCCACAATGATAAACAAGCAAAACCAATACTTACTATTATTAGGGTTAGTTACAACATCGATATCTGTTGTTGCAACCGCATTTATCTCAAGTGCTAGTGCTAACGAGCTACTCTGTTACCTTCAAACTCGGGATGGTAAACAAGTGGATCTTTCTCAAATGTGCAACAAGAAGACATCTCCCACTCCCGCTAAACCTGAGACTACGAATACAAGTCATCCTACTACCGCTCCTAGCAATTTACAAACAGCTCCTAACCAGTCCAAAGTTCCTGTTATCGATCCCAAAATGCCAGCCAAGGTTCCTCTCGTCCTCAAAGACAAACCATCTGCATTGTGGAACTCCGTTCCCGATCTACCTTATCCCGCCATCGAAGGACGGACAATTCGGCATTAAATGAGTAGCTAGTGGCTAGTGATTAGATTCTATCTCTAGTCACCAGCCACGCTTTCACTAGTCACTCTCTACTGATAACTGTCAAAAAGCTGTCAACAAGCACAGAAACAAAGCTTCCGTCCATTCAACCACTGCGCCGTAGGTATCTCCCGTGTGACCGCCTAACTTATAATTGAGCCAAGCTCCAGTTACAATCGCGATTGCGCTGCCACCTAATGCCATAGCCAGCGATGCTAGGAGACGATCGCGGTTTAGCAAGATTTGTACTCCACTAAGACCGAGTAATAATAACAGTCCTGGGAATAAATCCCAATAAGACCGAATCGCTGCTTTGTGCAATGCTCCTTTCCCTGTAGGTTTGAGATAAGGATAACAGGCGATCGCGACTTGTTGTCCCCATCGTCCCCAACCACAAGCTGCCATCAATATTAGAGGGCGATAAGTATCGAGATCGGTTAAGGCTGATAATTTTAATAGTAGGATGGCGATAGCAACCATTGCTCCAAACGCACCTGTAACGCTATCTGCCATAACTTGTAAGCGTCTTTGCGGGTCTTGTACTGCCAAGCCATCAGCAGTATCCATTGCTCCATCTAGGTGCAGTCCCCCAGTAATTGCTATCCAACTCACAACAACTACAGCAGTGCGAGTTAGTATGGGTACGCCTAATAAAAATAAGCCCAGATCTAACAATCCCAGAATTCCACCAACAATCAAACCTACCAGCGGTACAAGACGCGCTACGCGCTGAAAGTCTAAATTCAACTTAGGGATGGGCAGACAAGTATAAAATGCGATCGCTGCTAGAAAATCTAATCCAAGTTTTAATATCACAATTTACAAGTCTCCCTTTCTAAAGGGAATTGAGGGGGATATAATCTATGTTCTCACCCTCATGCGATCTCGCCACCAATTATCGATCGCTAGCAGCTAATTGCTCAGAACTACTCATAAGAATAACTGTTTACTATTCTTCAATACGGAGGAGTTTGCGGTAAAAAGGTTTAGAAAAATCTGTACTGCGGCTGCGCTGAAAATTGAGAATAACATCAATTAAATGATCGATATATTCCGAGCTTTGCATTAGCAACTCGTAACTCAACTCGGCGTTACCATCAAATTGTAGCCGACACCGAATCAGGTCTGCTGGTAATGTGGAAATATTCCAAGTTGCTATAAAGGGAATACCATCCGCGCCTTCAATTCTACGCTGTCCTTCCATCACTCCTTTTTTAAACAAACTGATGGCAAGAGGTAAGATATTACGTTTATTGCCTTGAAAATATGGAAGGTAAACTCTTAATTCTTGCTGGTTGGCGGGTTGAAGTTGTTGAATAGACATAGATATTTAAGGGATAATAGTTACTGGGAGTTGGTAATAGGTAGTTGGTAGTTGTTGATAACTGACAACTAATAACTGATAATTGTTCGCTATTTTTCAGTATTCCCAGAAATTGCCCTATGACAACACTTACTTGCTGAAATAAAAAAGGTGAGCCTTGCCCACCCTACTATTGAAATAAAAAAAGGTGAGCCTTGCCCACCCTACTAATGTTGATGTTTTGAACAACTATGCGATCGCAGCTGTTCTAACATCGTTATTTGCTAACAACTCTTGCAATTCGTCTGCATCTACAGTTTCTTTCTCTACTAGCATTTGAGCTAGCCGATCTAGAATGGCACGGTTGTTAGTTAGGACTGATTTTGCTCGCTTGTAAGCGGTATCAACTAGCTGATGCACTTCTTCGTCAATGACGGCGGCTGTCTCTTCGGAAAAGTCGCGTTCGGCAACGATATCGCGTCCGAGGAACATATTACCTTGTTGACGACCGAGAGCAACCGGACCGAGGCGATCGCTCATACCAAAACGAGTGATCATTTGTCTGGCGACTCTGGCGACTTGTTGTAAGTCGTTAGATGCACCAGTGGTGACTTCTTCTTCGCCAAAGATAATTTCTTCGGCAATCCGACCACCTAAAGCTACAGCCATCTGATTTTCTAAATACGAACGGCTGTAAAGTCCGGTGTCCATCCGGTCTTCGCTAGGTGTGAACCAAGTCAAACCACCAGCGCGACCGCGAGGAATGATGCTAATTTTCTGTACGGGGTCGTAGTCTGGCATCAGCGCCCCTACTAAGGCGTGACCGGCTTCGTGATAGGCGACCAGTTGCTTGCGCTTTTCGCTCATCACGCGGTCTTTCTTCTCTGGACCTGCCAACACGCGATCGATCGCGTCATTGACTTCATCCATCGAAATTTCGCTCAGGTTACGTCTAGCAGCTAAAATTGCAGCTTCGTTCAACAGGTTCGATAGGTCTGCACCTGTAAAGCCTGGGGTACGACGGGCAATTCTGTCTAGATCTACGTCTTTTGCCAAAGTCTTGCCACGGGCGTGAACTTTGAGGATTTCCAAACGTCCGGCGTAATCGGGTCGATCTACAACGACTTGGCGATCGAAACGACCGGGACGCAATAACGCTGCATCGAGTACGTCTGGGCGGTTAGTTGCAGCAATAATGATGATTCCAGTATTGCCTTCAAAGCCATCCATTTCGGTGAGTAACTGGTTCAGGGTTTGCTCCCGTTCGTCGTTACCACCACCTAAACCAGCACCCCGCTGCCGTCCGACAGCATCGATTTCATCGATAAATACGATACAAGGTGCGTTTGCCTTTGCTTGCTCGAATAGGTCGCGGACGCGAGACGCACCCACACCAACGAACATTTCAACGAATTCAGAACCGGAAATTGAGAAGAAGGGAACGCCAGCCTCACCCGCTACAGCACGAGCCAGCAGCGTTTTACCCGTCCCTGGAGGTCCAACTAGCAATACACCTTTAGGAATTTTCGCCCCGACTGCGGTGAAGCGATCTGCATTTTTCAGGAAGTCTACAACTTCGTTTAATTCCAATTTGGCTTGATCGATTCCAGCCACATCGCCAAATGTTACCTGAGTTTGTGGCTCCATTTGCACCCTGGCTTTAGACTTGCCAAAGTTCATTGCTTGGCTGCCAGGACCATTTTGGGCGCGGCGTAGTAAAAAGAATAAGCCAACTAAAAGCAAGACGGGGACAAATAAGCTGCTTAGGGCTTTAAACCAAAAACCTTCATCGGTTTGAGGTAGAACCGCAATATCAACTCCTCTCTCCGTCAAGATCGAAATTAATTCAGGGTCATCGGGTAAATTAACGATGACTTGGCTGCCATCTTGAGGCTTGACAAGTGCTCTGGTGCGATCTGCACTAAGTCTGACCTGAGCAACTCTACCTTTTTCAACTGCTTGAATAAAATCGCTGTATCGCCATGTCTCTCGACTCTGAGGCTGTTTGTCAAAGAACGCCGTTCCCAGCGCAATGACCACAATTGCCAGTAATGCGTACAGCCCTGCGTTTCTCCACCGTTTATTCACCGAGGGTTAGCCTCCTAAAGCTTACGGGCAAGGGCGTTTTTTTCTTATGTTAATTAATTTTAATCTACCTTAGAAACTTGCCACTTGTCAGGTACCAATTATCAGTGACTGGTGACTGGTGACTGGCGGCTAGACATAACAATTCAGTTGCCAGCCACTAAGTGCTAGCCACTAGCCACTATTCTTAGGGGTGATTTGTTGCGGCGGCTGATGTTGAATTATGGTTGATTGGGGTTACGCGATCGCACTTCGATCGACGATGTTGGTGAACGATGAAAAAGATTGGTTTTCAGCCTACTCTATCGCCTACAAGTTTGGTGTTGCTGTCGATCGCCTCGACTCAGTTAGGTTCGGCGATCGCGAAAACGTTGTTTAGTACGCTCAGTCCTGCTGCTGTAGTGCTGTTACGGGTAGGTTTTGCAGCGGTGGTGTTGCTGGTGCTATGGCGATCGCAAATTAAGGGTATTCAGCGTCGGAACTACGGGGTGCTGATTTTATTTGGTTTGGCTCTGGGTTTGATGAATCTCTCATTTTATTTGGCAATCGAGCGGATTCCAATTGGCATTGCGGTAGCGCTGGAGTTTATTGGTCCTTTGGGAGTGGCGATCGCCAATTCTCGGCGCTTGCTCGATCTGTTGTGGGTGTTGCTGGCTGGATGCGGTATCGTGTTGCTGGCTCCAATTGGTGGTTTGAGTGTCAATCTGACTGGAATTATTTTGGCGCTGACGGCGGGGGGATTTTGGGCGGCTTATATTCTCCTTTCTGCTAAAGTAGGGCGGGTTGTCCCTGGAGGCGTGGGGCTGGCTTTGGCGATGGCTGTGGCGGCGATCGTCATGTTGCCAATGGGAATTGTTACGGGTGGCTCGGCGCTGTTAAATCCACAAATGCTATTTATTGGGTTTGGGGTGGCGATTCTGTCTTCGGCGATTCCATACTCGTTTGAGTTAGAGGCGTTACGGTGGCTACCTGTAAGGGTGTTTGGTGTGTTATTGAGTTTGGAGCCTGTGGCGGCGGCTGTTATTGGTTTTATTGTTTTGCGGGAAACTTTGGAGTTACGGGCAATAATGGCGATCGCGTTGGTGACGGTTGCGGCGGGTGGGGCTTCTCTTTATGGAAGTGGGAGAGGATAATGTCGCGCAAAGACGCTAAGGCGCGAAGAGGAAGGCATTGAGAGTTAGCCTATAAACAATTTGCGTAGTTGCTCAAAGGCTGGATGATGGGGGTTGTAGTTTAACTGATTCATTTTTTCTTGCCCTCGTCCCTCAAATACGGTATGGATGGGAATGAATTCTACTATGCTGTTGCTGTAGGCGATCGCTTCCATTTTTACAACTACGTCTGCTGTCCAGGGTTTTTCCATAACTGATTGATTTTGATTTTTGAGCCAGTCTATGAGTTGCGATCGCATCACTCCTGGTAAGATTCCAGCCTCTAATGGTGGTGTCCACCAGCTACCGTCTTGCCATCCCCACAAATTACCCGTGCTGGTTTCTAGCCAGTTACCGTTGGCATCGATAAGAATTGCTTCGCTGGCTGTCATGTGTTGGGCTTTTGTCTTAGCTAGCCACGCACCTAAGTAGTTACCTGTTTTATAGGTGGGTAGGAAGCGGTGAAATTCTTCTCCAGATACTAAGCTAGCTACCACCCCATGTCTTTGCTTTTCTGTCAAGTCCGTTGGTAGCGATCGCCCTGTTATCCACTCTCTGCCGTCAGGAAAGATTGTGACTCTTAATACGGGAAAATCTTGCAGTAAGATTTCCGCGCCTTGTCGGACTTTTTGCCAGTCTGGTTCTTGCCAGTATAGGAATTGAATGCTGGTGCGGAGGCGATCGCAATGCCTTTTCCAGTTCGTTAAGGGGCGATCGAGGGAGCGATCGTAAATTCTTAGTGTAGTAAATACTGTGGCTCCATACAGGAGTCCAAAATCGTCAATTGCTAACTCTATTTTGTTTGATTTAATTAAGTCGCCACTATACCAGAAAATCGCTGTTACCTCAGTTTAGTATTAGTAATTAAACTTTAATCTTTTTGGGAATTAGTTCAAAAATTCTTGTCAAAGAAAAACAAGCAATTTTTCCTCAATGAATAGTTTTCTTGTAAGGTGGGCAATGCCCACCCTACACTTAAAATTCCTACATTAAATGAGGACTGCTATAGATATGGATTGTTAAGTTTTAGGCAAATTTGACACTCAAAGCCTTGCGTTTTTACACCTTAATTCATATCATTTCACAAATTCAATTTATAAAACTATGGATAGAGATAGACAAGAAGCATACTGGCGGGCAAACACGGCTTTAATTCGGAATCTATTAATTGTTTGGGCGCTGGTATCCCTGGTGTTTAGCATCCTGTTAGCACAGCCGTTGAATGCAATCCGACTTGGAAGCGTTCCTCTAGGCTTTTGGATGGCACAACAAGGCTCGATCTTAACTTTTGTCGTCTTGATTTTTATCTATGCGTTTCAAATGGACAAGCTCGATCGCAAATATGGGATTAGGAAGTGAGGGGAAATCATGTCAGCAGAACTTTGGACGATTATTTTAGTTGCCCTCTCTTTCCTACTGTATCTCTACATCGGTTGGCGATCGCGAGTGAAAGACAGTTCCGGCTTTTATGTCGCTGGGCAAAATGTCCCCCAGATTGCAAACGGGGCGGCGACGGCGGCAGATTG
>NZ_JACJQX010000024.1:0-109320 GCF_014696895.1 Chroococcidiopsis sp. [FACHB-1243] | reverse complement strand
GTTCATTGGATGGAGAAGATCGTGAAATGTTGACCGATTCTCTTTTCACAGAGAAGTATCAAAAATTATATGAAGATTTGTCTCAGGATTCAACATTTCTGCATCTTGGGGGAATAGTTGGCAAAAACTCACTTTAGAACAAAAAAAACTAGTAAGTGAAGTTTTTCACAAACCAGTCTGCTTGACAGTTAAGTTTATCAGTGTAGAAAATTTGATTGGCGATATGAAAATTGAACCCGAACCAACTAATCTAATTAATCGGAAAACTGGAGCTATTTGGTTACTGACTTTTAAGCAAAAACACTTAACAATAAGCGTACCTAACTTTAGCTTTCCAATTTATTCTTGTAGCCCAACTCAATTTAAACCAATCGATCCAGAAATGAAAATAGACATTGAATTTGATGAAGATTACCAAAATCAGAACTTACTGATGCACTTGTATACTAAAGGTCTGAAACGTGCTACTTTTGAAGCTCTTTAAAAGTGAGTAGTAAGTGACGAGTAGTTGTAAAAGCTTTTCTAGAGTTGGTGTTGTAGTGCTTGGCGCATAATCTCTACAGGAACGGGTTGCTGTAACCAAATTTTTAAAGCAGCTGCGCCTTGTTGTACTAGCATTTCCAAACCATCAATAGTTATTGCACCTTGTTGTTGTGCCTGTTGTAGAAAAAGCGTCGGGCGAGGAGTATAAATCAAATCGTAGGCGATCGCACCTTGTTTTAATACTGCCATCTCACTTAGACTCAAAGGCGATCGATCGACATGAGGATACATACCAATGGGCGTTGTATTCACTAGTAAATTAGCACGGGCAATTAAATCCGGTAGCTTATCCCAAGTATAGACTTGCAAGTTAGCTTGAACTTGAGAATTACCCCAACTCGTGTAAAACTCCTGTAACTTTACCTCATTACGCCCTACGACACAAATTTCCGCACAACCTAGCTGAGAACAACCCGCCACTACAGCCCTAGCTGCACCGCCATTACCGAGAATGACTGCTATTGGTAATTGGTAATTGGTAATTGGTAGTTGGTAGTTGGTAGTTGGTGAGTTAGTTTCAACTTTTGACTTTTGGCTTGGGACTTTTGACTTTTCCAAAAGCGGTGCGAGAAATCCTTCCACGTCAGTATTGGTTCCCGCCCACCCTTCATCTGTGCGCCAGACAGTATTGACTGCGCCTACTGCTTGCGCTACGGGAGAGACTTCTGATAGAAAGGGCAAAATCGCCTGTTTGTGAGGAATGGTGGCGTTAAAACCGACTAAGCCAATCGCTGCAAAACCTTGGAGTGCAGCAGCTAAATCTTCTGGTTTTACGGGTAAGGGGAGATAAACATAATCTAATCCTAAATGGGCGATCGCGGCATTGTGCATCGCGGGTGAAAGGGAATGTTCCACCGGATGTCCAATTACGCCAAGTAGTTTTGTTTTGCCTGTAATCATATGAGGGAATTGTCGGGGCGGGTTTTTTGTAGGGGTGGGTTTTGTGAGGATACCTGTCTCGTCACAAATAATTCGGCAGCTAAACCCACCCGTGTCTGCAATTGTAGAAGCGAGTTTATTCAACACGTCCGTGGAAAACAAGTAATTTTCAGTCAAACCCCCTGTACAGAAGTAGGGAAATCACCAATTACCGATTACCAATTACCAACTACCAGTTACCAATTACTACTAAATTAAAATTAGTAAAGTTACTTAACATTACTAAATCGTGCAAACAACAACAGCTGCTACAACCTCGGTTCCTGGTAAATATTGGCAGTGGCGCGGGCATTCGATTTACTATGTCAAGGCGGGAACGCCCCATCCTCAGCACCCACCTTTACTATTAGTACATGGATTTGGTGCTTCTACCGACCACTGGCGCAAAAATATTGCCGAACTGCAAAAGGATTTTCAAGTCTACGCGATCGATCTGATTGGTTTCGGACGCTCCGCTAAAGCTAAACTGCAATATAGCGGTAACTTGTGGCGCGACCAACTGCATGATTTTATCACCGAAGTCATCGAACAGCCTGCGGTACTAGCTGGTAACTCATTAGGCGGATATGCAAGTTTGTGCGTTGCTGCCCAGCGTCCAGATGCCGCAGCAGGGTTAGTATTACTGAATAGTGCTGGTCCTTTTAGCGAAGAACAGCCTAGCGTGGAATCCGAATCAGTGCAAACTGAAGTTCAACCACCACGCCAACCAGATTTATGGCAAAAATTCTTTGGCGATGTGACAAAGTGGATTTTTCAGCAGCCTTGGGCGCGGTTTCTGTTATTTCAGTACATTCGCCAACCGTGGGTAATTCGGCAAACTTTAGAAAAAGTCTATCTCGATAAAAGTGCCATCACAGACCAGTTAGTAGAAGACATTTATCGTCCGGCGTGCGATCCTGGTGCAGTGGATGTATTTGCCTCAGTTTTCAGCACTCCTCAAGGGGAAAAAGTTGATATATTGCTACAACAATTGACTTGCCCGTTATTATTATTGTGGGGTGAGGGCGACCCGTGGATGAATGCCAGAGGGCGAAGTCCCAAGTTTCGTCAATATTATCCACAACTGCAAGAATACTTCTTGAAAGCAGGTCATTGTCCCCATGATGAAGTTCCCGAACAGGTGAATTTATTGTTGCGAGATTGGGTTTTTTCAATTGCTGCGTAAAGTAATATCTCGTAGGGTGCGTTATCAACGCACCCTACAAATTTTGGATTTAATGCACAGATCGTAAATAATTTAGCAAAATCTTATTAATTCTTCAAATAAACTGGACGATCGCGCATTTCCTACTCCATATTAAGTGCATTATCGAGAGTAGGAATTAGGGCTTTGAAATACGATATTCGCTACAAACCAGCCTTTGCTGCTATTTTCGTCACGCTCGATCCTGGGGAAAGTATTACTGCTGAAGCTGGGGCAATGACGAGTATGGATGCCCAGTTATCAATCCAAACTAAATTTTCTGGTGGTTTAATTCCTGCCTTACTGAAAAAGTTTTTGGGTGGCGAATCTTTATTCGTGAATACTTTTACCAATCGGACTCAACAATCCCTTAGATTAGTTTTAACTCAATCCACAATTGGCGATATTGGCAGAATCGATCTGAGTCAGGGAGATATTTGCTTGCAACCTGGGGCATTTGTTGCCCATAGTGTAGGGGTGAAAATGGGCTTGCAATGGGCGGAAATTAAAAGTTGGTTGGCAGGTGAAGGATTATTTAAACTGAAACTTAGTGGTAGTGGTAGGGCATTTTTTGGCTGCTATGGCGGGATTACAAAAAAGCAGATTCAAGGAGAATTTGTTGTCGATAGCGGACACTTAGTTGCCTACGAACCAAAAATTAAAATGAGTATTGGCTTAGCTGGTGGCTTAGTTGGTTCCGTCACTTCTGGCGAAGGATTAGTCAATCGTCTTTCTGGTACGGGCGATATTTATTTACAATCTCGCAGTATTGACGGATTAGTTAGATATTTGCGATCGCAAGTCAAGTAGTCAGTTATCAGTTGTCATTTATCAGTTATCAGCGACATCTTTTCACGCACCACCCAATTACCAACTACCAACTACCAACTACCAACTACCAATTACCCTATGAACATAGATATCTTACATCAACCTGATAGCGCGATCGCTCATATTACGATGAGTGCTGGCGAGGAGTTAGTGGCGGAAGCAGGCAGTATGATTGCTATGAGTAGTTATATCAATGCTAGTACTGCCCTCAGACAAGGAAAAAGCAGTGGCATTCTGGGCGGACTTAAACGAATGATGGCGGGAGAGTCTTTATTTTTGAGTATATTTCGTTCTCCCACACATGACGGTGAAGTCTTTTTAGCCCCTAAATTAATGGGCGATATTTTGATTTATCAAATGTCATCAGTTGGGCTAGTTGTTCAAGCAAGTTCTTATTTAGCTAGCGAAGCGAATGTCGATATTAACGTCGGGTTTCAAGGATTTAGATCGTTCTTTTCAGGAGAATCAATCTTTTGGTTAGATATAGGTGGTTCCGGTCAAGTTATCCTAACATCTTTTGGAGCAATTTACGAAATTTCTGTTGATGGCGAGTATATCGTTGATACTGGGCATATTGTAGCTTTTGAAAAAAGTTTGAATTTTAGCATTACAAAAGTTGGCTCTAATTTAATTGGAGCATTTTTAGGCGGAGAAGGATTAGCCTGTCGCTTTCAAGGTAAAGGTAGATTATTTTGCCAAACTCACAATGCTAATGCTTTCGGTCAAATAGTTGGCTCGCAATTACCTGCAAAATGAGGGAATCAGTTATCAGTGTAGAGACGTTAAATGTAACGTCTCTACAAATTTACCAATTACCAATTACCAATTACCAATTACCAATTATGAATATCACTTATAAACTCGAACATTCTCCCGCTTATACTTCTTTGCAACTCGATTTGAGGGCAAATGAAACTGTGTTGGTCGAATCTGGGGCAATGGCGGCGATGGACTCTTGGATAAAAATGAAGTCCAAGATGAAAGGAGGATTGATGAAAGGAATAGGCAGAATGGTAGGAGGCGAGTCTTTATTTATGAGCGAATTTACCGCTGAAGGACGAGCTGGACAGCTATTGCTTTCCCCAGGAGTACCAGGAGATATTCAGCATTATTATCTAGACGGTAAAGGTTTAATGCTGCAATCTTCGGGATTTGTGGCTGCTAGCCATACAGTGGAAATCGATCCTTCGTTTCAAGGATTTAGAGGTTTTTTTAGCGGTGAATCTTTATTTTTGTTAAGAGTTACTGGTAAGGGCGATCTTTGGTTTAGCTCCTATGGTGCAATTATTGAGATTCCCGTAGAAGGCGATTATGTAGTGGATACGGGTTACGTGGTTGCTTTTGAAGATTCACTCAGTTATCACGTAGAAACGATCGGTGGTTTATCATTTAAGAATCTGAGAACGGGACTTTTAGGTGGAGAAGGATTGGTTTGTCGCTTCCGAGGTCAAGGCAAGCTTTGGATTCAATCTCGTCAAATGTATAATTTACTTAATTTCTTAGACGCTTTTCGTCCCGCTAAGAGTAGCGATTGAATTTAAGGGAGCAGGGAGCGCACGAGCAGAGGAGCAGAGGAGCAGGGGAGCAATTTCAATTCGCAATTCGCAATTAAGTCACGTACCACGCACCACGTACCACATCTTAATGAAATATAAATTTTGTTCCCAACCAGACTGAGGATGTTATGCTAAATGCCAAAATCGTTAGGTCTTCGGTTAGGCAAGCTCAGCCAAATTAGTTGCGATCGCGAATGAATTCAGCAGAAATAGAAACCCGTCCAGGTGAAAGATATTTAAAATTTTATCTGGCAGAAAAAATTCCTGCTATTTTGGCAATGGAGTACGTGCAAGAGGTATTAATGATACCCGCACGGAGAATCACCCCTATGCCCAATATGCCTGAGTGTGTAGTCGGTTTGCTGAACCACCGCAATCGGGTATTGTGGGTAGTCGATTTGGCTCAGATCCTCAGCTTGCAGCCGCTCGACCATAATATCTCGCAATATAACGTCATTTTAATTCAAGCCCAGCAAATGACTTTGGGGTTACTCGTACCAGAAGTCAACGGCGTAAAATACTTTACTCCAGACTTGGTTCAATCCTCAAAAGAGCTGGTAACATCAGCATTAATTCCTTTCCTTCATGGCTGTATCGTCCAGGAACAAGAGTTAATACTCGTAGTCAATGCAGAAGCAATTTTACTTGCCCCCGCTCTGTACAGGAAATAGCTTTGATGTTGAAATGATTGGTGTTTGGCGGAATTGCTCTTACTGGAGACGCTGAGTTTATGAATATACGCTCTAAGAAAGAACCGAGGCAAGACACGGCAGGAGAAGATCGCAAAATTGGGATGAATCGTCAAGCAGATCGCACTCAAGAGCCGGAGTCTGGTTTAACCAAAAGTCATACTAACCCGCTGACGATCGCTGCCGGACAAACTACAGTGCCTCACGGCGTTAACTCAGTTAAGCGTCCTCCCTCCAAGTCGCGTTCGTGGTGGTGGCAGCGGATCGGCTTGAGAGCCAAAGCTACGCTTGGAGCGATCGCGGTTAGCACGATTCCGATCGTTCTTTTAGGAGCAACCGCCTATCACCTCACCAGTAGTAATATTACTCAGAATATCAGACAGCAACAGCAAGTGCGAGTTGCATCTTTCGCCGATCGCTTAGATCGATTTTTAATCGGACGTTACCAGGACGTACAAACCCTGGCAAGCATGACGCTATTCAATCGCCCTTATATTCGGCGATCGCTACCAGAAGCAGAAAGACAAGCATTTTTAGACCAATATATTAAGAACGGTCAAGGCTACGACAGTATCGTCCTGCTGGATCTGGACGGCGATGTCGTGATGCAATCCGTTGGAGATGTGATTCAAAACTACAACAAAATCGACTACTTTCAGGCAGCCCTGAAGGGCGATCGCCCAGTCATTACGCCGCCGCGTAAATCCATCGCCACGGGACAGTACTCGATTTTTACCGCTGCACCAGTCAAAGATCCAGACACGGGGCAAACCATTGGCATAGTCCGTACCCGCACTCCTGTAGGGTATTTCGATCGCAGCGTGCAACAGCAAGATCGGCAACTGACCAAAAATATTCCTGGCTTGCAGATTGAGGAGTTCCTGGCTTTCAACGAGCGCGGTACGATCTTCATTGCCCCAGCATCGTATCCCGAATACTTGGGGAAAGATGTCAAAGCCATTTTTCCCCAGGCAGTCACGCAACTGCAAAAATCATCAACCCTGGGTAGTACATACGATATCAATCGCCAGCAACAACAAGAATATTTGCTATCTTATGCACCGTTACCAGCAATTAAAGAATTAGCCAAACTGAATTGGGGAGTAGCGATTGCTCAGCCTAGTGACGAGCTATTTGCCGACATTCGCGGCGGGTTGCTGCTCACTTTTATGGGAGCAACGGGATTGACCACATTACTAGCAGCAGCGATCGCGACAATTCTAGTCAACCGCGCCCTGCGCCCAATTGTCACCGTTTCTCGCGCCGTGCGCAAACTAGGACAAGGCAGACTCGACACTCGCGTTCCGGTGACAGGCGAAGATGAAGTCGGGGTGTTAGCGGCAAATATTAACCGCATGGCGGAACAACTGCAAACCCAACTCGAACAACAGCAAAGCACTGTCGAAAGAGCTAATTTACTCACAGATCTGACTTTGCAAATTCGGCAGTCGCTTAACTTTCAAGATATTTTAGTCACTGCCGTGCGGGAAGTACGGCGCGTCCTGAAAACAGAGCGCGTTGTCGTCTATTGCTTCGATCCTGACTGGCAGGGAAAAATTATTGCCGAGTCAGTAGCCCCTGGTTGGCAGCAGTTAGTCGGGCAGACAATAGATGATAGCTGCTTTCGGGAAGGTTACGCCCAACAGTATCGCGAAGGCAGGGTAAGGGCGATCGACAATATTTATCAAGCCGGACTAGCAGCTTGTCATGTCAAACAGTTAGAAAAATTTGAAGTTAAGGCTACGTTGGTTGCGCCGCTGATTCGCGATCGCGAATTGTTAGGTTTACTCATTGCCCATCAATGTTCTAAATCACGGATCTGGCAGCAAGCGGATATCGATTTATTTACCCAGTTAGCAACTCAAATTGGCTTTGCCCTCGATCAAGCTCATCTTTTAGAACAGGTAGAAGCTTCTCGCCAAAAAGCTGAAACGATTTCCCTCGACCAAAGACAACAAAAAGAAATTTTGCAGCAAAAACTCGTACAATTGCTAGCCCAAATTGAAGGCACGGCAAGGGGAGATTTGACAGTTAGGGCAAACACAACCACTGGAGAAATCGGCACGGTAGCAGAATTTTTCAACGCCATTATCGAAAGCCTCAGACAATTAGTCGTGCAGGTGAAAAAAGCGGCAACACAAGTGAATATTTCGGTAGACGAAAACGCAGGCGCAATCCGCCAACTCGCCGACGAAGCACTCAAACAAGCCCAGGATATCGATCGCACCCTAGACTCAGTACAGCGCATGACTCATTCGATTCAAGCTGTAGCAGCTAGCGCCGATCGCGCCGCCGAAGTTGCTAGCATTGCTTTTAGCACGGCAGAGACTGGTGGCAAAGCAATGGATCGCACGGTACAGAGTATTTTGAGTTTGCGCGATACAGTGACAACAACCGCGATGCAAGCCAAACAGTTAGGCGAATCGACTCAACAGATCTCGAAAGTCGTATCTTTAATCAATCACATCGCCCTGCAAACCAATGTTTTAGCCATTAATGCTAGCATCGAAGCCGGACGCGCCGGAGAAGCCGGACGGGGATTTACTGTCGTGGCAGAAGAAATCGGGCAGCTCGCCGCCAAATCAGCCGCAGCCACGCAGGAAATCGAACAAATTGTCGAGAATATTCAAATGGAAACGAGCTATGTCGTGCGGACGATGGAAATCGGCAACCAGCAGGCGATCGCAGGCGCGAATTTTGTGGAAGATTCCAAACAAAGTTTGGGACGAATTTTAGAAGAATCGCATCAAATTTATCAGTTGGTGCAATCGATTTCGCGTGCCACGATTTCCCAAGTTGAGACAGCACAAATGGTTACGGAATTGATGCAAGAAATTGCTGGTGTATCGGCAGGATCTTCCGAATACTCCCGTCAAATCTCCAATTCCTTACAACGTACCGTAGAAGTTGCCCAACAACTGCAAGTTTCCGTTGGCAAGTTTAAAGTTGGCGACGAAATGCGGGAGCTGGGGAGGAAGAGAACTGAGATAGTGGGGGGCGCTGAAACAGTTAAGGATGCTGAGACAGCTGACGACGCTGAGACAGTTAAGGGAAAGGAGAGCTGAGGAGACAAGGGAGACAAGGGAGACAAGGGAGACAAAGGAGACAAGGGAGAAGTCAACATTTACCTCTTGCCTCTTACCAACAACCAACAACCAACAACTATTAACCATCAACCATCAACCATCAACTAACCACTCCTCACACCAAAATGACTCAGGATAAAGAACGTGAAATTCAGCTCCAGTTTTTAGAAGAAGCCCAAGACCATTTGGATGCGATCGAGTCAAAGCTAATTGGAGTGAGCGGTCGTGCGGAACTGACACGGCAAGAAGTTGATGCGATGCTGCGATCGGCACACTCGATTAAGGGTGGAGCGGCAATGATGGAATTTTCAACTCTGAGTCATTTAGCTCATCGCCTAGAAAACTTTTTTAAAGTCATTAGAACTCAGAAGCAGATTCAGCCAGAAGTAGAAAGGTTGCTGTTGAGCGCTGTGGATTGTTTGCGCCACGTCGTCACGACAAATCGTCAGACAAACGTTGTAGACGAGCAATGGCAAACAAGTCAAGTTCAACCGTTATTCGAGCAGTTGCAACAAATACTCGGAGAACCAAGGGAAGAACAGGAAACAGTTACACCTCTGTCACCGCAGCAGGGATTAGAAACGATCCAAATGCTGTTTGAAGCGGAAGTTGATGCTTATTTGCAGCAGCTAGAGACGATTTTGGCGCAAGAGAATAAGTCTAATTTGGGCGCAGAAGTTGTGACGATCGCCCAAGATTTAAGCGATTTGGGGGAAGTACTAGAGCTACCAGAGTTTAACAGTTTGTGTAGCTCCGTAAAACAGCTATTAGCAACTCAACCCGCACGGGAGGAAGAGATCGCCCAGGCAGCTTTGCAGGCGTGGCGGCGATCGCAAGCCGCAATTATGGCGGGACAATTACAGGGTTTACCCTCGACGCTCAATTTAGATGGTGTTGTAGAGGAAGTTGTCTCAAGTCCAAGTACTGCCGATCCTGTACTCGTTACAGATGCTAGTCCTGCTAGATTATCATCTCCGCTCGATCTCGCGCCGCCAGCCGAACTGAAGGAGACGCAGGAAAATACCGTTAGAGTTCCGCTCAAACAGCTGGAGCAACTCAACGATCTGTTTGGGGAGTTGACCATAGAACGCAGCGGACTCGACTTACAAATAGAGAGGTTGCGGAACTCCGTCAAAATTCTGGAACGGAAAGTGCGATCGCTGCAACAATCCCATCACCGTCGTCGGACTGCGACACTGCCACCGTCTCCATTTCCATCAGCTTTACCCACGACATCATCTTTTCTATCAGAAGTTGCCTTTTCTCCTGACAGCAGCCAATTGCGGCAGGAAACAACCCCGCGATCGCCTCAGCCAACGCCCCCAATAGATAGTGGTAATAATCTAGATGAGGCAGCAGACGAGGCTTCGACAGAAGTAATGGCAAACCTGGTGCAATTGCAAGAAGTGAGCGGAGACATCGATCTGTGCTTGCAGGAAACAGAGCAAATTGTTGGCGACCTCAACCGCACGGCAAAACAACTGCAATTTTGCATCAACCAACTGCGAATGCGTCCGTTTGCCGATCTGGTCGGGCGGTTTCCTAGAGCCTTGCGGGAATTGGCTTTACAGCACGGTAAAAATGTCGAACTCAAAATTCAAGGCGGCGATACTCCGATCGATCGCAGTATTTTAGAAGCCCTGGGCAACCCGCTGATGCATTTGTTGCGTAATGCCTTCGATCATGGTATAGAAGACCCTGAAACTCGCAAAGCTAGCGGTAAGCCGGAACAAGGTACGATTTCAATTGAAGCATCATATCGGGGCAATCAAGCCCTGATTACCTTCAAAGACGACGGGCGGGGGATTGCGCTCGATAAAGTCAGACAGCGGGCGCAACACTTGGGACTCGATCGGGAGGCGATCGCCAATGCTAGCGATGAAGAAGTTTTAACCCTGATCTTCGAGCCTGGTTTTAGTACTGCCGATGAAGTCACTTCCTTGTCCGGTCGCGGTGTCGGGATGGATGTCGTCCGCACAAACCTGCGTCAAGTGCGTGGCGATATTAAAGTAGAAACTAAGGCAGGAGTGGGTACGACATTTACGATCGGCGTTCCCCTCACTTTATCGGTGGCACGGGTGCTATTGGTGGAAAGTCGGGGGATATTACTGGCTTTTCCCACCACGGCGATCGAAGAAATGCTCCTGCTCGATGTAGAACAAATATCTACAATCGAAGACAAACCACAACTGCACTGGAAAGAATACTCAGTCCCGCTGATTTATCTGGGCGATTGGCTGAAATTTCGTCGCCTGCAAAACGCTAACGAAGAAAGAACTCAGCCCCTCATGAGCGCACCAACAGTATTATTAATTGCTAATGGTAGCGATTGGGTTGGTTTGCAAGTAGACCGTTGTTGGGGCGAACAGGAAGTTGCCATCCGTCCGGTCGAAGGTAACATTCCCATGCCTCCTGGCTTCAACGGCTGTACGATTTTAGGCGATGGTAAGGTCGTTCCCTTGGTCAACACCTCAGAGTTACTTTACTGGATTGCCACTAGCCAACACCCTGCCAGCTTAGAGCCAGAGGATCGCCATCGTGCAGCGGCAGAGCTACAAAACCAACGCCCGACAATTTTAGTCGTCGATGACTCGATTAATGTTCGTCGCCTCTTATCTTTAACGCTAGAAAAAGCAGGATATCGAGTCGAACAGGGCAAAGACGGACTGGATGCTTTAGAAAAGTTGATGAGTGGTGCTCAAATTGCTGCTGTAGTTTGCGATATCGATATGCCTCGGCTCGATGGGTACGGTTTCTTGGCTAGGGTGAAATCCAATCCAGCTTTCCAACAGTTACCCATTGTCATGTTGACCTCTCGCAGTGGGATTAAAGAACGCCAACTGGCTTTAAACTTGGGTGCAACTGCCTTTTTCTGCAAGCCTTATGACAAGCAGCAATTGTCAGAAACGCTGGAGCGTTTGATAAATGGGGGGGAAGAAGAGAGCTGAGGGAGCTGAGGGAGCTGAGGGAGCAAAAATACCACTTACTACACCCCACACCCCTTCCTCACGCATCGCGCACCACGCACCACGCACCACTGATAACCGATAACTGATAACTAATAGCTGATTTAGGAGACGAATGCGTGGCTCAGCAGCAAAATCGAGCAACTTCTCGTCTGCGGTTGTATGCGCTCCGCATGGCTATTTTGAGTTGGAGTTTGTGTGTTGGTTGTGGCAGTATTCGCGCTCAGAATGATACGCCGGAAACACCATCAGCTATCCCTAAAGCTGTGACTCGTGTAGTTGCTTTGGGAAAACTAATTCCAGCTGGAAATGTGACGAAAATTTCAGTTTTCAATGCCGAAGACAGTCGCGTGAACCAAATCTTGGTGCAAGAAGGCGATTTCGTGCAGGCAAATCAGACGATCGCAATTCTGCAAGGACGAGACAGGCTCGAACAACAATTGCGAAACGCGCAAGCCAATGTAGCTGTGAAGCAGGCTCAGTTGCTCAAAATTCAACAAGGAGATGCAAAAACTGGAGAGATTGCGGCTCAACGAGCAGCGATCGCCGAATTAGAGGCACGGTTGCGTAGCGAAACTAAGCAGAAAGCCGCTGCGATCGCTGAAGTGGAAGCTACTCTGAGCAATGCTAAGTTGAGACAACAACGAAATCTTTTTCTGTGGCAGCAAGGGGCGATCGGTCGCTCTGAACTGGATAACACCATTGAAGAGATGAACAAGGCGCAAGCAGTGCTAGCAGAGCGGCAAGCCGACGCAGACAATACCAGCTCGACTTTACAAGCACAATTAGTCAAAGAAAGAGCAAATTTGTTTAGACTACAAGAGGTTCGCCCTGTCGATGTTAAAATTGCCCAGGCTGAGCTAAAGCAAGCAATAATTCAGGTGCAAGAGCGGCAAGCTGAATTGGACGATACTCAAGTCCGAGTTCCCGTTGCCGGACAAATTTTAAGAATTAACACTCGCGTTGGCGAACGAGTCAACGTTGAAGAAGGAATTGCCGAATTAGGTAAGACAAAGCAAATGTACGTATTGGCTGAAGTCTACGAAACCGATATTGGTAAAGTGCGATTAGAGCAGGCTGTCACAGTCTCCAGCGAGTATGGTGGTTTTTCGGGGGAACTTCGGGGTAAAGTCGCTCAGATCGGCTTTCAAGTTGGCAAAACTCGCCTCAATCAAGACGATAGCAAGCCAACCACTGATGTTAATGCCCGCGTCGTAGAAGTCAAAATCCGCCTCAACTCCGAAGATAGTCCGAAAGTTGCTACCTTCACGGGGATGCAGGTACGAGTAAAGATTGATGTTAACCAATAGGGGTGTCGGAAGTCGGGGAAGAGAGCAGGGGAGGAAGAGAGCTGAGGGAGCTGAGGGAGAAGTCAAAATTCAAAATTTACCACTCGCCTCTTGCCTCTCGCCTTTCACCAATTACCCATTACCAATTACCCATTACCAACTACCAACTACCCATTACCAATTTTCATGAAACTTTCCTTGCTCAAATCTTTACGTAAGCGTTTCCCATCTGAGATAGAGACTCCGTTGGCTTGGGCGCAGTTGTCTCATCAAAAAGTTCGTCTTGCTGTAGCAACGACGGGGATTTGCTTTGCTAATATTCTGATGTTTACTCAGCTGGGACTGCTAGCCATGCTGACAGATGGGACTACGAAACTGCATCAAAGTCTAGCAGGGGAATTGGTACTAGTTTCTGCATCTAGCCCTAGTTTGCTATTTAGAATTAATTTTCCCCAGGCTTATCTTTACCAAGCTGCGGCGGTTGAAGGTGTTACTGCTGTGGCTCCGGTGTATATTAGCAGAGCAAATTGGGTAGATCCACAGCAACTTGCTGCTGGGCAAGATAGCTCTAATAGCCAAAAACAACCACGTGCTTTTGGCAACGAAGTCAGAGTTATTGCAATTAACCCTGCCCAACCTACACTCAACCTACCAGAGGTGAATCAGCAGAGTTTCAAATTAAATGCACCAGATGCGGTATTGTTCGATCGCCTGTCTCAGTCATCTCTAGGGGAGATCTCCGCCATGTTGCGCGATCGCCCAGAAGTTTTAACCCTGATGGAAAATCATCGCACTTACGTTACGGGACTTTTCAGTATGGGTAGCACCATCAACGACAAGGGTAATGTCATCGTTAGCGATTGGACTTACGCTCAGCGGTTTGGCGAGGAGAGCATGGAAAAAGTCAGGATTGGGGTCGTAAGTTTGTCCCCAGGAGCCGATATTGCTACAGTACAGGCTAGATTGCGCGATCGCCTGTCCAAAGATGTTGGAGTTTACACCAAAGCAGAATTAATCGAGCGCGAACGACAGTTCCACGAGGCGCAGCCAGAAGGCATTATTCTCAAGTTTGGTACGGTTGTGGGTTTTGTCGTCGGAGTAATTATTCTCTATCAAGTGCTTTACTCTGATGTCAGCGACCACCTTTCAGAGTATGCCACGCTTAAAGCAATGGGTTATAGCGATCGCTCCTTACTCATGGTCGTTCTAGGCGAAGCGATCGTTCTCGGTGTCATGGGCTTCGTTCCTGGTTTTATCGCCTCAATTGGACTGTATGAATTGTTGGTGATATTGACTAGAATTCCCTTAGTCATGAAAGCAAGTGTTGCCATTCAAGTATTTATTCTTACCATAATCATGTGTGCCATTTCCGGCGCGATCGCCTCCAGCAAACTCCGCTCCGCCGATCCAGCCGAAGTGTTTTGATATGGAACAACCTACTGTTACCGTCTCCAGTCTTAACCATGCCTTCGGACAAGGGACGCTACGCAAGCCCGTACTGACAGAGATAAATCTAAAAATCTATCCAGGGGAAATTATTATTCTGGCGGGACCATCTGGTAGCGGTAAGACAACACTATTATCGCTAATTGGCGGATTGCGATCGGTACAAGCGGGCAGCTTAAAAGTATTAGGCAAAGAATTACAGGGAATTGGTAAACATCAGATGACCAAGGTACGCAACCAAATTGGCTTTATTTTCCAACACAACAACCTGTTGAAATGCCTTTCTGCTGCTGGTAACGTGCGTATGTCTTTGAAACTACACCCAGAAATTCCCAAACGGGAGTACAGACAACGAGTCACAGCGATTCTAGAATCTGTCGGACTGGGCGATAAAATTGACTCCTACCCAGCTTTTCTTTCTGGCGGACAACAGCAACGAGTGGCGATCGCTCGTGCTTTGGTAGCTCAACCCAAATTAGTATTAGCCGACGAGCCAACCGCAGCTCTAGATAGCAAGACGGGACGAGATATTGTTGATGCAATCCAGCGTCTTGCCAAAGAAACAAATTGCTCTGTTTTGCTCGTCACCCACGACAATCGGATCTCGGATATTGCCGATCGCATTATCCAGATCGAGGATGGGAGAATAAAGTGAGAATTCGGAATTCGGAATTAAAGTGCAACTGTTAACTGTTAACTGACTCCAAAAGCTGGGCAATTTGCCGATTTATCTCATTCAATTCAAAGCGTTGACTGGCTGAAATTTGGGCTTGATGGGCGATCGCACTAGCTAATTTAGGCTGCTGACGACAAGCATTGATAATCTCTGCTAATTTCTGAGCATCTCCTGGTGGTACGAGCCAACCTGTTTTTCCTGTCTCTACCAGTTCTACTGCACCCCCAGCTTGGCTGGCTACGACTGGACGACCGCAAAGCATAGCTTCGACAATCACGCGCCCGAATGGTTCCGCAGCAATCGATGTGTGGGCAACTAAGTCACAGGCTGCCATTAATGACACGACATCGCTACGAAAGCCTAAGAATTGGACTCTTTGTTCTAGTCCTAACTCGGCAACTTGCTGGTGTAATTGTTGCTTGTAGTCCTGTTCGCCAAATAAAGCATCTCCAACAAATATTGCTGTCACTTCTGGCGGACACTGCGTCAGTGCTTCTAGAAGTATGTGCTGTCCTTTCCACGGTGCGAGTCGGCTGAAATGTCCGACGACAAACTTGCCATCTAGTCCCAACTGCTGTCTTGTCTGAGCTACAGAATTTTCCTGTCGATACAACTGGGGGGCAAATCCGTTGTAGACAACACGAACGAGTTTAGGATTTCCCCCTGCGGCGAGGAAAGCTTTTTGACTTGCTTGAGAGTTAGCAATCACTAACGAGGCACGATTTGCCAAAGTTACAGCTAAACGCAAGTTGGTGCGGCTAAAATGCTCGGTTGAGAGGATGTCATGTAGGTGATAGACCAGAGGGCGGCGACTGAGGAGGGATGCGATCGCTCCTACCACCAGTGCTTTTTGCGTATTGGCATAGATGATGTCATACTCGCGGGCAATTTTGGCAACGCGGGCAATCAAAGGCAGCAACTGACCGAGGCTACTCGCGCCTTGGAGCAAACCACTGTCTTTACTCACTTGTAGCGATCGCCCAGTTAGCACCTGCACGGGAATTTCGTGCTGTTGGAGTAAATCTTTAAACCCACCATCGGCGAACAAACCAACTAAACAGCGATCGCGATATGGTTTAGCAATATCCAACAGACAAAGCTCCGCCCCTCCTGGCTTGCCACTTTGATCGAGGAATAGGATTTTCATACGAATTGGTAATGGGTAGTTGGTAATTGGTAGTTGGTTGTTAATTACCATCAACTATCAACCATCAACTATCAACCATTTCCCCAAACTTTTTTCAGCTCAACTCCTTGTTCTCTGGAGTAGGCTCCATATCCGTAAGAAACGTTACTCACGCCATTTGCCACCACTCCAATCACGTTAAGCTTTCTCAGCATGGCGTTGGCTTGTACTAACTCTGTCTTCTTCACCATACCAACGCGAGAAACTAGCACGACACCAGTACAGCAAGAAGCGGCAATCATCGCATCTACCATACCCAGTAAAGGTGGAGCATCGAGTAAAATCAAATCGTAATTTTGCTCGAATCCTGCCATCAACTCTCGCATTCTTTGCGAGCTGAGTAGGTTGGCTGGGTCTTCTGGCTGTGGTCCAGCAGTCAAAATGTCTATGTAGGAGCCAGAAGACTGAATTGCATTATGAATCGGCAGCGTGGCATCGCTGCTCAACAAGGTAGACAGTCCGTAATCGTTGGGCAAATTCAGGATTTGATGTAAACTCGGACGGCGCAAGTCGGTATCGATCAACAACACACGCTGGTGCAGCCGTGCCGCACTTAAAGCTAGACCCAAGGCTAAAGTAGATTTACCCTCACCTGCTACGGCGGAAGTTACCACCAAAGATTTGAATGCAGCCATTTCGTTCATCAACTGGAGATTGCGATAAATCAAATCCAGCGATTCCCATGATGGGGGCCAATTTCGTACTTGTACCGTCCAGGGCGACAGGTGAAGTGGCTTGCCAAAAGGCAAACTGACTTCTGGTTGTGCCACTCTGCCTCTGGGCAATTCTGGAGTCATGCCCAACAATGGTAGCTCGAATTGTCTCTCCAAGTCTTCGGAACTGTGGACGGAATCATCGACGGCATCGCGCAAGAAGGCGGCTAAACTACCCAGCATCAACCCCGCAACTAGACCCAACAACAAGTTCAGCTTCAAGTTGGGACCAACTTTCAATCCTAGACGCGGTTCTTCCAAAGCTTGCCAGTCAAATCCACCTCTAGCAATTTCTAAACTTAATTCTTGCTGCGCTCTCAACAGCTGCTGGAGTTTATCGCGGTTAATTTGGACGAAGGGAACTAGACGGTTGTATTCTGCTAATAGCACTGGGAAGCGCTTAAGATCGCTACGTAGCTTCTGCTGTGTTTGCGCTAGACTGTTATCCCGCGCCCGCATCGCATTCATGTTTGTCTGTACTTCGATCAATTGACCTGCAAGGTTGAGGTCGAGCGCTCCTAATTGTCCTTGCTGGAGAATACCATCTGCCGCATTACCAGCTGCTGCTGCTTGGGATGCTTGTCCCTCACCCAGAACTCGTCCGCCTTCCTGCTTCATCATGCTGAGCAGGTTTTGCCGTTGTTCGAGTAATTTTTTCACGTTAGGGTCTTCATCCGTGAAGACAACCCGCCGCTGTGATAGGGCGAGTTCCGTTCTCTGCAACTCGTTGAGTAGCGTTTGATAGCGCGATGATTGGCTCAAGCGGGAAGCAACTAGCGCTTGTTGGGGAGAACGAGCGAGTTGCTGTTGCAGTTGACCGTAGCGTGCTTGCAAGTCATTATACTGGGCGCGGATGACTTCGCGTTCCTGCGCGATCGCATTTAACGAGTTGTTGACTGTCGCCGCTTGTTGCTCTGGATCGATCAGGTTATTATTTTTGCGAAACTCTTCTAATTTATTCTCTGCTTGATCGACTGTCTTGGTCACGGCAGGGATTTGTTCGTTAATAAACTTCAAACCCTTTTTCAACCGCTGTTCTTGTTGTTCGCGGTTATAAATTTGATAAACTGTATGGACGGCTTTCAGGACTTTTTGTGCTTTAATCGGATCGTTTGCTGTATAAGTCGCCTCGACGATCTTGGTATTGGCTTTTTCTTCAACAACTTGTTTTAGTACTAAGTTTTTCTTCACCTCCGCCACTGTAAGCGTAGGATATTCGGAGCGGAGAATATCGACTGCCCTTTGAATCAGCAGCGAACTACGCATGACGTTAATTTGCGTGGCATAGTCGTCAATCGTGACTCCAGAATCAGCATACTGTTCGCCTTGTCTCGGGGTCGTGCCATCTTTCTTCCCCTGATAATTCGGCTCGATCAGTAACTGCATCTCGCTCTGATATGTAGGCTTGGAGATTAAGGTAAATACAGTGGCAATTGTCAACACCGCTCCCATAACCCCCAGCAGCCAGTAGCGACGGCGCATCAAAACTGCTAACAACTGCCCGTAACCACCGTCTGATTCTTCGACGGTCATGGGCATATGACTTTCATTTACTCTAACCATGCCTAGCACTCCAAACAGTCTACAACGATCCTAATGAACTTATGCAATGCTACTCACCGTATCGGCGATCGCCCGTTCAACTTTGCTAAAAAACGCTTGTTCTGAAAAATGACTCAGGGCGTGATGGCGAATTTTGCCGTAGTCCCACTGAATTTCTTTGGCAGCAAGCAAAGCATTTTGGATTGCATCTGGCGATTGTCTGTAAAAGAATACTCCTGTATGTCCTGGAATTTGAGTGTCTATGACTCCTCCCGCGCCATAGGCAATCACGGGCGTACCGCTGGCATTTGCTTCTACTGGTACTAGCCCATAATCTTCTAAAGCCGCAACAACAACAGAGCAAGCTTTTGACATCAAATATTTTCGTTCGGCATCACTGACATGTCCTAAAAATCTGACGTTCTTCAGCGCTTTTGACTCTAGCCGTTGGCGTTCTGGTCCATCGCCGATGATGACTAAAGGTAATCCCAGCCAGTTAAAGGCTTCCACAATTACGTCAATTCGTTTGTAACTGATTAGACGAGCTGAAGCTAAATAAAAATTTTCCTTGTCATTAGAAAAAGTAAAGTTACCGCTATTAATTGGGTAGTTAATCACCAGCGCTGGTTTGCCATAGTGCTGGTTAATTCGCCGAGCTACGATACTAGAGTTAGCGATATAAAGGTCGGGTTCTTGAGCATAAATTCGGTCAACCTCTCGCATTTTGCGAAAGATCAATTCAATTAACGGATAGAAATAATGATAGTCCCCATACTCTCTCAAGTAAGTTTTTGTATCCCACAAAAACCGAGTCACGTTATGGCAAAAGCAAATGTGTTGCGCTCCCTTCCTCTTCTTCACAGCTTTAGCAAAGCTACTGCTGCTACTAATAATGAGGTCGTAATCCTGCAAATCCAGAGAGCGAAAAGCCGGGAAATAGAGAGGAGCCAGCATTCGGAAATATTTTGCTGCACCTGGAATTTTTTGTAATCCTGTCGTGTGAACTATACGGTTACCTAAATCGACAGTTTGTTCGGGATCGTATACAGAAGTAAAGATGTCTGCCTCGGGATAGCGTTGACAAAGCAGTTCAAAAACTCGCTCTGCGCCACCTCTTTGCGTTAGATAATCGTGAACTAGGGCTATCTTCATGAAAAAATAATAGAAGTTTATTTAGTAGAGTCAAACTTTAGGAACAGGCATTATTACAATTCATCTGTTGAATCCGCGAACGTACAAATAACTATGTCTCCAGAGATAGTACTTGTTGGTAAGAGCTGGCATTTGCGTAGATACACTGAAAATATAGGTAAACAGAAATTATTATACTCAACTTGTTATCGAGAACCGATGGAATTGCATACCTAGCTGAGAAAATTTACCTAAACTTTAAATAATTGAGCAATGGAAGCACTAGCAAAAAATGAATCTTATGCGAGGGAGAATCGCAGTTCGCGTTCTACATTCAATTGGACTTGACGCATTCACAGAGGAATTAGTTGCATTGAATACAGGATTCACAACATATTGGCAGAATTACTGAAACTAAAATCGAGGTTCATGCTTTGCTCATATTTTTCGGTCAATCCAAATCGAATCTATAGTTGAGTAGAATCGTTGACATCAAGCGAACTTAACTGAGGTAACAGTTCGTGCCGAGTTGGAAAAGCCAGTAAATTCTGACTTTCCATATGCTACGATGAGAGACTAAACTTTAAATCAAATTCGCAATTGGCAAGAGTTTAGCCTCGACCAATCGATTATAGGTCTAGTTCTAGGCAATGTTTTGAAAATAGTTTGGAATTAGCTTGCCTATTCTTTAGAAGTTACTTCAGGCTGTAAATTATTCCCTCCGTGTTGCTTGGCATAGATTGTTCTACTATGGCAACAAGCAGAGCTTCAGGCGTTATTTCATGCATCTCATGCATCGCTGCTTATGTCTCAGCCACTTTCGGATCGTTTCGCGATCGCCACAGCCCAAAAATTACTGGAAACTTTCAGTTGTTTGGAAGTTAAATCGGTAGAATCGGCAACAGAAGCCGCCCAGCTGCAACAAGCATTGGTACTCCTAAGCACGCAAGCAGATTTCGTCAACTTCGGAATTTGTGCCGACACGCCAGAGCAGGGGCTAGCAGCATTAGCATCTTATGCCAAAGCTCTAGGATATTCAATTGCCATCGCTCCTACCGATTTAGCTGCGGCGATCGCTCCAGTTTATATCAAATTCAACGGTCAAAGACAGACGTACTACCTCGACTCATACACGGGTAAGTATCGCGGCGTGCTGGTATCGTGTCATTCATTGGTAGAGGAATCGGTCAACGGTACTTACGGTTACTTACCGTTAGATTTGTTTCAGTAATGGATAAATACCGTTACATTTTGTTTAATAAACCCTACGGGGTGTTGAGCCAGTTTAGCGATGGCGGCGCTGGTGCAAAAGAGCGGCGCACGCTTAAAGATTTCATTCCCATTCCCAAAGTTTATCCTGTCGGTCGCCTCGACTGGGATAGCGAGGGATTGATGTTACTGACCGATCGCGGACAACTTCAACATCGACTTGCCGATCCTAAATTTGGACATAGCCGCACTTATTGGGCGCAAGTAGAACGAATTCCAAATGCATCAGCGATTCAGCAGTTAGAACAAGGAGTGATAATTGAGAATTATCGAACTCGACCAGCCAAAGTTAAACTGCTAGAACCCGAACCAACCTTACCCCCAAGAAATCCGCCAATTCGCGATCGCAAAAGCGTACCTACAGCATGGTTAGAACTCGTCTTGACAGAAGGTAAAAACCGTCAGGTAAGGCGGATGACGGCTAAAGTAGGATTTCCTACCTTACGCTTAATAAGAGTGGCGATCGCTCACCTATATCTAGGCGATCTGTCTCCCGGTCAATGGCGCGACTTAACCACCCCAGAGCTAGAATTACTTTTAAAGGATTTAGGAATTAGGGGATAGGGAAAGAGGACAAGGGAGACAAGGGAGAGGAGGGAGACAAGGGAGCTTTGTGTGCTTTGCGTGCAGGTGTAGGGGAGCAACTACCAACTACCAATTACCCATTACCACTCTTCACGCTCTTACTGCTAGCTGATAACTGCTAAGCTGAACAAAGTATTGATTTTTTAAGCCTCGTAGCTCTACTTGGGTATATCCTGCTATTATCTATAGCTCGAACTATTCCTGAGTAGGGAAAAGTGACTTGTGACGACTTGGATGGGTAGCCAGTTTTCTGCCGTCATCGGGGTTAAAACTGCTCCTAAAATGGGAAGACAAGGAAGTTAAAGATGCTGATTTGCCCCCAGTGTCAGAGCGAAAATGCCAATACCAACAAGTTTTGTCAAGGTTGTGGTACTCCCCTGACCTTCAAGTTTTGTCCTGAGTGCGGAACTCAGGTGGCTTTAAATGCAAAATTGTGCCACAACTGCGGCGCTCAAACGGGGACAGTGTGGTGGGCGATCGTCATGGGAGTTGTAGAGACGCAGGAATGTTCACCTGTCAACAACTCAGGAGTCGTAGAAGTGCTGGACGTAGCAGGAGAACCAAAAATTGTAGAATCGCTACCCAGCAGTATATCTCAGCAGAAATCAGAGGGAACTGCACCGCCTGCTCCCTTGGCTCTCTCACTCACCACTCACCACTCACCACTCACCACTTCTGCTTTACCAGCAGGAGCTTATTTAGATCTACAGCAGCGCTATCAGTTACTCGATCCGTTGGAAATGCCTTTGAATCCAAGCGATCGCATAGAGGCGCAAGTGAGAGTCCTCGACTGCCAGCCATTTCAACTATCGCCCCTAGAAGCAGGCGCAAACGTGATGGTGGCACAATCAATTCCCGCGATCGCCAAAACCTATATTGCCCTCAACTCTAAATTTGGGGAAAAATATCGTCAAAAGCTACCTAAAATCCACGATGCTTGGCAGCAGGGAAACCAGCAAGTGATCCTGATTGCCGATCGCTCTGATTGGCAAGACCTGATGCAGATGTGGCACGAACCCAGCACGACTCCAATGCAGATTATGCAGTGGTTTGAGGATATGGTACGGCTGTGGCACGAACTGGAGCCTTGGCATTGTCGCCAAAGTCTATTGGAGCTATCTAACTTGCGCGTGGATGCGACTGGGAGTCTTGGATTGCAACGCTTGTATCCCGATCCACCTCAAGAAAATTTAACCTTGCAAAATTTGGGACAGATTTGGCAGCAGTTATTTCAAGAGTCTCAACGCACTAAATTTGGTTCCTTGGTAGAGTTGCTGTTGGATTTAACTGCGGGTGACATCCAGACAACAGATGAGCTACAATCGCGCCTGCAAGCTACGAGCAGTGAATTACAATTAGAGGCGATCGACGCACCTTATTCTCCTTCAGTATTGAATACACAGGAGGCAGCTGCCGATCGAGGAAAAGTTGGAGTAACTTTAAATAACTCTGCTGCACCAACTGTTATTCAAATGAACGAATCTCAAGAGAATTTTATGAAAAGCGAGGAGTTACCGACTCTAGTGCTGCCAATGCATTTGGTTAGCATTGAGGATGCGGGTAACACTGATGTCGGTCGTCAAAGGCATCATAACGAGGATTGTTTTGGGATCATCACCAAAGTCGATAAATACGTGTTTCCTAGCGATCGCACGATTGAGGCACAAGGTATTTATATTCTTTGCGATGGTATGGGCGGACACGCTGGTGGTGAGGTAGCTAGTGCGTTAGCAGTGAAGAAGCTACAAGAATACTTTCACGCCAATTGGCAACCGTACCAACCTTTACCCAATGAAGCTTCCATCCGCGAGGCAATCCGCATTGCCAATCAAGGAATTTTTGACCTCAACCAGCAGGATGCCCGTTCGGGTGTCGGACGGATGGGAACGACTTTGGTACTCGTTCTCGTCCGTAACAATCAAATGACTGTAGCTCACGTTGGTGATAGCCGTCTCTATAGCTTTAGCCGCAAGCGCGGATTAGAGCAAGTCACCTTGGATCACGAAGTGGGACAGCGAGAGATTCTGCGGGGCGTGGAACCAGCGGTCGCCTATGCTCGTCCTGATGCCTACCAGCTGACGCAAGCATTGGGTCCAAGGGACGAAAATTATGTCAATCCTGATGTCAGCTTTGTGGAATTGAATGAAGACACTCTGTTGATATTAGTATCGGATGGAGTTTCGGATAATGGCTTACTAGAGCAACATTGGGAAACCCACATCGAACCCCTACTTAACACGGGCGCTAGCTTAGAACGAGGTGTCACCGAATTGATTGAATTAGCTAATCAGTACAACGGGCATGACAATATTACTGTTGTCTTAGTACGGTTGAAAGTGCGCCCGAAGTTGGAGCATTAATCGTGTGGTCACGCTATATCTGCTACATCCAGAACAATCCAAACCCCTGCAACAATGGCAATTCGAGGATGCGTCAATCGTCCGTATTGGTCGCGCCCCCGATAACGATGTAGTTTTGGCAGATCCCCTAGTTTCCCGCCATCATTTACTGCTCCAGCGGCAAAATGGAGAAGATTCATCGAGTCATGTTTGGCAGCTGATCAATCAGGGGACGAACGGGACTTTTCTGGATGGCGTATTAGTCTCCCAAAGCGCGATCGTCGATGGGTCGATAATTCAACTAGCAAAAGGTGGTCCTACTCTCAGGTTTCAATTTCAACCCGTCAGTACGGGAGCAGGGAAGAAGATTTGCACCCATAGCGGTAATGCGCCACAAAACCTATTCTGCATTCACTGCGGTCAGCCACTTTCAGTACAGCAGACGATTCACCAGTATCAAGTGCTACGCATCTTGGGACAGGGAGGAATGGGAACGACATATCTTGCTTGGAATCCCAGTCAGAAAAAGCATCTGGGGAACAATTCAACTCGCGAGTCTCAGCCCCAATTGCTCGTTCTAAAGGAAATGAATGCTGAAATTGCCAAAGTTGCCAAGGCTCAAGAACTCTTTGAGCGGGAAGCTAATGCCTTGAAGCATCTAAACCATGTAGGAATTCCCAAGTATTACGATTTTTTTGTCGAAGATGGGAAGAAATACTTGGCGATGGAACTGATTCATGGTCAAAATTTAGAACAGATAATTTATAAATACGGTCCTGTCACCTCAGCAAAAGCGATTGATTGGATGCTGCAAGCGTGTGAAATTTTAGACTACATTCACAGGCAAGAGCCACCGCTAATTCACCGCGATATTAAACCCGCTAATTTGATGTTGCGATCGCTCGATCATCGGATTGTGGTGCTAGATTTTGGTGCGGTGAAAACTGGTGGAACTGCTTTTGTGACGCGGATTGGTGCTGAGGGATATTGCGCTCCCGAACAAGAACGCGGACATCCATTAATTCAGTCTGACCTTTACGCGATCGGACCTACTTTAATTTTTTTGTTAACAGGCGAAGCGCCGTATAAATTTTATCGTTCTAGTAGTAAGGGTTATCAATTTCAGTTGGATGGCATCCCAACTGTCACTCCCGAATTGCAGGCAGTCATTACAAGGGTGACGGAGACTAAACCTAGCGATCGCTATGCCACGGCTAAAGAACTGGCAATAGCACTGAGCGAGTGTTAATTCAATATATCTCGGTTAGTGATGCAAAGATCCTGGAGATTCCCCAACTCCCGCCAAATCGAGGGCTTTAAGTTCCCCCCTTTTTAAGGGGGTTAGGGGGATCTTGCCTTAACCAAAAAGTATTGAGCGTTAATTCTGGAATTTATGTCTACACAAATAAAATCCGTTGGCGCAGACTGGATAGTAAGGTAGCCTACGCAGGTAGGCTTTGTTTGTATGCGCCTCAGACCTAATCGTCTGAGGGCAAATTTAATGCGGACAGAATTTATTCTTCGTCCCAAGCTTCTACCGATAGCAGTTCGCTGACGGGATCTTGCATGGAAAAGCCGAAATCCGTTAATTCTTGCTTCCAATAAGACCATTCATTACCAAATACGAGGGCAATTTTCCAGATGCTATCTGTTGGTCTGACAATTTTGGATTCTACGAGCGAACGGATCTGGTGCTGGAACTTCACCATTGGGTGAATAACAGGCTGAGCCATAAGTTTTACTTAGATTTTCGATTGAGTTTGCTAAATACCTAACTTGAAACGCTTCCGAATTTTGATCAACACCGATGCGTGGAGTTTTTCTTCGGCGCAGAAGCAATTCTCTACTCTTGTACTCTACCACAAATGATTTGGCAAGTACCTTGACAATTGTTATTGGTTCGGGAATTACTACTGTGCCAGATGAGTAACTGGAATGCAGGGAAGTGAAATTGGACGCTAAAAGCGATCGGTTCTTCTTAGCTATGTAAAATATGATAACAATAATTGCTGCTCTTTGATGCAGTACGGTTAATTAGTAGTAAGCGATCGCCCCAAACTTAGATGAAAATTCGCTGTAAATTTAACCCGAAACCGGGCAGCACATCTTCACCAGATAAAGTTAAAGGAGCTAGCAAAACTTCTACTGGTTGTCCCGGACGGTAGATTTCAACTTGACGTTCTTGAGGATTAATTAACCAACCCAAACGCGCACCATTATCCATATATTCCTGCATTTTAATTTGCAGATCTTCCAGAGCATCGGTGGGGGAGCGCAACTCGACGACAAAGTCAGGACATAGGGGAACGTAACCATCTTGCTGTTGTTGGCTCAAAGCCTCCCAGCGCCGTCTTTCTACCCAAGAGGCATCAGGAGAACGTTTTGCACCGTTTGGCAGCACGAACAAGACGTTGGAATCAAATCCTTCTCCCAAATTCAAGTTTGCTTCTACCCATGTATCTAATTGTCCAGTTATACTGCGATTCTTGCGGCTAGATGTTCCTCCTGTGGGTGGCACAACAATTAAATCTCCTGCTGCTGTTTGCTCAAAATTCCACTCTGGATTAGCTCGGACGATGCGATCGAACTCTGCATCCGAGAGTTTTAATGAATTGATTGTCAGGCTACTGTTCATTGCTGTGTTAAATCTACAGGCAATTCTTTTAATTCAAATGTATCATCGACTGGCGATCGCAGAATTATAGTTTTGTTCGGTTGCGATCGCGTATTCTTTTTATATGCGATCGCAATTCTTTTTATGAAACTTGCTATATTTAGCTACAAGGGCAAACTGATAAAACCTCACCTCAATTATTTTCTCTCATATCATCGTCCAAAATTGCTTCAATATCTCTGGCACTATGAATGACTCGAAGAATTTCGATTCCTGAGTCACTAGGACGATAGAAAACAAGATATTTTTTAAATCCTTTTATACCCTGCTGCCGAATACCAGCCAGAATAGGATTGGAAAATTGACAAAGTTTTCCTATCTGAGGCATTTTAGCAAGTTGATTGAAGGTTGCTTCTGCTGCTGCTAGAAAGCGATCTGATACATCTAAGTTATCTTCTGCGATGTATGTAGCTAGCTCTATTAAATCGCGGATGACTTGGGGTCGTTTGTTGACTTCACTCATCAATCTTCGCTTGAACTTTGGCGCTTAGTAATTCTCTCACGCACGGTTTGGCGAATGTCTTGCCAATCTTGAGCAGTAATCGGAGTTTCTTGACCAGAGGCTAGACCCTCCAATAATAAAGCTTCCAAACGCTCTTGGGCTTTACGCTCTCGATCTTGGCGCACTAATTCGCGAAAATACTCGCTAATTGTACTATAGCTACCGTTTGCCACTTGTTCTTCAACATAGGCTCGCATAGCATCAGGTAATGAGATATTGATGCTTTTCACAAGATTCCCCTAATTAACTTCTCTCTATATTTTGACAATTCTTGCCATTTCTTGTCACTACATATTTTTAGGCACGATCGCCATTAAGTACTCTTTAAGCAACTTGCTACATTGAACTGCAAACGCGAGTTGATAAGAAGCCACTGTTGTAGCAGAGTGCGATCGCACGTTCTCTGTAGAATGCATCTTTTTCTTAAACAAGTATTAAGTATCGAAGTCTTTTCCCGTAGATTTACTGAATTATGACTTTGTTAATTGGTAAATAGATGAGTTCTTTCCGTAAAATTGCGCTTGAGTAACCCCAAGAGGTAGCGTTAAATAGCTATGTCAGGGTGCTAAATCTACTTAAGTGCAAATACTTTGTAATTAATAGTAATGGAGGCGATCGCTCTTACATGAGAAGTGGGTAATTTAGAGCTATCTCTTTCTTAATGTTCTATATGTCTAGAAAAAAAATTGAACGAATAGCTGCAATTATATCGATCGCCTCATTTGGTGGTTCTATTTTAGTTGGCGGAATACAAGCTATTGTTACTGCGATGAATCAATCTCAAGAAACTTCTCAAACAGCAAGCGTAGATGTAAAGTCATCGAAGCGATTGCGGAATTCTCAACTAAATTTACAAGCAAAAGAGTATAAAATAGTTTTGAAGCAAGAACCAGACAACCAAGTAGCACTCAAAGGATTGGTAGAGGCAAGGATACAAATGCAAAATCCTAAAACTGCAATTCAACCTTTAGAAAAGCTAATTGAACTGAATTCTAGCAACCAGGAGTATAAAAATTTATTAGCTCAGTTAACACAGCAGGACAAAAAGAGCGATCGCTAATTAAATTTTAAATTATTTATTAATAATTTTATCTTTGATTCAATCTTGTTGAGGGAGTTGAATGTTTACTGCACCTTCAGGCGTAATAGATATTTTTCCTCCTAAAGCTTGAATACGAGCGATCGCTGACTTACGTGTCAGCTCATCAAATGCATTGTCTAAAATCAATATCCAAGCACTAGCTTGAGCTAATTTGCTTTTAGGATTAGTTGCTAAAAAGTGAGCTGATTGGCGAGACAAACTCGCCACATTTTTACTTTCAATATCCGAATAAAAGCTTGCCCATTCTGCTGCTGTTTCATAGGAATCTTTGGCAGCTTGAGAATTGCCTAAAAAGAGTAATTCGTCAGTTCCTTTATAACGCCAAACGTAATAAGATTTAGATGGGACTTGTGGAGAAATATGTTTTAAGCCTTGGTCGATCAAAGCTATCGTTCGCTCTGGCATTCCTGCGTATAAAGTCGTACTGCTAGAAAGGAAACGATAAGCTTCTAAAAAGAATGGATCGCGTTCGATAATGACTTGAAAATATTCTGGGCTAAGACCATAACCTATTTTGTTGCGAGTTGATTCATCTCCAAAGTATTGTAAGAACTTAAGAAAAGTAAAATCTGCGACTAAATTTTTAAAGCCAAAAGAGGGAAGCTGCTGCATTAGATTGAGATGCTTCTTGTCAATCTCAGCTTCCTGCTTCAAAGCTTGTAATGATTTTGTTTGACTTGTAGATTTTAGCTTAGCAATTTGAACTTGCTGTAGAAATGCAATTCCTACTACACATGTGACAGCTATAATAGACGTTACTAATACTTGGTTGTTTTTATAACGAGCAGACAGCATTTGTAGTGACTGAAATAAAATAATAGAGCTATAACTATTTTACATAGCTATATATCTTTGTGTAAGTTACGACGGACAAGTAGGAGCAGAAGCGTTCGATGTGCCAGATGTAGGAGTTGCAAGGAAGATTGCACCAGTAACTGAATCTCCTGGGTTTGCGCTTACGCAACCGCTGAATGCTTTTAGATCGATAGTTGCTGGTGTAGCTGTAAAGCGTGCCCTAGTTGCACTTGCACCGTCGATATTATATGTATAGCTTGCCGTGTTATGAATACTAATGCTAAGTTGCGAAATACTACTAGCAAATGATGAATTTTCTAGTCGATAAGCTTGTTGAGCGCGATTTACAGTACCAACATAAATTTTGGCTTCAGATTCTTTTGCTTTATTTGACTGATTGATGAATGAGGGCCATGCAACAGCTGAGAGAATACCTATAATGATAATAGTAACGAGTATTTCAATTAAGGTAAAACCTGAATTTTGGTTTATGCTGAGTAGAGTTTTTAAAAATTTTACTGGTAATCGTTTCTTCATAAATTCTCGTTTTCGAGTTTTATTATTATTTCGAGCAAACGATCGTCAAAACTCAATTATTTAGTGATGATAATGTATGAAAACATATCGTAGCCTGTTATATAAAATTCTACAGCAGATATAATTATTGCCGAGTTTAAAGTTTTTAGTAAAATAATAAAATTTGTGGATTATTAAAAATGCCAGCTAATTTATTAGCAATACTAGGCAAACGCAATTTTGCCTAGTATTTAAGTATTAAGTCAATGTATGTATCAATTGACTAGTTGGACGATTAAGGAGTGCCAGTACCGCCAGTAGTACCAGTACCGCCAGTAGTACCAGTACCGCCAGTAGTACCAGTACCGCTAGCAGATGGGCAGGTGGGAGGAGTTGCAGCCGCTGTACCACCCGCATTAGCTACTTCAATACTTGAGCTAGTGGTTGAGTTGCCTGGGTTAGCAGATACGCAACCGCTAAACGCTTTCAAATCACCAGTTGCTGGTGTAGCTAGAAAGCGCCCTGTAGTTGCAGTACCTGTATCCATAGTGTAAGCATAATTAGCACTGTTTTGAATACCAATACCTAACTGGGTAATGTTACTAGCGAATGCTGTATTTTCTAGCCGATAAGCTTGTTGAGCGCGGTTTACAGAACCAGCATAGGTCTTAGCTTCAGCTTCTTTGGCTTTAGCAGCTTGGTTGAGGAAAGAAGGCAGTGCAATTGCTGACAGAATACCAATGATGATGACAACTACCAGTAATTCAATCAGGGTGAAACCTGCATTCTGCTTTTGATTTTTCTTAGTTAGGTGTTGTAGTAGTTTAACTTTGAGTTCGGATTTCATGATTCTAGTTTCCTTTAGGGGGTGAAGTGCGTGGCTTATTGCCTTGTTACAAGTAACTTACCCACCCCTAAATCGGATCATGTCACCTAGTTGCAAAATTCAGTACCTACACATAGTTTGAGCGGATAAGGTGAAAACTTCATATTGTTTTAATATAAGTTTGTTGTAGATTTTGTGAATATTACGTAGTCGATCCCCCCAACCCCCCTTAAAAAGGAGGGCGATAGACTCTCGCACAATATATAGAGTATGGAGTGAAATCGCCCTTTAGTGAAGTGAGGATGCGATCGCCCTTGAGTAAAGTAAAAATGCGATCGCCCTTTGGTAGAGTCGGGATGCGATCGCCCTTTGGTAAAGTCGGAATGCGATCGCGGTTACAGTTCCTCGTCCAACTCCGGCAAAATCAGCGAAATCTGCTGCTTTAGATCTGGTAAATTACGCTCTACCACATTCCAAACTTCGCGAATATCTATGCCTAGATAGTCGTGAATCAATACATCTCGAAACCCAGCAATCCGCCGCCAGGGAACTTCTGGATATCTCTGCTTCAAATCTTGAGAAACCCGCTTAATCCCCTCTCCAATCAACTCAAAATTGCGACTCACTGCATCTTGAATGATGAGAGACTGTAAAAAAACATCCCTTCCACCCTGAGTATAAAGCTCTATGCGCTGGATACGCTCAGCAATGTCTGTCAAGTAAGATCGATCGTCTTTCACAAAAGTAATGCCTCGTTGAGAATGCGATCGCGTAAACATTGCCGTAGTCCTTGCTCGGTCGCCACATCTACCTTTATTCCTAAAAGATCTTCTAAATCTTGGATAAGTGCTATGCGATCCAAAAGACTACGACTCGGCTCTAGTTCTACTAGAAAATCCACATCGCTATCTGGTCTGGTTTCCCCACGGGCTACCGAGCCAAAAATTCGTACATGAGACGCACCGTGCTGGGCAGCAATGCGGAGAATGTCTTTCCGCCTTTCTTGCAACAGTTCATGAACACTCATGGCTTAACTATCTCTAATGCTCTTGTATTATTATCTCGACTTTAAAGCAACAGGGAATATTTGTGGCAAAATCAACCATGCAAATACGCGATCGCCTGTTGGTCAAGTAGAAATGCGATCGCCTGTTGGTAGAGTCGGGATGCGATCGCTGGCAAAAGAATAACGATGCTTGGTCCCGTAACTCAGTCTTCTTCTGACTTGCTCTCAGGTCTAGAGATGAGTTCTCCATAAACGGCTTGCTCTGCATCCCATGTTTCTCGCGCATGTTCTGGAACCATATTTCGTTGGATGTCTCTTGCCAACCGAGGTGTATACTTGCCTCGCACTCCACCCCGAAAATCGTACTCATCACGTAGATCTAAATCTGAGTTAGTCTTTTCATCTTGAGAAGGTTTAGGTACTTTTTTCGTAGGTTCTGCGTTCATAACGTGTAGCTCGTCGGGCGCTGATGATACGAATATTGTCCCCCGATCGAGGAATACGACAACCAACAGCCGTCCTCGGTTGGAAGAGCCGATAATTATATATCTTTGTTCGCTCTGCGAATGGTTGGGATCGTCAATCGCGATCGAAAGTGAGTCGAGAAATACTGTAGTGGCTTCTACAAACGAGATATCATGCTTAACTAAATTCTGCTGCGCCTTGTTTTCATCCCACTCAAAGCCCTCAATCATCTAAAAACTGAATTCCTCAACACCATTTCGTGTTAAACCCGAGCTAACACTCAAGACTAATTATGTCAGACAACGCTATTGTAAAAAACAAATTACATCTTGTGGTAAAAGTAGAAATGCGATCGCACCTATTGGTAAAGTTATAAACGCGATCGCCTGTGAGTAGAGTCGGGATGCGATCGCCTGTTGGTAAAGTTGGGATGCGATCGCCTTTGGGTAGAGTTGGGATGCGATCGCCTGTTGGTAAAGTTGGGATGCGATCGCCCTTGAGTAAAGTAGAAATGCGATCGCCTGTTGGTAAAGTTGGGATGCAATTGCACTTGTTGGAGAAGTGACGATGCGATCGTGCCATATAAACAGAAGTATGGAGCAATCTAGGGAAAATCAGCTAGATAGACCAATCTTGAATCATGAGGTTGGGAACCTTCTGAAAGTCTTGCAAATTTCTGGTCAGGAGAATTCCGTCGTGAGCTATAACAATCGAGGCAATGCGTAAGTCCTGTGTTCCTACTCGAATTCGTTGAGCCTTAAGCGATTGATAAATCGTATGGGAATTTGCATCATACTGAAGTACTTGAAATTCAGACAGCAGCATTACCGTTTCTACCAATCGCTGATATGCATTTGACAATACTACTCCATCTCTTGCTTCTGCAACCTGTGCCAAACGCCCCCGCAACTGCTCTTCGACGTTAATTGCAGTCGTTGCGATCTGCCCTTGATTTGCCTTTGCCTGCAATTGAGCGATAACCAGGGGATGATTGCGCCCATAGAGACTAAGGTGGTCGGTGTCTAAAACGTATAGAGGTATCACTCATCTGTCGCAGCATTTGCCTGTTTGCGGATGAGTGCTAGTTTTTCTATCCAATCCTCAAAGCTAGGATCGTCAGCAAAAATTCCAGCATACTGCATTGCAAAAGCCGTCCGATCGGGTTCAGTGGCTAAGTCAAGCTTAATAGTGACAAACTTTCCCGTAGCAAGTTGGGATTCTAAAGTAGCTTTTGCTTTAGCGATCGCTTCTTCCTCCGTGACTCCTTCCGCGCTCACCGTAGGCATTCCTATCACTGATGCCACAAATTTTCGTTCGGCTGGATTCTGGACAAACACCTGATATTGCACGCTTGATTTCTCTAAATCACATTCCTATTCTACAAAAAAGAGCAATTCTCCTTTTGTTCTATTTGTAAAAATTGCCTCTTGACTCCCATCGTGACAGAGATTTACCTATGTCAGCGATAGAAAATCTACCCGAACTTAAAGAAAAGCTGAAGTCTGCGATCGCCCTTTGCTGAAGTAGAAATGCGATCGCCTATTGGTAAAGTAGAAATGCGATCGCCCTTTGGTGAAGTAGAAATGCGATCGCCCTTTGGGTAGAGTTGGGATGCGATCGCTTGGACAGATAGCTCGATCGAGCGGCAAAAGTCGCTTTTGGCTTGGAATAACACTACGGTGATATGATTTGTCTATTCGATCTAATAACAGATGAATGCCCGTTCCTCCAAGAATCGCCGCTCTCATTGAGCAATTACATCAAGAAATAAACCAAACTGAGCAAGCAGTAACAGCAGGATTGCAAATTGCTAGACTTAAGCTGAACAACTACCCTAACAATTCTCTTCTCATTTAAATTTATGCCAGTCTCAGTAATTATCTAGTATTTATAGAAATATCCAGAAGGTGCATAGATTATAGCGAAGTAATAGTAGCATCTGAGGCAGTAGCAGAACTTCAAATCCAAGAAGCTGGAGAAATGCTATCTGAAATCTTAGGCAGAGTTTTAGAAGCTAAAATAGTCGTTGATAGAATTAAAACTCGTTTGGAAAATTGGTCATGACACAAAAAATAACCTCTGATAAAGAACGAGAGTTACTAGAAATTTTAGAATTAGTGCAAGAAGGAGAAGAAAAATTGAGGGAAATTAGCGAGAGATCTACAGAATTGGCACAAAAATGCCAATGTTGGTACGAACAGAACACGGTGCGGTCGCGGGAGTGACAGTTTGTAGCAAAGGTGTGAGCCTGTTGGTATAGGAATGCGATCGCCCTTTAGTAGAGTAGAAATGCGATCGCCCTTTAGTAGAGTCGGGATGCGATCGCTTGAAACCTAACTCATTAGAATATGCTTAGGGTGTTAGATAGGAGAGCAAGATGCATACATCTATCCTCGATCGCGTGGTCGAGCAACTGAAAGATATGCCTGAGAATTTACAGCAGCAAGTACTTGAATATGCGCGCGCTTTGGTAGGCTCAAAAATTCAAGGTGTTCCAGGTCAACAATTACTGCGTTTTGCAGACACAATACCAACAGACGATATTCAGTTGATGCGCGAAGCAATTGAACAAGGCTGCGAGTAGGTTGACACCAGTGAGTGGTAAATACCTGCTGGATACTAATATCATTATTGCGCTTTTTGCAGATGAAGCAGCAGTCAAAAGCAATCTTGCACGAGCAAATGAAGTCTTTATTTCGAGTATTGCCATTGGTGAGCTGTATTATGGTGCAAGACGATCGAGCCGCTCAAACGAAAACTTAGCACGTATTGATGAGTTGGTAGCCAATACTACTGTACTTAGATGTAATACACAAACCGCTCGTTACTACGGAAAAGTTAAGAATAAGTTGCGTCTTAAAGGCAGACCGTTACCTGAAAATGATATCTGGATTGCAGCACTTGCGCTTCAGCATAGTTTGACACTGGTTACACGCGATGCCCATTTTCAACAGGTTGAAAACCTCTAAATAGTCGTTTAGTGAGTAAGTTGTAGCTGGCGATCCGCCTGTTGGTAAAGTTGGGGTGCGATCGCTTGTGAAATGTATGAGAGCAATGCGGTTTCCTAGCTAACGCAATACAATATTGAAACAATCATCACACTAGAAACTTATGCAAATTCAAATTGCTTTACCGGATGATGTCGCCCATTCTTTAGAAACAAAATGGGGCAATTTAGAACAGAAATTACTAGAAATGCTGGCGATCGCGGCTTATCAAGAAGGCTCTATTAGTGCTGGAAAAGTGCGAGAATTGCTGGGTATGTCTACTCGTTTAGAGGTTGATGCGTTTCTCAAAGAAAAGGGTGTATACCTGCACTACGATGAGGCTGACTTTGAACAAGATATTTATACCATGCGGAGGCTAGAGCAAGAGGGGCAGCTAAACCGGTAATGATTGTTGTTTCGGATACCTCGCCTCTGTGCTATTTACTACTGATTGAAGAAATTGAAGTTTTACCGCAGTTGTTTAATCGAGTAATTATTCCTCCAAGAGTACGCGATGAGTTATTAGCACCAGCTGCACCTCTAGTTGTTCGGGAGTGGATAGCACAGCCTCCAGCCATTCTGGAGGTGCAAGCGATTACAGGTGAAATTGATGTAGCCTTGAATCAGTTAGATTTGGGAGAGTAGGAAGCCATTACCTTAGCTCTTCAACTGAAAGCAGATTTGATTTTATTAGATGATTTGGCAGCAAGACGCATAGCAACCCAGTTCGAGCTAGAGATTGTTGGTTTGCTGGGTATTCTTGGTTCTGCGGCAGAGAAAAGAAGAATTCATTTCTCTACTGCTATTGAGCGGTTGCAACAAACCACATTTCGAGTTTCACCAAAATTGATTCAGTCTCTTTTGCAGCAGTAGCAAAAGGACGAGCAACTATAATTCCTATGAGTTTAACTAAAGGATAGTAGTTTTGCAGTGGCGCGATCCCCTGTTGGTGAAGTGGAAATGCGATCGCCCTTTGGTAGCGTCAGGATGCGATCGCCCTTTGGTAGAGTGGATGAGTGCAGGAGTCCGAGAACTCCGCTAAGCTATGATAATGCCCCATCAGGTTTCTGCGATCGCGTCACGACAAAAATAATTACATTTCTTCTAGAATAAGTTATTCAGCTATTCAGCCTAAAATACAACTCATCAGCTTGGTGCATATTGACTCGTCGAACATATGGCAATTTTACACTGTAATTGGATTCAAAAAGACCAGCAAAGCTATCTATTTGTTTGGGGTGAAATTTGGCGTTCTTTAGTAGGAGATATCGAGATAAATTCAGCTACAGACGTTCCCGTTCACCCTTTAGCAATGACAGCTCACGAACTATTAGAATGGTGGCGTGGCTCAGATATTTCTATTCCTAAATCTTTATCTTTATCAGAGCAAAAGCAGGCGCGATCGCAGAAAAATAGCGAACCGTCACCGATCGACCTCCCAATTTTAAACCAAACTCTTGCCTTACCAAGCATAGAGACTCAGAAACCAAAAAAAATCTCGATCCGTCCATTGTATTCTGCTCCTATAACGGAAGAAAACGACGAACGAGAAACTACAAAATCTCAATTTTTCTATCCGTGGCAAGTTGAAGGTTTTTACCTAAAACCACAAGAGGCGATCGCCTTTTTAACATCACTACCTTTAGCCGTCGATCGCCTAGAAAATTCATGGATGGGGGGCGATTTACGTTTTTGGTCGCAAGTAGCGCGATGGAGTTTAGATTTACTCAGTCGAGGCAAATTCATTCCTACTTTGAGCCAACAAAATCACGATTCTAACAACAATGTTATGGCTCGTTGGCGATCGCTTCTCGACAGTGCGATCGATTCCTCACGGTTGGCAAAGTTTGCGAAAGTAATGCCTGTGGTTTGTTATTTTTATCAGAATACAACAATTGTAGGAGCGCACGGCTGTGCGCCCCTACAAATCAAATTTCCATCGCCGCCACAAGAATTAATCTTAGAATTTCTCAACGATACAATTGACGTACAGGTTAGAGCGATCGCGCAGCAAAATGTGCAAAATAATTCTTTCCCTGCTGTACCTTCACCTCTGAAAGAATGGTTACAAAGTTTGGCTGCTGTTGATGCAAAAATAATAGTAGATCTAGCACAATTAGAACGCTTAGAAGCAATTGTCAAAGCTTGGACTGCACCAATTCAATATCAATTAGAAGGGCGAAGTTTATTTCGGACTTGTTTTCAGTTATCTCCTCCAAATGAAGGTAAGAATAATTGGACTCTAAGTTACTATCTACAAGCAGTAGACACGCCTGAATTTATTGTTGATGCAGCTACAATTTGGCAGCATCCAGTCGCTAACTTAGAATATCGCGACCATCGCACGATCTCGCAACCGCAGGAAACTTTACTAAGGGGTTTGGGATTAGCTTCAAGACTTTATTCTCTAATTGCACCAAGTTTAGAACAACCATTTCCTCAATCTTGCAGCCTCAATCCCCTACAAGCATACGAATTTATTAAATCAGTCGTATGGCGATTTGAGGATAGCGGTTTAGGTGTGATTTTACCCTCCAGTTTAGAGCGCGAGGGTTGGGCAAATCGTTTAGGATTAAAAATTAGTGCCACAACTCCGAAGAAAAGCGATCGCCTGGGATTGCAAAGCCTACTGAATTTTAAATGGGAATTGGCGATCGGCGGACAAACTTTATCAAAAGCAGAATTCGATCGCTTGGTGAAGTTAAACAGTCCCCTAGTCGAAATTAATGGCGAGTGGGTGGAATTGCGTTCCCAAGATATCAAAACAGCCCAAGCTTTCTTTACGGCGCGAAAAGATAACTTGAATTTAAGTCTAGAAGATGCTCTGCGATTGAGTACGGGCGACACCCAGACGATTGAAAAGCTTCCTGTCGTCAGTTTTGAAGCATCAGGGGCTTTGCAAGAGTTAATGACAGCGCTAACGGATAACCAAGCGATCGCACCTTTAGGCACACCAGAGGGCTTTCGCGGCGAATTGCGCCCCTATCAAGCACGGGGTGCGGGGTGGTTGAGTTTCCTCGAACGTTGGGGCTTAGGTGCGTGTCTGGCGGACGATATGGGACTGGGAAAAACGATCCAGTTCATCGCTTTTCTGCTCAATCTCAAGCAACAAAAAGCATTAGAAAAACCAACTTTGTTAGTTTGTCCTACTTCTGTATTGGGAAACTGGGAACGGGAGGTGAGAAAATTTGCCCCGCAGTTAAAAGTATTGATGTATCACGGGGATAAAAGACCAAAAGGTAAGACATTTGAGCAAACTGTCGCAGGTAAGGATTTAGTTATTACTAGTTATGCTTTGATCCAGCGTGATTTAAAAACTCATCAAAGTGTTTCTTGGCAAGGAATTGTTTTAGATGAAGCACAGAATATCAAAAATTCTGAAGCCAAGCAATCTCAAGCAGTGCGTCAGTTAGAAGCCCAATTTCGCTTTGCTTTGACGGGTACGCCAGTAGAAAATAGATTGCAAGAATTGTGGTCAATTCTAGATTTTATCAATCCTGGTTATTTAGGACAAAAGCAATTCTTTCAAAGACGATTTGCAATTCCAATTGAGAAATATGGCGATGCAGCTTCTTTAAAAACATTGCGATCGCTAGTTCAACCTTTTATTTTGCGACGATTAAAGAGCGATCGCAGTATTATTCAAGACTTGCCAGAAAAGCAGGAAATGACTGAATTTTGTGGTTTATCTCCCGAACAGGCAAAACTGTACGAACAATTAGTTGAAACATCCTTAGCTGAAATTGATGCTGCTGAAGGAATTCAACGCCGAGGGATGATTTTAGCTTTGTTAGTAAAATTGAAACAACTGTGCAATCATCCAGGGCAGTTTTTGAAAGAAACAATGCTGAAAGAACCACAGCGATCGGGTAAATTGATTCGATTACAAGAGATGTTAGAAGAAGCAATTTCAGAAGGCGATCGCGCTTTAATTTTCACTCAATTTGCGGAATGGGGCAAATTATTAAAACCGCATTTGGAACAAAAATTGGGAAAAGAAATCTTTTTCCTCTATGGTAGTACTTCCAAGAAACAAAGAGAGGAAATGATCGATCGCTTTCAGTACGATCCACAAGGACCACCCGTGATGATTTTGTCTCTCAAAGCTGGGGGAACGGGATTAAATTTAACGCGGGCAAATCATGTATTTCACTTCGACCGCTGGTGGAATCCAGCCGTAGAAAACCAAGCCACAGATCGGGTATTTCGGATCGGGCAAACTCGTAACGTTCAAGTCCACAAATTTGTTTGTACGGGGACGTTGGAAGAGAAAATTAACGACATGATTGAAAGCAAAAAAGCCTTAGCAGAGCAAGTGGTAGGCGCAGGTGAAAATTGGTTGACTGACTTAGATACAGACTCTTTACGTCAATTATTAGTGTTGGAACGCAATGCGGTAATTGAAGAGAATGAGGATTAACAATAACTGTAGGAAGATACAATGACTACAAACCAGAGTTTTCAAGCTAGTCGAGAGTGGTGGTCGCAACGCTGGTTAGATCTATTAGATTCCTATCGGTTTAAAAAGCGGTTAGAACGCGGTCGCAACTATGCACGACAAGGAAACATTTTAAATATCAAATTTGAAGGCTCTCAAGTATTAGCACGGGTGCAAGGTACAGACCCAGAACCGTACAAAGTTTCACTATCTTTAGAAAAATTTGATGACGAACAGTGGGGATATGTTATAGAAACCATGTCCCAAAAAGCAGTTTATGCAGCCAAATTACTAGCAGGAGAAATGCCGCAAAATATAGAAGAAGTTTTTACTACTAATGGTTTATCGTTGTTTCCTTTTACCCTGTCAGAAGTTAAAAGTCACTGTTCTTGTCCCGATAAAGCTAACCCTTGCAAACACGTTGCCGCAGTCTATTATCAACTCGGCGATCGCTTCAGCGAAGATCCGTTTGTCTTGTTCCAACTACGGGGACGCACTAAGGATGAAGTTCTTACTTCCTTAAGGGAATTTAGGAGTCAAGAAGAAAAGTCAAAAGTCAAAAGTCAAAAGTCAAAAGTTAAAAGTCAAAATTTCCCGACTCCCGACTCCCGTACGGGCGAGTTTCCAAACCCGCCCCTACCGACTCCCTCATTTTGGCAATACAATGAATCACTCGACCCATCGTTAGTGGTCATAGCACCGTCACTCAGCGGCGAAACGATTTTAGATGTCTTAGGAGAAATTCCCGTGGCAGAATTAGAGACTGATGAAGCAGATCGAGGTGATGCCACTGCGTCTGGAATAGTACAAAAATACTTAACTAACCTTTACCAACAAGCCAGCCAACAAGCTGCGATCGCAGCGATGAGTAGTGGATGATGGGCTAGGAGTGAGGGAGACAAGGGGGACAAGGGAGACAAGGAGGATACACAATTCACAGTTAATTCCAACTTCCAACTTCTTTCCCCGCATCCCAAGACACGACAGTCTTTTCCCTGCTCTCTACTGCCTGCTCCCTGCTCCCTAATAACTGACAATGGGTGGAATATATGGCGATCGCGTCGTTTAATAAACTAAGGTCTTAAATCTTAATGTTGTTTATTTTCTCACTCAACTATGGCTGAAGCTTTGAAACTTGAAGATGCGGTGGAATTTGCCGAAAACCCAGAACCGCGCTGTCCGTGCGTCCTACTGTTAGATACTTCTGGCTCCATGCAGGGAGTAGCTATTGACGCTCTCAATGAGGGTTTACGCACTTTCAAAGAGGAACTCAACCAAGATAACTTGGCGCGCAAGCGGGTTGAAGTGGCGATCGTCACGTTTGGTAGTGACGTGAAAGTAGCACAGGATTTCGTCACTGCTGACATATTTGAACCGCCTAGCCTATCAGCTCAAGGTTTAACTCACATGGGTGGGGCAATTCTCCAAGGGCTAGATATGATCGAAGCCCGTAAAGGTCAATATCGTAGTAATGGCGTGAATTACTATCGTCCTTGGGTGTTTTTGATCACGGATGGCGAACCGCAAGGAGAACCAGACAGCATCATCGACCAAGCCACCCAGCGGATTCGCGACGATGAGGCAGGTAAGCGAGTTGCTTTCTTTGCTGTAGGGGTAGAATCAGCCAACATGACGCGCTTGAGTCAAATTGTCGTCCGCAGCCCCTTAAAGTTACAAGGATTAAACTTCAAAGAGCTGTTTATCTGGCTATCGGCAAGTATGCAGCGGGTTTCTCAATCCAAACCAGAAGATCAAGTTGCTCTCCCGCCACCTGGCTGGGGCGTAGTTTAATTCTTATCTGTAGAGACATTACATGTTTATCTGTAGAGACGTTACATGTAACGTCTCTACATGTAAATTCATCGTTTCACTACCAAACAACTAGCTTTCTCTTCTCCGTCTGGTGGCAGCAGGGCGACGACGTGAGGCACGGGACGGGGCGTATAAGGGACTAATAATTCACCCTTATAAGCAAGAGAGGAACTGTCGCCGGAGTCGAGCATCACCGCATCTCGCAACCCAGCTTTAGCTAATACTGCACCCAGCTTGACAGCATCGACATTTCTCGGAGCCACGCCAATTGTGGGCTGTCCTGCCTGGTTAATTCCCCAAAAAGCCCGACGACGCGCCGCATCGAAACCAAATAAGTTACCAAAAGACTCTCGCGATCGCGGTTGTCCGTCTTTTACCAGCCAAGCAGCAGCGACAAAAGCATCTGTTACGTCTGACATCTCCGCCTGGATTCCTTCTAACGTGTTGTGTAAGAAGGGATCGAAGGGAATATATTTAACTGCTTGAGTACCAATTAATACCAAGGGTCTACCCGCAAGCAGAGGATTTTCACCAGCGTTACCTGGGATAAAATGACTCGCTTTTTGACTCAATACGGGACCGACCATCACGTTAGAATTGAGGACTTTGAGCGAGAAAAAGCCCCCATCTACGCCCGCAACTGCGGCAGTATCGGCTAAAATCTCTGGTACTTGGTAGCGGCTTTTCGCATGGATCGTTATTGGTCTACCACCAGAAATTAATAACAAGTAGGTGCGATCGATGGTGGTTTTGTTGAAGGTGACATTGGCAGAAAAATCAAATTCTCCCCCCCAGTTGGAAATTTTCATGCCACCTGAAGCTTGAGAGAGAATGCTAGATTCTGGGTTGGCGATCGCCCGTGCTAAGTTAGATTGACCGAAGCGACCGATGGCAAGTAAACTTTCCGAGTCGCCAGCAAAGCGTTCGTCGTTGTCGTTCATCGTCAGCGCCGACAGATAACCAGCTTTCTTGACTGCTGCGGCAACTTTTTGGTTATACCTACCAGCCGGATACGCAAAATAGCGGATTGGTATATCTAGCTTATTTTCCAAAATCTGTTTAGATTCAGTCACTTCCATTTGGAGTTTGTCGTCGGACAGGCGGCGCAAATCTTCAGGATGGGTAACGCTGTGAGCCGCAATAGTTATCAACGGATCGGCTGCTATTTCCTTCAGTTGTTCCCAACTGACATGACTTCTACCGACGTTGTTGCCTACCCCAGAAGTATAAATAGAAAACACGGCTGGATAGCCATATTTTTTTAGAAGCGGATAAACGTATTCGTAATGTCCCCCATAGCCGTCATCAAACGTTAACATAATCGGTTTTTCTGGCAAGGGTAAACCCGTCCGCAGATGAATAACCAGTTGGTTGTAACTGATGGGGGTAAAACCCTGTTTTTTAATAAATTGAAGATGCTGCTCGAATTCTTGGGGTGTGACATCAAAAAAGACTTGTTTTTTGGGTAAGATGTCGTGATACATCAAGATGGGAACCTTTGCCAATTTTGCCCTTTCGTTGATATTGGGGTAAGGGCTGGAGTTGAAATAGGCAGCTAATTGTGGTCCCAGCTTCAAGCTAAGAAACTCAAAGAGCTTGGTTTTATCCTCTGTCCAATTTGTCGTCTGAAGCAACTGAGTTGCCAAACTAGTAAGTTCGGTTCCATAAGGTGAAGCTTGCTGACAATGACTTAAAGACGGTGCTGACTTAGAGGAATTGTTTTGCTTTTCTTGCGCTTGAGCTTCAGTTGCAAAAAGCAGCACGGGAAAAGCCAGCGTTACTGACAGGAGTAGTTTCCAGGCGATATCCCTCCAACCCCCCTTTTGAAGGGGGGCTAGGGGGGATCTCTTGTAGGAGAGTTTTGACAGTACGCATCTGAAATGTCGAGCAGCAAAAAACAGATGTAGGCGAGTTGGCGACATGGGTATTTATAAAAACGAGCGAAACTCTTAGATTCTGAGCCAATAAAGTTTTAGCCAAGTGTAAGCCATTTCAAAAAGTGAGACAATTACACCCTAATAACAATGCATTAAAAGTCTAATATCTACTGCTTAAGTCTCAGCTAAGGCAGCTTTAAGTTACTGCAAATGCTGGCTGGGAGTCGGGAGTCGGGAGTTGGGAGTCGGGGAAGAGATAACTGATAACTGTTAAGTGTCAACTCATTCCCTGACTCCTCATTTAAGTGTCCAATAGTGGCTAAAATGATTAAGCCTGTACCTGGCAAGCTAGAACGCTAATCAAGAGTAATCCTGAAATGGTTGCACGATCGCTGCTCTACGAAGGCAAAGCAAAAATTGTTTACACGACAACAGAGCCAGAAATATTACTGGCACATTTCAAAGACGATGCCACTGCTTTTAATGCTCAAAAGCGAGGCAGTATTGTCGGCAAAGGAGAGATTAACTGCACCATCTCCACCGTGCTGTTTCAGTATCTAGAAAAGCAAGGCGTTCCGACACACTGGCTGGAAAGCATCAGTGCCAATCAAATGCACGTCAGGCGATTGCAAATCTTGCCGTTAGAGGTGGTCGTCAGGAACATTGCCGCAGGGAGTCTCTGTCAACAAACAGGATTACCTCTGGGGACAGTTTTGAAACAGCCGTTGGTAGAGTTTTATTACAAAAACGATAGTTTAGGAGATCCCTTATTGACGAGCGATCGCCTCTTGCTGTTGGAGCTGGCAACTTCAGAACAAGTCAACCAGTTACAACAAATGGCTCAGCAAATTAATCGCTATCTAGGCGAATTTTTCCAGCGTTGCGATCTGACCCTGGTAGACTTCAAGCTAGAGTTTGGGTACGATGCTCAGGGACAGTTACGACTGGGTGATGAAATTAGCCCCGATACTTGTCGCTTATGGGACGTAGCTGAAACAGACCCCAATCGGCGAGTGATGGATAAAGACCGTTTCCGTCGCGACTTAGGCAATGTCGAAACCGCCTACCAAGAGGTGCTGCGTCGCGTTTTAGCTCAAGCTGATGGGGGAGGCGAGAGTCGGGAGTCGTAGGGGCGGGTTTTGACCAAAAATCTAAGGCTTTAGCTGTTAAACTCTTTGCTAAACCGCCCGTACAGGGGAGTCGGAAGTGGGAGACAAGGAAGACAAGGGAGACAAGGAAGCAGAGGAAGAGAGGAGCAAACAATTGCTAACCGTCAACAGTCAACCGTCAACTACCAAATGACAAATGACAAATGACGAGTGACAAACTTTTATTGGTGTGCGGACGTGCTAAATAGGTGAAACAAAATGCGTTTATTTCGTGTATGGGTGGCGATCGCGGCGATCGCGAGCTTTCGGCAAGTTATGCTGGTGCAAATGCCAGCAACGTATGCAACTCCTGCTAATCGAAGCGCGACAGAGGAGCAAGGAAAACAATTTAAAGTCAAAAGTCAAAAATTAAAAGTCAAAAATAATTCTGAAATTGCCGGAATTCGGAATTCTCCGACTTCTTCACGTCAAGTGTTAATCGCCAGCTTAAAGGGAGAAAAGGTTGTAACAGCAACACCAAAATTAGCAGCAAAAAAATTAGCAGCTAAAGAAAGCTTTTCTCTAAAACCAAGTACAAATCGTAGCGATCGCCATCTGACAGAGCATGGCGCAGCGGCACTCAAAACGCGAGCGATCGCCCAACTCGACTCGCAGGACGAGACCCCCAGAGGACTTGAAATTCCGATTAACCGCGATCGTCAGCCAGCACCGGATTCTGATAATCCTGCCGCACCAACGACAGAACCAGCCACGCCGCCAACAGTACCAGTACAACCGGCTCCAGGTACGGAATCTCTACCGCAGCAAGAAACACCCAATCGCATTCAAGTTCCCGTGACTCCCAACGGCGCACCTGCACCAGGAAGCGTTCCCGATCGACCAAATCCACCTATTCCTCCATCCACTCCAGCACCAGAACAAACCCAACCGCCAACAGACGCTCTACCACCTACGCCAACTCAGCCAGGAACACCAGGAGAAACTCAACCCACGCCAGAAACTCAACCCGAAGCCGCAGAACCTAGAGTTCTTGTCGCAGAAGTCGCTGTGAGTAGCGAAACTGGCACTTTGACTGAAGAATTACAAAACGAAGTTTACCAAGCAATTCGTACCGCTCCAGGGCGAACGACGACGCGATCGCAATTACAAGAAGATATCAACGCCATTTTTGCGACAGGCTTTTTCGCCAACGTTCGGGCTATACCGGAAGATACACCCTTGGGCGTGCGAGTGGCTTACATCGTGCAACCCAACCCAACCCTTCAGCGAGTTCAAATCGAACCTAACCCTGGTACAAATGTTCCGTCTGTCTTGCCTCCCAAATTAGTTGAGGATACTTTCAAGCCGCAGTACGGCAGCATTCTGAATTTCCGCCGCTTGCAGGAAGGAATTAAGCAGCTCAACCAGTGGTATCAGAAAAATGGTTATGTTTTAGCACAAGTGATTGCCGCGCCCCAAGTTGCACCCGACGGCACAGTCACGCTCCAAGTATCGGAAGGGGTTGTTGAAGATATCCAAGTCCGTTTCGTGCGGGAAGGCGAAGCGACCGACGATGAAGGCAAACCAATTCGCGGTCGGACGCGAGATTTTATCATCACGAGAGAACTCGCCCTGAAGCCCAATAACGTATTCAATCGCAACGTGGTTCAAAGCGACTTGCAGCGAGTTTACGGATTAGGGATATTTGAAGACGTAAACGTTGCCCTCAACCCCGGTCAAGACCCCCGGAAAGTGATTGTCGTGCTGAACGTGGACGAACGCCGCAGCGGTAGTTTGGGATTGAGCGGTGGTATTAGCTCTGCTAGTGGCTTGTTTGGAGCAGTCAGCTTTCAACAAAACAATTTGGGTGGCAATAACCAAAAGCTAGGGGCAGAGTTGCAGGTTGGTACGGAACGGAGCGAGTTGCTGTTCGATCTTCGGTTCACAGACCCCTGGATTGCTGGAGACCCCTACAGAACTTCCTATACAGTCAACTTATTCCAGCGGCGATCGATTTCGCTGATTTTTGATGGAGATGACGAGAATATCGAGGTAGGCGACCTCGATGATGGCGTGCGTCCCCGCGTACGGCGACAAGGTGGCGGCGTTACCTTTACCCGCCCTTTGTCTCGCAATCCCTTGGCTCGGTCGGAATGGACGGCATCCGCAGGCTTGCAATATCAGCGTATTTCCATCCGCGATGATGATGGTGAAGTCACGCCAGAAGGTAGATTTAACGGTAGAGAAGATATCCCCTTGAGTTTTTCTGACGACGGTTCAGACGATTTGCTCACCGTACAGTTAGGAGCAGTGCGCGATCTCCGAAATAACATCACGACACCTACTGACGGTTCTTTCCTGCGGTTGGGTGTAGAGCAATCGATTCCTATCGGTAGCGGTAGCATTCTCCTGAATCGATTGCGGGGTAGCTACAGTCAATACATTCCGGTCAACTTTACTAGTTTCAATGAAGGACCGGAAACTTTAGCTTTTAATATTCAAGCTGGAACGGTCATTGGCGATCTACCTCCTTACGAAGCCTTTTCCATTGGTGGTAGTAACTCGGTACGGGGTTACGGAGAAGGAGAATTAGGCAGCGGACGCAGTTTTGTCACTGCTACAGCCGAGTATCGCTTCCCGATTTTCTCGGTTGTCGGTGGCGCTCTATTTGTCGATTTCGGCTCCGATTTAGGCACGGCAGGTAACGTACCTGGAGAACCAGCAATTCTACTCGATAAACCAGGTACGGGCGTCGGCTACGGTGTTGGCGTGCGAGTCAATTCTCCCTTGGGACCCCTGCGCTTAGACTACGGCTTGAACAGCGACGGCGACAGCCGCATTCAGTTTGGCATTGGGGAGAAATTTTAAGCATATGGAGAGGAGGCAGGAGAGCAGAGGAGCAGAGGAGCAGGGGAGCAAAGGGGAAAATCAATTCAATATCCAAAATTCCCACACCCCACACTCCACAACGCCAGTTGCTTCAACGGGGGAAACCCTACGGTCGGTTGCTACAACGGGGGGCGACGAAGTTCGCGATCGCGCCACCCCCGCAACGCACCGACCTCCCGCAACGCACTGGCTCCCCCACACCCCACATACTCTCGCAGGTACGATCGGTCAATCGGGAGTAGGATTGCATAGTGGAGAGACTAGCCAAGTTCGCATTTTACCCGCCGCAGTGGGGGAAGGGCGCTATTTTGTGCGGGTCGATTTACCAAATCAGCCCAGAATTCCTGCTCGCGTTGAGGCTGTTAGTCAAACCGTACTTTCAACGCAGCTCGAAGCCGGAGCAGCATCCGTTCGCACCGTAGAACATTTGCTAGCAGCTCTAGCAGGTAGTGGAGTCGATCATGCCAGGATTGAAATTGACGCAGCAGAAGTGCCGTTGTTAGACGGTTCGGCTCGCATTTGGGCAGAGGCGATCGCCAAAGTTGGGCGATCGCCTCTGCCAGCGCCTATTATTGTCCCCCAATTACTAGAACCCGTTTGGGTACGCGAAGGCGATACTTTTGTCGCAGCTTTGCCCGCACCAGAAACCCGCTTTACTTACGGAATTGACTTTGAGACTGAGGCGATCGGCAATCAGTGGCATAGTTGGACGTATAATACATCTACATTTGCGGCAGAAATTGCCCCAGCACGCACTTTCGGTTTGGCAACCCAGATCGAATTCTTGCGATCGCAAGGGTTAATTAAAGGTGGAAGTCTAGAAAATGCTATTGTTTGTACCCCCCAATCATGGCTGAATCCACCATTGAGATTTGCAAATGAACCAGCACGTCATAAAATTTTAGATTTAGTGGGAGATTTGTGCTTACTGGGGACATTCCCCAACGCTCATTTCCTTGCTTATAAAGCAAGCCACAAACTACACGTTCAACTTGCCCAACTGCTGGAGCAAAAAATGAAATCATGAAGTTGGAAGTCGGAAGTCGGAAGTCAGAAGTTGAAAGCCATAACTCCCCTGCTCCCTGCTCCCTGCTCCCTACTCCCTGCTCTGCACAGCCCCGATCTTTGAGAAATTCAGCCATGTCAACCCTGATCCAAGTTAATTCCCCAGATTCTCCTGCTAGCGATGATGCTAATCTCCAGCATCTCGATCGTCAAACTGAAGTTACTCCTACCCCAGAGAAAACAACCCTCACAGTCGAGCAAATTCATGCACTTTTGCCTCATCGCTATCCTTTTGCCCTGGTAGATAGAATTATTGAGTACATCCCAGGGAAAAGAGCGGTTGGGATCAAAAACGTGACTTTCAACGAACCTCATTTTCAGGGACATTTTCCCCAAAGACCATTGATGCCTGGAGTTTTGATTGTAGAAGCTATGGCACAAGTCGGTGGAGTCGTGTTAACTCAAATGCAAGAAATGGACGGCAATTTGTTTGTGTTTGCTGGCATGGATAAAGTTAGGTTTCGGCGACAAGTAACTCCAGGAGATCAGTTGGTGATGACAGTGGAACTGTTGTGGGTAAAGCGTCGTCGTTTTGGGAGAATGCAAGCCCGTGCTGAAGTTGACGGTCAACTCGCAGCAGAAGGTGAATTACTCTTTTCCCTTGTAGAGTAATTTAGCAGAAGTCAGAAGTCAGAAGTCAAAAGGCATTTTCCCTGCTCCCTGCTCGATCTCTCTCTGCTCCCTTTCTTCACTGACAACTGATTTTCTAGCGCCTCGATTGGAGATGCATCCTTGAAAACACTCATTCATCATACTGCTGCAATCCATCCAGGAGCAGAACTACACCCGACTGTAGAGGTAGGTCCCTACGCGGTTATTGGTCGGGAAGTCAAAGTTGGTCCCGAAACTACCATTGGCGCTCATGTTGTGTTGGAGGGACCAACAGAAATTGGGGCGAGAAATCAAATTTTTCCGGGAGCGGCAATTGGGCTAGAACCACAAGACCTTAAGTACGATGGCGGTTCCTCAATGGTAAAAATTGGCGACGGCAATCGTATCCGCGAGTACGTCACCATCAACCGCGCCACTCGTACCGGAGAAGCCACAATTATAGGTAACAATAACTTATTAATGGCTTATGCTCATGTAGGTCATAACTGTATCATTGAAGACTCTGTGACGATCGCAAATGGTGTGGCTCTAGCCGGACACATCCACATTGAATCACGCGCCACAATCAGCGGAGTTTTGGGCGTACATCAATTTGTGCATATCGGCAGACTAGCAATGGTGGGTGGTATGAGTCGTATCGCTAGGGACGTGCCACCCTATATGTTGGTAGAAGGCAATCCCGCACGAGTGCGATCGCTTAACATTGTAGGCATTAAACGCGCTGGTATTGCCCAAGCAGAACAAGGGCAAGTCTATAGTTCCCTGAAAAAAGCTTTTCGCATTCTCTATCGTTCCGATTTCACTCTCACTCAAGCTTTGGAACAATTAGAGCTAATTGCAGATAACGAACACGTACAGCATCTGTTGCAATTTCTGCGAATGTCCCAGATGAAACCCAGACGCGGTTCCATTCCTGGGCGACAATTGCCTAACAGTGACGAGGAAATATGTTAGGCAAAGTCAAAAGTCAAAAGTTAAAAGTCAAAAGTTAAAAGTTAAAACACAATTGACAACCAACAACTAACAGCTAACAACTTATCAAATGACAAATGACCGATGACTAATGACCAAGCACCAAAGAATTTTCATTAGTACGGGCGAAGTTTCGGGCGATCTTCAAGGAGCTTTACTTGTAGAAGCATTGCACCGTCAAAGCCGCGCTCGCAATCTGCCTCTAGAAATTGTTGCCTTGGGAGGCGATCGCATGGCAGCAGCTGGCGCTCGTCTTTTGGCTAATACTGCTAGCATTGGCTCTGTTGGTACTGTCTGGGAAGCAATCCCGTTTGTCTTGCCTACGCTCAAAATTCAAAGCCAAACTAAACAGTATCTTCAACAACATCCCCCCGATCTTGTCGTACTCATAGATTATGCCGGACCCAATCTGGCTTTAGGTAGCTACATCCGGCGAACTTTTCCCCAAGTTCCAATCGTGTATTTTATTGCTCCCCAAATGTGGGTTTGGTGGTCTAATCGGGGAGAAATCGATCGCTTAGTCAAGATGACGGATCGGTTGTTGGCAATATTTCCCGCAGAAGCCAGTTATTTTGAACTCTTGGGCGTGTCAGTTACTTGGGTAGGGCATCCTCTACTCGATCGCGTGCAGGCAGCACCTAGTCGCGAAGTAGCAAGGGCTAAGCTAGGTATTGCACCAGAGGCTTTGAGCGTAGCGTTAATTCCTGCCTCTCGTCACCAAGAATTAAAATATCTGCTGCCAGCAATGTTTCAAGCAGCAAAAGCAATTCAGGCAAAACTACCACAAGTACGTTTTTGGATTCCCCTATCTTTAGAAATCTATCGCCAACCGATCGCCCAAGCAGTAAAAGATTACGGCTTACAAGCAACTATACTTTCCGGTCAAACTTTAGAGGCGATCGCGGCAGCTGACTTAGCAATTACTAAATCTGGCACGGTCAATCTAGAAATTGCCTTGTTAGACGTGCCACAAGTCGTAATTTATCGCGTCAGTCAATTTACAGCGTGGATCGCCCGCAATCTCCTCAAAATTAACTTACCCTTGATTTCGCCACCGAACTTAGTTGTCGATCGCGAGATCGTCCCAGAGTTACTTCAAGATCGAGCCACACCGGAAAATATTACCCAACAAGCTTTAGAATTGCTGCTCAACCCAACTCGCCGCCAGCAAGTTTTAACAGACTATCAGCAAATGCGATCGCTTCTAGGAGAAACAGGCGTAGGCGATCGTGCTGCTACAGAGATATTGCAAATGCTTTTAGTAGGGAGCAGAGAGCAGGGAGCAGGGAGCAAGGGGAAGAGAGGCAATTCAAAATCCAAAATTCAAAATTAATTCCGCGATCCCCGAATTCCGAATTCTCCTCACGCAGTTTCTACTCATATCTGGCTGATTGTGCCAGAATCGGTGGCGATAAGGTATTGGCGATCGGTGAGAGCATGAAATTTTATGGTTTATGGCTATGACTGGCGATCCTGAAATGTTGCTAGCAGCAACAAAAACAGCACTCCAACAAGAAGACTATCAAGGAGCGATCGCTCATTTAGAAATACTTTGTCAGACAGAGAATATCTCCATCACCGAGCAACAGACTCAGCCAGCTACTCCTAATAGCGATGTTGAATACTTACTCTCCTTGTGCCAACTCTTAGCGAAAAGCAGTAACCCCCAAGTCAGAGAGCTGGTGGGGAAGTTAGGGGAGTTGGGAGACAAGGGAGATAAGGAGGATTTACAATTTAAAATTCAAAATTCAAACTCTCCAATTCAAACTTTTCCGACTCCCTTCCAATTCAAGCAAGTACCAAGAGCGCAACGCTGGCAGCCATTACCAACTATTAATTTGATTCCATTTTGGTTGTTACAGTGCGGTAGCGCGATCGCTCTATTTTGGTCGATCCAACAACTCATTGAGTTGGCGATGAGATTGACTAACGATTTATTGGTAAAACTCCCCTATCTAGAACCGTTTCAGCCGTTCTATCACGACCATACTACCAAGATCGTATTCGTATTGGTGCTGTTGCTAGCCCTATCCCCTTGGTTGATAGATAGGTTACTGAGATGGTGGCACGGGCTTCAACACCTATCTCTGGAAACTTTGGAAATTTCTAGCCCAGAAGCTAGCAGGCTGCTACAGCGCTCTTGTCGCCAGCACCACTATCGTTTACCTCAGTTGCGCGTGCTACCTACAGCCGTGCCGCTTATTTTCACTTATGGCAACCTGCGCCGCACGGCAAGAATAGTCGTAAGTCAAGGTCTGCTAGAGCAACTCGCAGATGATGAAATTGCCGCTATCTATGCAACACAATTAGGGCAGATAGCTAATTGGGATTTTATCGTTTTATCTCTATTTTTATTAGTTACTCAGTTACCCTACATAACCTATTCCCAGTTATCGCAGCGGGGCAACAAGATATCGAATAAAACTCTCCAAGCCTTTATCGCGATCGCCGCTAACTTTGCTTATGGACTTTGGTTGCTTCTGCGTTTACCTGCGTTTTGGCTCTCTCAGTTACGCATATACTACAGCGATCGCCTTGCCGCAGAATTAACTGGCAATCCTAACGCCCTCAGTCGCGCCATACTCAAAATTGCCCGTGGTGTGGCTCAAGATATTCAACAGCAAGGACATACCAGTTGGTTGCTAGAAGGTTGGGACTTACTCACAATTATCAGTTACAAACAAGCGATCGCCCTGAGCAATCTACATTCATTACCCGAATTAGAAGTAGCTTTAGCCTGGGACTGCACGAATCCTTTGCGCTACTGGCTTAGCATCAACCAAGCTCATCCCTCAATGGGCGATCGCCTCCAACGGCTGAATCAAATTGCCCACTTTTGGCGCTTGGATACTGAATTAAATTTACCGGGGAGTCAGGGAACAGAGCAGAGGAGCGATCGCCAATTCCGAATTCCGTCAGCCGAAGGCGAAGCGAAGCGTTATTCTGAATTCCGAATTCTCCCCACACCCTTCTTTCTTCACGACTCGCTATTATTACAAGTTTCTCCTTACTTAGGAGTTCTCCTCGGTGCTGCTTTTAGCAGTTTTATGTGGCTGATTGGATGGCTCGGCGGTTACTGGTTGGGTAATCCTTACTTAGCTTGGATGTGGGGTGATTGGTGGATCGTGCGCGGTAGCTTGGCGATTGGCTTGAGCCTCGGTATTTTTCTGCGGCTAAATGCTTTATTTCCAGAAATAAAGTCTACTAGCTTGTTAAATCGTCCCAATCTTGCCGAGCTGTTGTCTAATCCCGATTTATTACCAGTTGTCCCGCAGCCTCTCCGCCTCCAAGGTAAGTTGTTAGGACGGCGCGGTATTGGCAACTGGTTCGGACAAGATTTACTGCTGCATTTACCAACTGGCTTAGTCAAGCTGCATCATGCTTCTTGGCTGGGACCCCTCGGCTGTCTTTTGCTTAGACCCTCTACCGACCCTACCGATTTAATTGGAAGGCATGTTATTTTAACAGGCTGGTTCCGCCGTGGGGCTACGGCTTGGATCGATATTGAAATTTTACGAACTCAAGCCGGTAAAACCAGTACCAGCAGCCATCAGGGTTGGTCGATCGCACTGGCGATCGCCGCTACAATTTGGGGCGTGTACGTCATTGTAAAGGGAGGCAGTTATTAATTATCAGTTATTAGTTATCAGAGAGCAGGGAGCAGGGAGCAGAGGAGAATAACAACCAATTACCAACTACCAACTACCAATTACCAACCAATAATGTAAAGATTAATTGCAAAATCCTAGTTGTTTATGTTACATTTATTTACATAAACAACTAAAGTCCAGATCTAGCTGCAAGTTAAAGCGACATAACGTCTTACGCTTCGGTTAATTTGGGTCAGGTTTTTCTCCTTCCAACACAGCAACAGCTAGACCAGCCACAGGCTGGTTTTTATTTCAGGAGTCAGTGAGACAGGTATCGCATTTCTGTACTCAATAGCCGATCCGAAGTTAAAAAACTGACAATAAGCACAAATCTATTTTGAAAACAATATCTATAGTGTCAACCGTGATATTTTAGAAGATGGTGTCAACTTTCCAGGCGATCGGAAATATCATCAGGAGTCAAACGCCGTTGCGATCTAACCGCCAAAACTGCGCAGTCAAGCTTTTAGATCGTACCGTAGCATGATAAACTTATCAGTCTTTGCCAATACAATGAATTGGATTTTAGAAGTTGACAGTTTAAGGCAAAAGTTAGTTGACGACGGTTTGCGGCGATTCTTGCCACTATTCACCTCACCCTCCTGTCAGAAATTTTGTTAACAACCTTAATTGCATCCAAGTTGAGAGGTACATTTCATGCCAGTCCGTTTATACATTGGTAATTTGCCAAAAGATGAAGTCGATCGGCAAGAGTTGCAAGCGGTTTTTGCTGATGCGGGTAGTAACGTGACTACAAAAGTCATTAAAGACCGCAAGACCGGAAAGTGCCGTGGTTTTGGTTTTGTTACTGTCAATAATGACGAGCAAGCAGACGAAATCATCGAGAAATATAACGGCTATATGTTTAAGGAAACGCCACTAAAGATTGAGAAGGCGTTGCCTCGTAACAAAGGTCAAGAAGAAGAAGATCAAGCCCCTGTTGCTAGTAGTGCTAATACTGGAGATGTTCCTGTTAGCAGCAACGCAGAAAAAAGCGGTGGCAATAAGCGTAGTGGGAAAAAACCTCGTCGTGGTGGTTCTGCCGGAACTTCTACAGGCTCGTCTGATGCTGAGGGAATTCGTCCCGATCCTCGTTGGGCTTCTGAACTCGAAAAGCTGAAACAGATGTTGGCAGCTCAAACTACTAATGGATAGGCATTTAATTGAGGGTTAGGTGTTGGGAGTCAAGGATTGTTTGCAATTAGCGGTTGACGATTAGCGAATAGTTGTCAGCTGTTTCTCATCTGCACTCCTACTCTCCCCCTATACTCTCTGAGTGGGTGTTCTAGTTGTTAGAGTGACTGCGGCATCAACTCAACCTTGCCTCAGAATCTTTTGGGTGAAAATGTGCTGCGCGATCGCTTCAGAAGCATATGGAAAAAGTCGGATATTGAATGTATCCAATTAAATATTTAAATACCATATAGAAAATAAACTTATATATTAAGTCAAAAATTATACAAAACTAACCGGAAGTTTTGCTCATATACTTAGTGGTTTTTATACTTAATCTCATAGAAAAAACTCGCTTGTAAGTTAACTTTTGCCAACAATAACTAATTGAAGCTGTGCTTTAGATAGAGAGAACTTGCAGTCATGCAACCTTTCTTAACTATTTGTCGACATACCTAACTGTCATCAATAAAAAGTAACAGTAGAAATCTATCTTTTGGAGCGGATAATCCCTAAGGAAGATTTGTATGTATGGCAATTCATCCACCTAGAGGATGCGATCGCGTGTGGTATTCTGTAAATTAAACTTAATAAACTTTAGGGGTAAAGACAGAAGCCTTTGTAAAGTCTCCTTACATTCACCCCTGTTACGGTGCAAATTCAATAGCCACAAAGCTATGAACAACAAAAATCAAAAGCGAATTGCCCTAATTTCAGTCCACGGCGACCCTGCGATTGAGATTGGGAAAGAAGAAGCTGGAGGGCAGAACGTTTATGTCCGCCAAGTGGGTGAAGCATTGGGTAAACTAGGATGGCAGGTTGATATGTTTACCCGCAAAGCTAGCGCCGAACAAGCAAAGATCGTCGAACATAGCGAGAATTGTCGGACAATTCGCTTAACCGCTGGTCCTGAGGAATTCGTTCCGAGGGACAATATTTTTGGTTATGCCTCGGAGTTTGTCGAAGCATTCCTCCAGTATCAACAGCAAACTGGTTATCGATATCCTCTAGTGCATACCAACTACTGGATTTCTAGCTGGGTGGGCATGGAATTGAAGAAAGCCCAATCCATCAAACAAGTCCATACATATCACTCTTTAGGCGCAATTAAATATAAGTCGGTTGCAACCGTACCGCTGATTGCCTCGAAGCGGCTGGAAGTCGAAAAAAGGGTACTAGAAACAGCCGAGCGGATTGTTGCCACTAGCCCGCAAGAAAAAGAACACATGCGATCGCATGTCTCTACCAAAGGTAATATTGACATTATTCCTTGCGGTACAGATATTCATCGCTTTGGCGCGATCGACAGCAAAATTGCCAGACAACAGTTAGGAATTCCTCCACAAAGCAAAGTTGTCTTTTATGTTGGACGATTTGACGAGCGCAAGGGAATTGAAACTTTAGTGCGAGCAGTTGCCCAGTTGCAATTGCGTGGCAAAGAAGACATCAAACTGATTATCGGTGGTGGTAGCCGCCCAGGACAAAGCGATGGCATCGAGCGCGATCGCATTGAAGGTATTGTCAAAGAATTAGGGATGAGCGATTTTACCTCCTTCCCCGGACGGCTAGGTGATATCGATCTACCTGTTTATTACGCCGCTGCCGATGTTTGTATCGTTCCCAGTCACTACGAACCATTTGGTCTAGTTGCCATTGAAGCAATGGCAAGCGGTACGCCAGTGGTGGCTAGCGATGTCGGCGGACTGCAATTTACTGTCGTCCCAGAAGAGACAGGTTTACTCGCTCCACCTAAAGATGATGCAGCTTTTGCTGTTGCTATTGACCGAATCTTGAGCGATACTGCCTTCCGAAATCGCCTCGGCTCATCAGCAAGACAACGGGTAGAAGATATGTTTAGTTGGGAAGGAGTCGCCAAACAACTAGGCGAGCTTTACACCAAACTGATGACAGAAACATCAACCGTCGTACCCACGAAGAAAAAAGCTATTAGCGCGTAATGAGTGGTGCGTGGTGAGTGGTGCGTGGTGCGTGGATAATTTCCTTGCCAATTGCCACTCGTCACTCTTTTCCTACTCCCTGCTCCCTGCTCCCTGCTCCCTATTCACAGCAACCCGAGGCAGACGGTGCTTAAAGCCGCAGAGGATTTCCCAAGAAATTGTTTTTAAGACTGCTGCCCAATCATCAGCAGTAATTTGTTCTTTACCTTCTTGTCCGAGGAGAGTGACGACTTCTCCAACTGCTACATCTGGAATTGCCGTCACATCTAGCATTAACTGATCCATAGTAATAGCACCAATTTGGGGGATGCGCCGACCGCAAATCAGAGCCTCCATGCGGTTAGAGAGATTGCGCGGTACGCCATCAGCATAACCAATTCCCACCACAGCCAAGCGGAGTTCGCGATCGCTGACAAAATGATGCCCGTAGCTCACGCCTGTATTGGGGGGGATAGTTTTTACCTGTGTAATTCGCGCTTTGACTTGCAGTACGGGTTTCAACCGGACAGAACTGCTGAGATGAGCTGCTGGGTAGAGTCCATACATTGCTAACCCCACACGTACCAAATCGTAATGTAGCTCGGGGCTAGTCAAAGTAGCAGCTGAGTTGGCTAAATGCAGCAATGGAAGAGAGATACTAGCTGCTTGAACCTGTGCGATCGCAGTTTCAAATCGCTGCTGTTGTTGCTCCATTATCCTGCGGTCTGGGTTTTCTGCCGTTGCTAGGTGAGAATAAATACTAGCGATTTGCAAATGCGGTAAAGAATTTACTAGCTGTACGAACTCTGTTGCTTGTTGCCAAAGGGGTCCAAGGCGAGACATTCCCGTATCGAGTTTGACATGGACTGGTAAATTACCACCCGTAGTCGCAGCCAAAGTTTCAGAGAAGACCAAAGCTTGTTTGGGGTCGCACAGCGTTGGCTGAAGTTGCCAGTGGGCGATCGCCTTTAGTTGTTCCGGCGTATGCGTTGCACCTAAAATCAAAATCGGCGCGTCAATTCCTGCTTGGCGCAGTTCAATTCCTTCCGGTATAGTTGCCACACCCAACCAATTTGCTCCAGCACTCAAAGCTGTACGTGCCACCGTCACCGCTCCGTGACCGTAAGCATCTGCCTTCACAACCGCCATTAAAGCTGTTTTAGCCGCTAGCAAGCCCTTGAGTTGCCGCACGTTATCGGCTAAAGCACCTAAATTGATTTCCACCCAGGCTCTTTGACGCAATCCACCCACGACATCATTACTAAAAACCGTCTTCTCACTCTGCTCCTGACTCAGCATCCCCACTCCTCTTGTTTTCAGTGACCAGTTACCAGTTACCAGTTACCAGCTAATTCCGAATCCCTCGGACTTTCAATTTTCAAAGCAGGTCTAATATAGGCAAATATTTGCTTTATCACAAGATGGTACAATTTTGTTTCTTTTTTCTTACCACGCACCACTCACCACTTAATTAATGACAAATGACGCAAATATGAGTAATTATGTTAATATCTTGTAAAAAAGTTGGCTGCTGCGATACTCAATGGCTAAGGTATTAGTCCTGAACGCCTCTTACGAGCCGATTAACATCACGAGCTGGCGACGGGCAATTGTATTGCTAATTAAAGGCAAAGCGGAGCAAGTCGAACACAACGGCAAAGTCATTTACGCCGAGTTTCCCTTGCCGACTGTCATCCGCCTGCGTCACTACGTTCGCGTCCCTTACAAAGAAATTCCCCTTACCAGACGTAATATCCTCCATCGAGACAGTCACAGTTGTCAATACTGCGGCTACATCGGGGAGGATTTAACGTTAGATCACGTCCTACCGCGATCGCGTGGCGGGATGGATACTTGGGAAAACATCGTTACTGCGTGCGTCCGCTGCAACGTCAAGAAAGGTAGCCGCACTCCATCTGAGGCACACATGCATCTGCGCCATCCGCCGCGCAAGCCTTACAGCAGCCTCTACTTTGAAGTCACCAAGCATCTCAAGAGCGGTCTGCATGATGAGTGGCAAAAGTATGTCATCGGTCTTTAATCGACCTCTGGCTGAATAGTTGCTATAGAGCTATGATGAGAAATAGAATTTGTATTTCATCCCAGCGCCGGATTGAGTAGCATAACTGTTGATACCTAAAATAATTGCAGTAAAAAATTGCAGTCACTGTGCGATGAGGCTGATACAGTTTATCGAGTAATAGTAACATTTTTGACCACAATTTTCGCTTCACACGCATACGATAGTATTTATGCCCTTGAACTCGTTCAAGCAGCTTAAGAGTCTGCCTTCCACTTCCAATAGCGAGTCTTCTGTTGAAGAAGTTGAGATAGATATGGGATCTGCGGTCGCAACCCAAGAACCATCTCTCGCTCCCTTGTCCGGCGATTCTGGAACTCAACCAGTTGGACGCAATAATAATGGTTTCTCCACCTCAAAAGTGGAAGCATTACGGCAAGTTTTAGAGCGACATCAGCACGAACGACATTTAGTCTTATTGCAAGACTTCCCCGACCCCGATGCTCTTTCGTCGGCGTGGGCGTATCAACTCATCGCGCAGCAATATGATTTGCAGTGCGACATCGTTTATGCCGGAACCTTGAGCCATCAAGAAAATATTGCTTTAGTCAAACTAACGGGACTACCAGCGCAGCGCCTACCAGTTCAAACAGCTAAAAGCAAAGACTTATCTGGTTATAAAGGTTACGTGCTAGTTGACAATCAAGGGACGACAAGTCAACTGCTCTCGCTCGTTTTAGAAGCAGGTTTGCCACTCATATCGGTCATTGACCATCACAGCCTGCAAGGAGAACTCAAGCCAGAGTTTGCCGATATTCGTCCCAACGTCCGCGCCACAGCCACAATTTTGACCCAGTACTTGCAAACAGGGTTACTGGTACTCGATAGTAGCGTCGGACAACACGTCAAATGTGCCACTGCCTTGATGCACGGCTTGCGTTCCGACACCAGCAGCTTGATGCAAGCACAAGAAGAGGATTTTCAGGCAGCAGGCTTTTTGAGTCGATTTTACGATTATCAATTGCTCAAAGCCGTATTGCAGACCAATCGCTCCAAACGGGTGATGGATGTGATCGAGCGATCGCTGAAAAATCGTATAGTTCAAAATAACTTTTCTATTGCAGGTGTGGGATACCTACGTTATGACGACCGCGATGCTATTCCTCAAGCAGCTGACTTTTTAGTCACAGAGGAAAACGTCCACACGGCTGTCGTTTATGGTATCGTTCACGACGAAGATGAAGAACTAGAAGTTGTCATTGGGTCGCTACGTACCACCAAACTTACCCTAGACCCCGACGAATTTCTCAAAGAAGCTTTCGGACAAGACAATCAAGGACGCTTCTTCGGCGGCGGACGTAGCGGCGCGGGTGGCTTTGAAATTCCGATGGGCTTCTTATCTGGCAGTAATGAAATTTCTGCGTACGCCAAAATGAAATGGGAAGTCTTCGACTCTCAAATCAAGCAGAAGCTTCAACGACTGGTCAACCCACAAGATAGTCCGATTCAGACTGAATAGGTAATGGGTAATGGGTAATGGGGAAGCAATTAGTTCACGGCTAACAGAATATCGCCAATTGCTCAACGCTACCAACAGCCAACAACTACCAATTACCAATTACCAAATTATGGAATTGTATTTAATCCGTCACGGTATTGCTGAAGAAAGAAGTCCCGATGTGGAGGATGAAAAACGGGAATTGACAGCTAAAGGGCGGGAAAAAACCCAACAAGTAGCAAAACGCCTCTACGAACTCGGCTTGCGATTTGAGCTAATTTTGACCAGTCCTCTCGCTAGAGCAAGGCAAACGGCAGAAATTTTGAAAACTTGTGGATTGAGTTCTCAAATTGAAGAATCTAGCTATCTATCTCCAGAAGGAGATTTTCGTCTGTGGTTGAGCTGGCTAGAACAAAAGCAAATGCTGGCTACTGATACTCAACTAGCTTTAGTCGGTCACGAACCAGATTTGGGACAATGGGCAGAAATGCTGATTTGGGGAAAACTCAAACAAGAGTCAGCATTTGCTGAAAATTCTCTGGATGATGACTCTGCTGCCCTAGTTCTGAAAAAAGCAGGTATCATTGGTATTAACTTACCAAAAGTCAATTCTCCTATGGGTCTAAGTCAACTGTTTTGGCTAGCTCCACCAAAGTTTCTACTCTAGATAGCATATAATTCTGGTAAAACTAACTACACAAGGCAAGTTTTTGGTAAGTTAGCTTGAGTATTGTCTTTTCTATGCAGCCAGTGTAGCTATGTCCGTTTGCGAATTTAGACCAGGTCTAGAAGGCATCCCTGCCGCCCAATCCGGTATCAGCTTTGTCAACGGACAACAAGGGATACTGGAGTATCGCGGCATCCGCATCGAAGAGTTAGCCGAAAAAAGTAACTTTTTAGAAACTGCCTACCTCTTAATTTGGGACGAACTTCCAACTCAGCAAGAGTTAGAGGAATTCGAGCATGAAGTGAGGCATCATCGGCGAATTAAGTATCGCATTCGGGATATGATGAAAAGCTTTCCTGAAAGCGGTCATCCGATGGATGCACTACAAGCCTCAGCAGCGGCATTAGGCTTATTCTATTCTAAACGCGACTTAGAGAACCCCGTATACGTCAGAGATGCCGTCGTGCGGCTACTAGCAACAGTACCGACGATGATTGCAGCGTTTCAGTTGATGCGGAATGGCAACGACCCCGTGCGTCCCCATGACGGCTTGGATTACTCCGCAAACTTTCTCTACATGCTCAACGAACGGGAACCAGACCCATTAGCTGCACGGATCTTTGATGTTTGCTTAATTCTCCATGCCGAACATACGATGAACGCTTCCACGTTTTCGGCACGGGTAACGGCTTCGACGCTAACCGATCCTTACGCTGTAGTCGCGTCAGCAGTTGGCACTCTCGGCGGACCGCTACATGGAGGAGCCAATGAGGAAGTGATTACGATGCTAGAAGAAATTGGCTCGGTAGAAAATGTCCGTCCTTACTTAGAGGACTGTATGCAGCGCAAAGCTAAGATCATGGGCTTCGGTCATCGAGTCTACAAGGTGAAAGACCCGCGAGCAACCATTTTACAAAAATTGGCAGAGCAGTTATTTGAAAAATTCGGCTACGACAAATACTATGACATCGCCGTAGAGTTAGAACATGCCGTAGCAGAAAAACTGGGCGGGAAAGGCATCTATCCTAACGTTGACTTTTACTCTGGCTTGGTATATAGAAAGATGGGTATCCCTACGGACTTATTTACGCCCGTATTTGCGATCGCCCGCGTAGCAGGTTGGCTAGCTCACTGGAAAGAACAGCTCGTCCAAAACCGTATTTATCGCCCCACCCAAGTCTACAACGGTCATCACGATGTCTCCTATACTCCAGTTCATTTGAGACAGTGAGTCGTGAGGAGTGACTAGCGGCTAGTGACTGGTGAGTAGACATAAAAAGCTGACTCTGCTAGCCACCAGCCACCAGCCACTATCCACTCACCAATTACCCAACTATAGACAAACCTCGAATACAAGTATAAGTACAACTTCTCAAGTACTCTGCTTTGCTGTGAGCCAGCGAACGATATACTAGGCAGTGGAATGTTAAAAAAATCTTCATGAAGAGGAGTAAAGAGTGAGGAATGAGTTTAGTGTTTGCACTACTCACTACTCCCTACTCCCTACTCACTGCTTACTTCTTACCAAGTGCAAAGCATGAATTCAGGAATAGACCTGCAAGGTACTTTTATTGAAACCCTAATGGATTTGGGACTACCTGCGGATGCAGCCAAAGTCATATGGATGCCACTGCCGATGATTTTAATGATTATTGGCTCGACAGTGGGGGTGTTGGTATGCGTATGGTTGGAGCGGAAAATTTCTGCTGCCGCGCAACAGCGAATTGGTCCTGAATATATCGGTCCATTTGGTTTACTAGCTCCTGTAGCTGACGGTTTGAAACTAGTCTTCAAGGAAGATGTGGTTCCAGCCAAATCAGATTCGCTACTATTTACCCTCGGACCCATCATTGTTGTCATTCCCGTGTTTCTGTCTTATTTAATCGTGCCGTTCGGACAGAACTTGGTAATTACTAATGTAGGGATGGGAGTTTTCTTATGGATTTCATTGTCGAGCATTCAGCCGATTGGTTTGCTGATGGCTGGCTATTCGTCCAATAATAAATACTCCCTACTCGGAGGCTTACGAGCAGCAGCGCAGTCAATTAGCTACGAAGTTCCCCTTGCCCTATCAGTGCTGGCGGTTGTTATGATGTCTAACAGCCTTAGCACCATCGACATTGTGGAACAGCAATCGGGCTACGGCATTTTAGGCTGGAACGTATGGCGACAGCCGCTTGGTTTTGTCATTTTCTGGATTGCAGCTTTAGCAGAATGCGAACGGATGCCCTTTGACTTACCAGAAGCAGAAGAAGAACTGGTGGCGGGATATCAAACCGAATACGCTGGCATGAAATTCGGTTTGTTCTACTTGGGTTCCTATGTTAACCTCGTCCTTTCTGCCCTGATGGTAGCCGTTTTATACCTCGGTGGTTGGGAATTTCCCATTCCCCTCGATATTCTCGCTGGCTGGGTGGGAGTGAGCAGAGATAGTTCTTGGTTGCAAGTCGTCGATGCATCTTTAGGCATCACTATGACGCTACTCAAAGCTTATTTCCTCGTCTTTATTGCCATCCTACTGCGCTGGACAGTACCTAGAGTCAGGATCGACCAGCTATTAGACTTAGGATGGAAGTTTTTGCTGCCTGTAAGTCTAGTTAATTTACTTTTGACCGCAGCGCTGAAGTTAGCTTTTCCCTTTGCCTTCGGCGGGTAATGGGTAATGGGTAATTGGCGATCGGCTACCAATTACCAACTACCAATTACCAATTGCCTATGACCTTAAAAGAGAGAAACACCACAGTACCATGTTGAAATTTCTCAAGCAAATTGGCGATTATGCCAAAGAATCAGTTCAAGCAGCTCGCTATATCGGTCAAGGGTTAGCAGTAACCTTCGACCACATGCAACGGCGACCGATTACAGTCCAGTACCCCTACGAAAGACTGATTCCCTCGGAACGCTTTCGCGGCAGAATTCACTTTGAATTTGATAAGTGTATTGCTTGTGAAGTGTGCGTTCGTGTTTGTCCGATTAACCTACCTGTCGTCGATTGGGAATTTGACAAACCATCGAAAAAGAAAAAACTCAACCACTACAGTATTGATTTTGGTGTTTGTATTTTCTGTGGTAACTGCGTGGAATACTGCCCGACAAACTGTCTATCCATGACAGAAGAATACGACCTCTGTACTTACGATCGCCACGAACTCAACTACGATAACGTAGCTCTAGGTCGCTTACCGTATAAAGTTACCCAAGATCCGATGGTCACGCCACTGCGAGAACTCGTTTACTTGCCCAAAGGCGTACTCGAACCGCACAATCTACCAGCAGATGCCAAACGAGCTGGTATGCTACCAGAAGAAATTGTCAAGCAAGAAGAACAGACTGCTCAGTAGAATTGCTCATCTGTCATTCGTCATTCGTCATTCGTAAAGACAAATGACAAATGACAAATGACAAATGACAAGTGACAAATGACAAAGGATAAAGAGTTGTGAACATAGCACAAGGGGTACAGATTGTTTCGTTTGGCATCTTAGCAGCGATGATGATTGGGGCAGCCTTGGGAGTGGTGCTGCTGTCCAATATCGTCTACTCTGCTTTTTTATTAGCAGGGGTATTTATCAGTATTGCGGGAATGTACTTGTTGCTGAATGCTGATTTTGTCGCCACGGCTCAGGTGCTGATTTACGTCGGAGCGGTGAACGTACTGATCCTATTCGCGATTATGTTGGTGAATAAGCGCGAGGATTTCGCCCCGCTGCGGAATGCTTGGGTACGCCCGACATTAACTGCGATCGTCAGTTTGGGATTATTCGCGCTGTTAAGTACGATGGTGCTGGCAACGCCTTGGGTATATTCTACTGGCGTGACACCTGGTAATAATTCCATCGTCTCGATTGGACAACATTTCTTCAGCGACTTCTTGCTACCGTTTGAACTGGCTTCAGTTTTGTTATTAATGGCAATGGTAGGGGCAATTATATTAGCGCGGCGGGAATTTTTGCCAGAACAAACAATTTCGCCTCGTCAAGAACAACCCGTATTGACATTGCCAGAACGTCCGCGCGAACTTATTACCGTGTCGGGCGATCGCACCAGCAATTTAAGTAAAGACAAGCAAGCCAAAGGCAACTCTTAGATTTAGATACTCGCAAGCCAAGAAATAAATGCAACTCCAGTACTTTCTCATTCTCGCCGCCGCCCTATTTTGTATTGGGATCTACGGCTTGATTACCAGTCGCAATGCCATCCGCGTCTTGATGTCAATTGAATTGTTACTCAATGCCGTAAATTTAAACTTGATGGCATTTTCAAACTTTTTAGATTCACAAGCAATCAAGGGTCAGGTTTTTACTGTATTTGTCATTACCGTCGCTGCGGCTGAAGCAGCTGTAGGATTAGCAATTGTGTTAGCGATTTACCGTAACCGCGACACAATCGATATGGAGCAATTCAATCTACTAAAGTGGTAGTTGAGTGCAGTTAAAGCAAGTCATCATCGCTCATAAAGCAGGAGATTCCCTCAGTCGCCGCTGGGCAGAAATTTGCGCCCAGCAGTTAGAAGACCGTGGCTGTAGAATACTGATGGGTCCGAGCGGTCCCAAAGACAATCCTTATCCAGTATTTCTCGCCTCAGCAGTTGCACCAATCGACCTAGCGATAGTTCTAGGAGGCGATGGCACGGTACTCACAGCTGCAAGGCACTTAGCTGCTGAGGGAATCCCTATTTTAGCTGTCAATGTGGGTGGAAATTTAGGTTTTTTAACCGAGTCATTTGAGAGTTTTAAAGATTCAGAACAAGTCTGGGATCGCCTGTTGGAGGATAGATACGCGGTTCAGCGGCGGATGATGTTACAAGCGGGACTTTATGAAGGCAATCGCTCGCAGATAGAAAGAGTGAGCGATCGCTTTTTAGCATTAAATGAAATGTGTATAAAACCCGCATCTGCTGACCGCTCGATCACCTCGATTCTAGAAATGGAAATTGATGGGGAAGTGGTCGATCAATATCAGGGTGATGGGTTAATTATTGCGACTCCCACTGGTTCCACAGGCTACACCATTTCCGCCAATGGACCGATCGTTCATGACGGGATGAAAGCGATTACCGTGACTCCCATCTGTCCGATGAGCCTTTCCAGCCGACCGATTGTTTTACCACCTGGTTCCGTCGTCAGCGTGTGGGCTTTAGGCGACTATGAACTGAATACTAAATTATGGATGGATAGTGTTTTAGCAACTGCAATTTGGCCCGGACAGCGAGTTGATATTCAGATGGCAGATTGCGACGCTAAATTCATTATTTTGCGAGAAAATTATTCTTATTACCAAACTTTACGCGAGAAATTGCAGTGGGCGGGAGCGAGAATTCAATATACTAATAATCACCGCAATTGAGACTCGAATGGCAATTGTTAATTAATCATTTACATAGTTTGCTGCTTCTAATTCTCGAATTTGCTCCCAAGAGATTGACGCAACCCATACTTTTTCTTCATTAGAAAATTGCACGACTCCATCAGTTTCTAACTCTTCACTATAAAGCGTGAGTTGCTGCCCATTTCTTAATTCAATCTGCTGGCGATGTAAATCTTCAATTGTGCCAATACAATTCAACCGCAAACGACCTTTCTCATCCGCGTTGTGGAAGTCAACGAAAATTCTAGGGTAGCTCATAGATCGTCTTCATTTAGGATGATAGTTTAGCAGGATTTGGAAACGTCGGAGTTAATAATTTGCTAATTTGCTCTGGTGTTAAGCCAGTCAAAGTTGCATGATTAGAACTACGTCCAGATGTACGAACAACATCGCCACCAGCTAGCCGAACCTTTCCTACCATTGTCACGCCAATCTGTCCGTGAGGAATAGTTGCTGCCAATTCCTCTACTAATAATCCTACTGCACATTCTACAGAAATACCTGATACACCACTGGGATGCGTTCCAATTCCCCGTCGAATATCTTCTGGGCGATTTCTACCGCCTCTTACAACTAATGCTTCATCTGGAATGCGTTTCACAAGTAGCTATATTAACAATAAGGGTACTGCTACACTCAAATAGCAATCAATTGAAATACTAGCATTCGCCTAACCAAATCTCAGCAAAACGTTCAGATGTCCATCCAACTAGATCTGAAACTTGCCCATCTCCAATTTCAACAATTCGCTTAACTCCGTCACTACGTTCCACTACATCTACAGAGAAAAACTTACTGATAATTCTTTTCGCACATTCTTCTACAATAGTTGGAATTTTTTCGTCTGAATTGGCTACAAACGCTCTACTATTAATAACAAAGTAGCGCCGCTCGGAATCCGATATAAAATCTTCAACTAACTCACTTGCTATATGGTAATCAAGTGAGTGAAACTTCGTTTCTGGAGTTAAATCGGCAATTATAGGATATTTGACGAATTAGTTGCCAACGATTCTAATGAGGTCGCAGAAGTAGCAAAACCCGCATTTTGCAAACATACAGCTTGAGCAAGATAGGCTTCATCGATCTGTTTCGGATTAAAATAATCGCTAGGAAAAAGAAATGTTAACATATCCAAACTGACATTTTATTCAACAGGATAAATCAGTATAAATTCAATAAAATGAAAATAGGTGAAAATTAGCGCTGAATCGAGCATGACGAAAAAGGCTTTCGAGCTGCAAGGGCGATCGCTCTGCTGAGAGCGGTTTCAATAAGCGGTATAAATAAGTTATGGAAACGACTTATCATAATACCCAACGGTTGGTTAACGGCTGATTATGAGTTATTGCCTCAACCCTAGTTGCCAGAAGCCTTTGAATCCCAAAGGAACGCCCTTCTGCCACAGTTGCGGCAAAGAAATTCAGCCGCTGCTGCGCTATCGCTATCAGATCGTCCGCCAGCTAGGAAGCGGCGGGTTTGGTAGAACTTTTTTGGCAGAGGATACAGACAAGCTAAATGAACCGTGTGTTGTCAAGCAATTGGTATCGCAATTTCCAGGAACCAAAGCTTGGCAAAAGGCAAATGAGCTGTTTCAGGAAGAGGCACAGCGCCTACAACAGTTAGGGGAACATCCGCAGATTCCGGCGTTATACGCCTACTTTGAACAGGATAACTACCTGTATCTGGTACAGCAGTTGATTGTAGGGCAAACTTTACAGCAGGAAGTAGAGCAACAAGGGATATTTAGCGAAGAAAAAATTTGGCAACTGTTGAGTGACTTATTGCCAGTTCTCCAGTTTATCCACGCCCATCATGTGATTCATCGGGATCTCAAGCCAGAAAATATTATTCGCCGTCAGAGTGACGGTAAACCAGTTCTGATCGATTTTGGCGTTTCCAAGCAATTATCAGCAACGGCGATCGCCAGCCCAGGGACGAGCATCGGTTCCTTTGGCTACGCTTCCCTAGAACAAATGAATATTGGGGATGCCTATCCAGCTAGCGATCTCTACAGTTTAGGCGTAACTTGCTTTTATCTACTAACCCAGATCCATCCATCTCAACTGTGGACAGAAAAAGGCTACAGCTGGGTGACAGACTGGCGACAATATCTCAAAACGCCAATTAGTCAAAAACTAGAGCGAGTCCTAGACAAGCTGCTGCAAAAGGACTTTCTCCAGCGCTACCAACATGCAGATGAAGTTATGCGAGACTTCAGCGATCGCATCCAGTTATCTGTTGACCCAGCGACAATCGAAACCCAACTACCATCAAGCGAAATTGGTAGCATCAAGGCAGATTCTAACCCTATAGGACAGCCTTCGAGTCAGGGAAAGCGACTGCAACTCAAGCGCGATCGTACTCACCCGCCGCCCACACTTGTTCCTCCCCAACGGTTGCAGAAGAGACTGCTAGCAGGGGGTGTTATCCTGCTATTAGGATTGCTGGGATATGGTTATTGGTATCTCAATCGAATCTCCACGATCGCAGGGCATACTGGGGAAGTTAATACGATTGATTTCAGTCCAGACGGACAGAAGTTTGCTAGTGGTAGCGACGACAAAACGATTAAAATTTGGAATTTTAGCGATCGCCGAGAACTCAACACCCTTAAAGGTCATACCAACTGGGTTTACTCTGCCGCCATTAGCCCAGATAGTCAAACTCTAGTCAGTGGCAGTAAAGATAATACAGTTAAAGTTTGGAACTTGAATACGGGACGGGAACTTCGTAGCCTCAAGGGTCATGCTAGCTATGTTGTTACTGTTGCCATTAGCCCAGACGGTCAAAAAATTGCTAGTGGGAGTTATGACAAAACAATTAAAATCTGGAACTTCAAGACAGGAGAGGAACTTCGGACTTTGAGGGGTCATGCTGCTGAAGTTTTGTCCGTTGCCCTTAGCCCAGATGGTTTAAAGCTTGCCAGCAGTAGTACAGATAGAACGATCAAAATCTGGAATTTCAATACAGGACAGGAAATTTTCACCCTCAGAGGGCATACAGGCGATGTTAACTCCCTCGCCTTTAGTCCGACTGGTCAAGAACTGGCGAGCGTCAGTGACGATCGCTCGATCAAAATTTGGAATCCCAACACGGGACGAGAAATACGCACCTTGATGGGACATTCAGCTGATGTCAATTTTGTCACTTTCAGCCCAGACGGTCAAAAAATTGCTACGGGCAGCGATGACAAGACTATTCGAGTATGGAACTTGACTACAGGAGAGACACTAGCTACCCTGAGAGGACATTCAGCTCCGGTTTGGTCTGTTGCTTTTAGCCGCGACGGACAGACTCTAGTTAGTGGTAGTGCAGACAAGACAATCGCCCTTTGGCATCTATTGCCGTAATCGGGAGTAGGGAGCAGGGAGCAGTGTGAATAAGAGAGACAAGGGAGACAAGGAGGACAAGGGAGACAAGGGGAGAAGAGAGAAAAAAATTCTCCCTTGCGTCCTCCCACACTTCCCACACTTCCCACACTTCCCACACCCCACACCCTACACCCCATTCTTCACTGAATAACTGGTCACTGCTCCCTGTGAATTAAAACATTTTAGGGACGCGGATTTGGTAATCTATTCTTGTCCCTAGAAAGATGCGCAATGGCTCGGCAACCCAAGATAATTGTTGTGGCGAATGGTAAAGGTGGCGTGGGTAAAACCACAACAAGTATGGCTTTGGCAGGAATTCTTGCCGAGCATTACAAAGTCTTAGCGGTCGATGCTGACGTTCAAGGCAGTTTATCTTGGTGGGTCGATCGCGGCGAACAGAAAATGGGCTTCGATTTAGTACAGGAGACCGATCCCTTACTATTGGGCAAATTGAAGCGGGTAGACGAATACGAACTCGTCGTCGTCGATACGCCGCCAGCACTCAACTCGGAATCATTGACAGCGGCGATCGCGGCAGCAGATTATTTATTGTTACCAACACCGCCAGCACCGATGGATTTAGCTATCCTAGTTGAGACAGTCAGACGTGCAGTCGTACCATCAGGGGTAGCCCATCGCGTCCTTTTAACGCGAGTCGATCCTCGGAGTTGGACGGACGCGCAAGCAGCTCAAAATACCCTCAAAGAACTTGGTATCCCAGCTTGCAAGACTGTCATTCGCGCTTATAAAGCCCACGAACGAGCAGCTTTAGATGGCGTGCCAATCGTCCAGTGGCGAGGAAAGCACGCAAAAGAGGCACAATTAGATTACCGTAAAGTCGCCGACGAAATGGAGAGGGATTGGAGGAAGTTATGGTGAGAAAAAATCTATCCGATTTATTGAAAGAAGAGGCGCAAAAATCTGGCGAACCACAGGAGATTACGGTAGAAGCAAAACTTGTTGTGGAAGAACCTACTTCAGAAGAGACATCCGACACCACAAATCATCGCCGTAGCAGTCCTACTAAAGCTGAACTGGAAACTACAGTGAAAGAATTACAAGCAGCGCTCGAAGCAGCCGAAACAGAGAATCAAGATTTGCGATCGCAACTCCAAGACCAAAAAGCTTTAGTCGAAAAAGTTGAAAAGTTGCAAGCAGAACTCGACCAAGCCAAAGAAACAATTTTGAAACTGACAGAAACAAACACTAAATCTAGCTCCAAAACAAACTCTAAATCTAACTCTAAACCAGTTAGTTCTGCCTTAGCTAGACCAGTACAATCCTACGCTTTACCTGACATGTCATCATCTGCATTTTCAGATAAAGATATTGGTTGGTTTGATTAATATTTTATTGATATCCCGCTGCTTGCAGGCGAAACAAATGAGCATAGCGTCCTCCCGCCTGCAATAATTCTTCGTGAGTTCCCTGTTCTACTACTGTTCCGCCAGATAAAACCATGATTTTGTCTGCCATTCTCACAGTAGAAAAGCGGTGGGAGATCAGAATTGCCATCTGATTTTGAGTTAGCGATCGCAAACGTTCAAAAATTTGAAATTCTGCTTCCGCATCCATAGCGGCTGTGGGTTCGTCTAGAACTAAAATATCTGCTTTATTCCGCATAAAAGCGCGAGACAAAGCTATTTTTTGCCACTGTCCTCCCGATAATTCTTGTCCGCCGCGAAACCATTTACCTAATTGCGTTTGAAAGCTGTCTGGTAATTGTTCGATTAAAGGTAGCGCCATTCCCTTGTCTGCTGCTACTTGCCATAGATCTCTATCTTCAATGCGGGTAACATCACCGACACCAATATTTTCACCTACGGTAAATTGATAGCGAATAAAGTCCTGAAATATTACCCCAATACGTCTTTGTAAAGCTCCTAAATCCCATGCTTGCAAGTCTAAACCGTCAAGTAAAATTCGCCCTTTATCTGGATTATATAATCGAGTCAATAACTTAATTAAGGTCGTTTTACCAGAGCCATTTTCACCAACCATAGCTAATTTTTCTCCGGCTCGAATCCGAAACGAAACATTATTTAAAGCAAGTTTATTACTGCCAGGATAAATAAAGGAGACATTTTCAAATCGAATGCCATCTCTAGGTATTAAACCTTGGGTAGCTTTGCCTTTAGGTAAAGAAATAGGTTGTTCTAAAAATTCGTATAAATTAGATAAATAGAGATTATCTTCATACATTCCGCCAATACTAGTTAAAGTGCTAGAAAAAGTCGTTTGTCCTTGGCGAAAGACCATTAGATACATCGTCATATCACCCAGCGAAAGTCGTCCGGCGATCGCTTCAACAACAATCCAAGCATAGGCAAGATAAAACGCTGCCGTACTCAACAAACTTAATAAATATCCCCACACACCACGCCGTAGAGTTAAATCTCGATCTTCCCCATACAGCCGATTAAAGATCGAACGGTAACGTTCTAACAACATCGCCCCCAACTGGTATAACTTTACTTCCTTAGCAAAGTCTTCGCGAGCGATCAAAGTTTCTAAATAAGTCTGTTCCCTTGTTTCCGGCGCACGCCACCGAAATAGGCGAAAAGCTTGCCCAGCAAATCGCGTCTCAGCAATAAATGCAGGTACGGCTGACAACAACAAGACTATGACTGCCCAGAAAGAAAACTGTAACAACAAGCCACCGTAGGTCACAAGAGAAATCGCATTTTGGACAATACTAAACGTGCTACTCACTAAAGACAACGGACGACTAGAAGCTTCTCTTCTCGCTCTAGTCATCTTGTCGTAAAATTCTGAATCTTCAAAATGGATGAGATCTAAAGTTAACGCCTTCTGCAAAATTAATAGATTGACTTTTTGTCCCAGCAACACTCGCAACAGAGATTGAGATATAGTCAATCCTCTCTGACTTCCTGCGAGTAATGCGACTAAAATCGCTTCAATTCCCAAGTAGCCTAGTGTAATCAGGCGATCGCGTTCTAATCCCGACTGATGGGCTAAAACCACACCATCGACAATTAACTTACCCACATAGGCGATCGCGGCTGGGAGTAAACCCGCTACCACAGTTACAATCGCCAAAACAAAGGTTAGGGCGCGGCTTGTCTGCCAAACTAATCCTACCGCTCTACCTGTATACTGAAACACCTGCGATCCTTGTTTCAATTGTGTCAGCAGTCTTTGCAGGATGTTTCGTGGCTTTGGCATTTTTGGAGTTGGTAATTATTGGTGGTAGAGACGCACAGGTGTGCGCCCCTACTGATGCGATCGCTAATTTTTATGTTCGTAATATTCTGAAATGTGTTCGTAGACGTGTTCTGGAAATTGTAGATCCTTATACACGTTGCCTGCATCAGGATCGTCAGCATTGGGGCAGATCGAAAAATCTTGATGCTGTTGCCATTCTAATATCCGTTCCCGTTTGGGCGGATTGTAGTCTTTGGCTTGTACCTGGTGGTAAAGGCTGCGTGCTTCTGTTTCACTACAGTCTTTATCTTTAGTCAGGTAGTTAATTAATTCTTCTTCACTCAAAAAATGACGCGCCACCATCGCAAACACCAACCTACCGTAGTGTCCGATATCCTCACCTGTGTCTAGGGCATCCAGAAGATGCGCCATCATCCCATTCTTTCGCAATTCTGCCACTGCCATAACTAATCGTTCTCCCGATAACTACTTCTTATATGGTACACATGAACTATATATGTTGTTGGTTGTTGTCTCTCATAAGGGCGGGTTTTGAGAGAAGATTTGTCCTTGAAGCTGTTTATTTGTTTGCTAAACCCATCCCTACGGTTCCTGACAACTGGTCACTGGTCACTGGTCACTGACTTAATGGGAGGTCGCCAGCAAAGGTATGCTAATGGACCCAGCAGTGGTACTAGCGCTATCATCCAAAACAGTTGGGAATTGCTAAGATAACCGCGCCGTGCCATGTCATCACCCAATACAGTTGGGAACAACAAGCAAAATAGACAAAATGCTAAACTCATGCCATTGATAAAGCGATCGCTTAGAAATTGCTGAAGATAATTTCCCCAGTCACCAAAAATAATTCCAAAGCCAAGTAAAGCAAGAGTAAATAAAGTCAGAAACAACCCTGTAATGCGCGAGTCTAACAACTGCAAAAAAGCATCTTTCTGCCCTGTAAACTCTTGATTTGCTTCTCGCAAAGCTAAGTATGGGATTAAACCAATGACCCCCGTGCCTACAGAGGCGATCGCAAAAGGATAAAATGGTAACTTCTGCATTCTGCCATCAAAGAAAAGCACGCAACTGTAGAGAGCAATGCAAACGCCAATTAAAGCAAACAAAGATAAGATAACTGGGTTTACACTTGTCCACTGGAACGTCAATATTTTCATCAACAAATTCAAAGTTTCTTGCCAGTGAATCGGCGGGGCAAGAAACAACACGTAGACGAGAAAACCCGCCCAAATCGTCCATAAAGCAATTTTTCTGTTCATGTCACCACTTGCTGACTCGCTACTGCCGAACTATCCTCTGGTAGAGGCGGATGCACGCACAAATAACCTAAAGAGCCAAATAAAGGAATTAACGCTGTTAACCAAAAAATCACCGAATTATTCATGCCTCTGCGTACCATATCATCCCCTAATAAAGCAGGAAATAAAACACACAGTAAGCAAAAATCCAAACTCATGACATGAATAAAACGGCTAGTTTGCCACTGCTGCAAAAAATCTGCCCAATCTCCTTTACCCAAACCGTATGCAACTAACGCGATCGCAACTATACTCAGAACAATACCCGTGAGCCGTGCATCTAATAACTTGAGAAATAGATTTTTTTGACCTGGGAACGTTGGATTCGGCTGACGTAATGCCAAATAAGGCAATAAAGCAAATGCACCTACACCCATTGATATAGTCGCAAATATCCAAGCAGGAATCTTTTGCCCCCTACCATCAATAAACAGCAAGCAACTGTAAATTAGTGGAAAAACTCCCATCAAATTAAATAGGGAAACAATTAGAGGATTAATTCCCGCCCACTTGCCTGTAGAAAGATTTGTAATTAACTCCAGTGTATTTGGTTGGTCGGGGGGCGCGAATCCGAAAGCGTAAGTAATAAATCCTAGCCACAGCAACCAAAATCCAATCTTTCTGCTCATCATAAGGTAAGTATGTAGAGTAAAAGAACTAAATAACAACTCTACTTTAATTGTGGCGATCGCCCAAGATATTTAGATAGAATCCTCGACTCGCTCTCTTAAATCTTAAAATTGCCCTCTTTTATTCACTTACACCTAAAGGAGGAGTTGTTTATCAGTTGTCAGTTATGCGTGCAGTCACAAAGCGCCCACAACCAAAATCCAGTCATGAGAAAATAGAGGATGTTTATCATTACTTATATTCCTTGAACTATAGTTTAGTAACTTCCTTTCTATGGGGCAAATTACCTTCGCATACTATAGTTAGGATGCCCAATTTAACTAATAAAACTGAACTTTGTGATGTAGAGAGTATTTAGAGCATATTTTGGCGATCGCGCATTAGAATTATTTATATTTTTCCTCGTGGGGTAGGCAGCGCCCACCTTCAGCTCATTTATCTAGAGAGCGTTTGAAACGTACTCTAACAATCGCATATTAGAATTATTTATGGATATAATTGATTAAGTCACTCATGAGTTGTTGACTCACTGCGACATAACATAAAGTGCCAAATTAAGAAGGTTGCTTAAACAAATGCAACATGACTCTATGGTGATGCTTTAGCTGCAAAAGCTTAGTAGAGTTAGGGTTTGATAGATTTAACCAGAACGCCTCAATTTATAAATCTAAAAGCAATTTCATAATTTGAAAAGTGCTTTACTAGCCTTAATAAATCGCTAAATAATTTAATAATGCTTCTATGTGCGAATGCACAAGGACTGAGTTGATTTTTATTCGCAATAAGTTATTTTTATTGCATTTAGCGATTGAATTGCGCTATTAAAACTACACCTCAATACGGTATCTAGTGAATTTAATTACAGTAGTTTCTCTTCGGCTTCATGTCGAGGGAGATTTCGTTTGTCTGTACTGTTTTGCTAATTCAGATTAATCACAACGGATTAGCTAATTGGAGGATTTAGTAAAGTAAATGGCAACTAAATTTCCCAAATTTAGCCAAGATCTCGCACAAGACCCGACCACTCGTCGGATATGGTATGGGATTGCTACCGCCCACGACTTTGAAAGCCACGATGGAATGACTGAAGAAAATCTTTATCAAAAGATTTTTGCTACACACTTCGGTCACATTGCCATCATCTTTCTTTGGGCATCCAGCCTTCTATTCCACGTAGCTTGGCAAGGAAATTTTGAGCAGTGGATAAAAGATCCGCTGCACGTCCGTCCCATTGCCCACGCAATTTGGGACCCTCAATTCGGTAAAGCCGCAGTTGATGCTTTTACCCAAGGTGGGGCAAGCTATCCCGTCGATATTTCCTACTCTGGTGTTTATCACTGGTGGTACACCATCGGGATGCGGACGAATAACGACCTCTATATGGGTTCGGTGTTCCTACTCGTGCTAGCTTCAGTATTCTTGCTAGCTGGCTGGTTGCACTTACAGCCCAAATTCCGCCCAGGACTCGCTTGGTTTAAGAGTGCGGAGTCTCGCCTGAACCATCACCTAGCGGGATTGTTTGGCGTTAGCTCCTTAGCTTGGACAGGACACCTGGTTCACGTTGCAATTCCCGAAGCTCGCGGTCAGCACGTCGGTTGGAGTAACTTTCTGACTACACCTCCCCATCCAGAAGGTCTAACGCCCTTCTTTACGGGGAAATGGGCGGCTTATGCTGCTAACCCTGATACTGCCAATCATGTCTTTGGAACCTCTCAGGGTGCGGGTACGGCGATCTTGACCTTTTTGGGTGGCTTCCACCCTCAAACTCAGTCTTTGTGGCTGACGGATATCGCTCATCATCATTTGGCGATCGCGGTATTATTCATCGTTGCCGGACACATGTACCGTACCAACTTCGGTATCGGTCACAGCATCAAGGAGATGATGAATGCCAAAACCTTCTTTGGTGTTTCAGTAGAAGGTCCGTTCAATATGCCTCACCAAGGCATTTACGACACCTACAATAACTCTCTCCACTTCCAGCTCGGCTGGCACTTAGCTTGCTTAGGGGTCATCACCTCGCTGGTGGCACAACACATGTATTCCCTGCCTCCCTACGCATTCATGGCGCAGGACTACACGACCCAGGCAGCGTTATACACTCATCACCAGTACATTGCTGGATTCATCATGCTGGGGGCTTTTGCTCACGGCGCGATCTTCTGGGTACGGGACTACGACCCAGAACAGAATAAGGGCAATGTCTTAGAGCGCGTCCTGAAGCACAAAGAGGCGATTATCTCTCACCTGTCTTGGGTATCGCTGTTCTTGGGCTTCCATACCCTCAGTCTTTACGTTCACAACGATGTAGTGGTTGCCTTTGGAACTCCTGAAAAGCAAATTCTGATCGAACCCGTGTTCGCACAGTTCATTCAGGCTGCTCACGGTAAGGTTCTGTACGGCTTCGATACTTTGTTGTCTAATCCAGATAGTATCGCTTCGACAGCTTGGCCCAACCACGGGAATGTCTGGTTGCCTGGTTGGTTAGGTGCGATCAATGCTGGTACAAACTCTTTGTTCTTGACTATTGGTCCTGGTGACTTCTTAGTCCACCACGCATTTGCTCTCGCTTTGCATACAACCACGTTGGTATTAGTTAAAGGTGCGTTGGATGCCCGTGGTTCCAAGCTGATGCCCGACAAAAAAGACTTCGGCTATGCCTTCCCTTGTGATGGTCCTGGTCGGGGTGGCACTTGCGATATCTCCGCTTGGGACTCCTTCTACCTGGCTGCGTTCTGGATGCTCAACACGATTGGTTGGGTGACGTTCTACTGGCATTGGAAGCATCTAGGAATTTGGCAAGGCAATGTGGCTCAGTTCAACGAGTCTTCGACATACCTGATGGGTTGGTTGCGCGATTACCTGTGGCTATATTCAGCTCAGTTAATTAACGGCTATAACCCCTATGGCATGAATAACCTGTCTGTCTGGTCTTGGATGTTCCTGTTGGGACACTTAGTATGGGCAACTGGTTTCATGTTCCTGATTTCTTGGCGCGGTTACTGGCAAGAGTTGATCGAAACTTTGGTCTGGGCGCACGAGCGGACACCTCTAGCAAACCTGATTCGCTGGAAAGACAAGCCTGTGGCTCTATCAATCGTTCAAGCTCGCGTTGTGGGGTTAGCTCACTTTGCAGTTGGCTACGTTCTCACTTATGCTGCTTTCGTAATTGCTTCGACTGCTGGTAAGTTTGGTTAATCGGGCGTAGGGTGGGCAATGCCCACCCTACATAAAATGTCTATTGTTCGCGAACGATCGCATCCCGGCTGGCGTTGTAAAGAAAACGAAAATAACTAGATGAGTTGAGATTTTTTCTTCATAAATGAAGCTACAAAATGAGTTGCTGAGATGGTTCTTATTTTCTAAAACCCTTTTGCAGTTAAGTTTTAGTTTTTGAAAAACAATATGTAAAGTAATAAAACACAAAACGTTTTTTATCTTGTAGTCAGGACAATTTAAATTTTATCAAATCAGATTAAATTGGATTTTGAGTCTGTTAGGATACTTGCCAAAGACAACGACGATCGCTCTTTTGCAGAGGCGATCGCGCCTCTAAAACGAACCATTAACAATGCTATGCAGTTCATAAAAAGTGACAGAACAAAAAGCGAAATTAACATGAGGCGGTTATTATTTACACTAGCGATCGCCTTTGTAATTTGGAGCAGTACAATTCCTACGGCTTCTGCGGCTAATAGCACTCTCGTACCTTGTAGCAAATCGCCAGCTTTTCAGGCGCGGATGAAAAATGCTCCTGATACCTATTACTTCAATAAGCCATTTAAGGCTTACGCAAAATACGAACTTTGCGGCACGGATGGTTTACCTCATTTGCCACTCGATCGCTTAGATCGAGCTACTGATGTTTTAGTTCCCATCGGTCTATTTTTGTACGTTGCTGGTTTTATCGGCTGGAGCGGTCGTTCTTATCTCCGTGCTACTAAATTAGCTAGCGACCCCGAAATGAAAGAAATTTTTATCGATTTACCGTTGGCATTGCAGTCTATATCGAAAGCTGTTCTTTGGCCTCTTTTAGCACTGCAAGAGTTCTTGAGTGGTGACTTGACTGCTAGAGATGAGGAAATTCCAATCTCACCACGATAGCCGAATTAGTTAAGTTGAACTAGTTCAAAACTTTGTGTCGCACTATTCGCAATCTCACATTAGGAAAATAGCCATGCAACATGTGTTTAAATATCTCACTCTTGCTCCTGTAATAGCAACTTTTACAATGGTTGCTCTTTCGGTAGTGCTAATTATGTTGCAAATTTGGTTTCCAGGTTTGCAGTATGGCACGTATTTTAAGCCTACTCCCTAATAGTCATCGATCGTCGGTCATTAGCAATTTAAATGTAAGGTGGGCAATGCCCACCCTACTAAATAAGCTTATAATATTTTTCTTCTATTTGACTAGAAGTTAAGTTTTTGCTGTAAATAAAACTATTCGCGACTACAATAAAAATGCCTCTAGGTTAGTAGAGGCAGGATTTAATTTATCACTGAGGAATGATAAATTAAAACCCAGGCAACAAATTTTTCCCTTTCATTTTAGAGTATCAACAAAGAATAGAAATATATAAGGTCTTGTTACAATTTTAAACACTAATTGGATTGAAAAATACAGATGTTCTTTTATTGAATATTGAGTCTTATTTGGCAGTATTTTGAATTGGTTTTGCTAGCTAATATAAGTTAAATATATAATGCTATCTTCAAGAGCGATCGCTTGAATCATAATATTTTGATAAAGCAAAAGATTGAGTTCGATTAAAGCTAATTATTATGAATGCTACTATTACTAACTCAATCAATTGTAGGCGCTTTTCTGGTAGGGTAGGCATTGCCCACCCTACATTTAAATTTCACGAATCAAACAGGGTTGGTAGTTGCCCCTCGAGTATCGATCGCCAGCGATCGCACCTCAGCATCAATCCCTTGTTGTTGCCAAGCTGTCTGCATTGCCGTTGCTACAGCCGCCGCCTTTGCAGTTTCCGTCAACGCGAGTAAAGTTGGTCCCGCGCCACTAATAACCATTCCGTAGGCTCCAGCAGCTAAAGCAGCATTTTGTACGGCTTCATAACCTGAAATCAGTCTTTGACGGTATGGTTGATGCAGTCGATCTTGCAAAGCTGCACCGATCCATTCTCCATTACCTGTTGCTAAACCCCGCAGTAGTAGTCCTAAATGTGCTGTATTAAAAATTGCATCGGCGCGACTCACCTGAGTTGGTAAAACCCGTCGCGCTTCAGATGTCGATAGCTCAAAATCAGGAATGGCAACTACAGGTACGACATTTTCTTGCCACGGAATATCGCAAATTTGCCAATTTGACTGGCTGTCGCTAGCCGCTAGCCGACAGCCACCTAGCAAGGCTGGTACGACATTATCAGGATGTCCTTCCATTGCGATCGCTAAATTCATCACCTCAGCTTGACTTAAAGGCGTACCTGCTAATTGATTTGCACCTACGAAACCACCAACGATTGCAGTAGCCGAACTCCCCAAACCCCGCGCCAAAGGTACGCCTAATTCAATTTCAATTGCTACTGCTGGCGGCGATTGCTTGATGTGTTGATACAGTCTCAAAAAAGCCTGGTATAGTAAATTACTCTCATCTGTCTTAACTTTGGCGGCTTCTGTACCTGTAACTGTTATACTCAGTTTGCCTACTTCCAAGCGGGAAAACTTGAACCGATTGTATAAAGTTAATGCTGCACCAATACAATCAAACCCTGGTCCTAGATTTGCCGTGGTAGCAGGAACGGTGACGGTAATATGAGATTCGGACATTGAAATAATTTACTCTTGATGCCCTTAGAGGAGGGTGTGTACTAGAAATAGTTAACAGTTAGAGGCATTGATGTTTAAAATTGGTGACTTTTCTAAACTTAGTCGCGTATCCATCAAAGCGCTACGCCTCTATGACGAAATGGGGCTTTTGAAACCAATCCAAGTAGACCAGTTTACCAGCTATCGCTACTACTGTGCTAGCCAATTACCTAGATTAAATCGGATTTTGGCTCTGAAAGATTTAGGGTTTTCCTTACCGGAATTCAATTTCCAGTGTCAAAAGTTGCTACTAGCTAATCCGAGTGCCATTTTCTACAGGTAAGTTTGGTTCTAGTAAAACTACTCCTTGATTATTAGGAACTGCCCCTAATATTAAGACTTCCGACTTAACGCCTGCTACTTTTTTCGCTGGGAAGTTAACGACAGCAATAATTTGCTTACCGATGAGTTCGGCTTTAGAATAGTTATCGGTAATCTGCGCCGAACTCATTTTTTGTCCCAACTCACCAAAGTCAATTGTCAAGATATAAGCAGGTTTTCTCGCTTTTAAATTATCCTCAACATCAAGAATTGTCCCAACTCGCATATCGACTTTGAGAAAGTCATCAAAAGTAATCTCTGCGATCGCTGTTTCGTTAACATTCATAATCAAATTTACGTCATCAAAATTAACCGCATTGGATCTAGCCTAATATACCAGGGAAACGATCGCCCTTTCAGCATCTCCCACTTTTCCTTAAAAACTTCTGCTTGCAAGTGATAATCGCTAGAGTGGGTTGGCTGTTGGTACAACTTGAGATATACAGTCATACGATGGGGAGTTTCGCTGGTTTGGGCTAAAAAACAAGGAAAAGTATTTTCTCGGTTTGATTCAGTCGTAAAAACAATTTGATGAGCGCGAATTCCTACATATTTTAATTGTTTAGAGATAGATTCTGTGACTTGTAAATCTACTCCCCAATCTGTTGCTTTTACCATTCCATTGACAGCAATCTCGGCACGAGAAAAATTTTTACATCCAGTTAATTGAGCTACGCTGTAAGTTTGAGGACGTTCAAATATATCGTGTTTGGACCCGCTAGCGATCGCAATTCCTTTTTCTATGACTAATAAATTTTGACAAACTCGATAAGCTTCTTCTAAATTATGACTGACAAACAGAGTTACACCTTGATAATTAGACAAAGTGGAAATTAATTGCTGTTCTAGTTGACTGCGTAAATGAGTATCTAAAGCTGAAAACGGTTCGTCCAATAACAACGCTTCTGGTTGACTAGCTAAAGCCCGTGCTAAAGCGACTCGCTGTTGTTGTCCGCCAGAGAGTTGATGGGGATAACGATTAGCACAACCATGTAGTTGCATTGATATAAGTTGAGTTTCTACGACTTGGATAATTTGTTTTTTTGGCGTAGCTTTCGGTAAACCAAAGGCAATATTTTGTCCTACTGTGAGGTGAGGAAATAAAGCGTAGTTCTGAAACAGAAAACCAATTTTGCGATCGCGTGTGGCAAGATTAATTTGGCGTTGAGAATCAAATAGCACCCGCCCATTTAACTCAATTTTACCAGCATTAGGCGTTTCAATCCCTGCCAGACAGCGCAAAATCATGCTTTTACCTGCGCCAGAAGCTCCCAAAAGTCCTAATGGGCGATCGTCATTACTAAAAGTTACATTCAAATCAAATTCTGCTAATTGTTTTTGAATATTTACAAATAACTTTGATTCGGTAATTGGTAATTGGTAATTGGTAATTGGTAATTGGTAGTTGGTAGTTGACTCTTCTTGCCTCTTGCCTCTTGCCTCTTGCCTCTTGCCTCTTGATTGCTGCCAATAATTTACTGCTACAATCCCAGATAGCGAAATTGTCATGATGACTAGCGCCCATATCCAAGCTTCCTGCATCGAGCCGCTTTCAACTGAGAAGTAAATAGCCATCGGAATAGTTTGCGTTTGTCCTGGGATATTACCTGCTAACATTAATGTTGCACCAAATTCTCCTAACGCGCGGGCAAAAGCTAGCGTCGCACCACTAATAATCCCAGGAATTGCTAAAGGAAAGCTGACACGCCAGAAAACAGTCCATTCAGAAGCACCTAATGTTCTTGCTACACGGATTAAATTTGCGTCGATTTGTTCAAATGCTCCCAAGGTAGTCTTGTACATTAATGGAAAGGCTACTACTGTAGCGGTGATGACGGCTGCATACCAGGTGAAGACAATATTGAGATTAAAGGCGGCTAAAAATTGTCCGAGTATGCCGTATTTTCCAAATAGTACTAGTAATAAAAAACCTACTACTGTTGGTGGTAAAATGAGAGGTAAGATGAATATTCCCTCAATTATCGATCGCCACTTACCTCGATACCCTAGCATCCAATAGGCGGTGATAATTCCTAGAAAGAAAGTAATAGTTGTGGCAATTAAAGAGGTTTTTAGAGAAATCCATAGAGGGGAAATGTCATTGAACATTTATCTTTCTCTGGCGGTAAGTTTGGCGATTCTCTTTGCATCTTTGTAGGAAGCAAAATAGTATCTTACAATCTATTTTGGAATGACACCTATTTCTCTATAGCGATCGCAACTCAGTTGTGATTTTAAGATTGTAAACCAACTAAAATATATGTAGCAGTCCTATTTGCTACATGTAACTCAAGCTTAGGATAGGAAGTAATAGATCGCGCGATCGCCAGAACAAGGGATTGTTATTAATGGTTGGTGATTGGGAGTTGGCGATCGACAATTGTAACTTGTGGCTTACGACTGGTAATGTGTTGTGCAAGTGCGCCCAGGCTGACAAAGATCGCCATGAGGGTGACGATCGCCCCTAGTACGGGAATAGCTGTCAGCAGCACAAATCCCAATAAACCAATCTCCAGTGCTACTAATTGTCGTACTGGGGGTTGTATGGGAGTACTAGGTTGTAATTTTTGCCATAGCCAGCCTCCGGCTAATAAGCTAAAAATAACTTGCGGCACAAAACTAGCAAAAGTTACAAAGCTGATTGTAAGGGCAAGATTAGCGACTATTCCCAATCCCAAGACTGGTAAAGCGAGACTAGGTAGAGCGATCGCAAAGAGAATAGCGAGTATAACAGTTACAGTGGCGATCGCAATCGTACTTACTCCAACTGCCACAAATGCTAGTATCCCCCAACCTAAATTCGATAACGGTTTAGCTTGGACTCTTGCCGCTAAATTATGCGTCCAAGTGGGGACAAATCGTAGCAATAACCAACCAACTAAGAGTAAAGCCAATAGGCGCTGAATCTGCCAAATAACTTCCCTAACTGGATTTGATGTAGGTGCAATTTGATGTTGTTCTAATGCTTCTCTTACAACTCCACCCGCAATCTTTGCTCTTGGGCTAATTTGAGCCGTAGTCGCAGATTTATAATTGACTTTGCCATCAATTTGTGCAGTATCGGTCAGGGTTAAACCTGGTTTAATTGGTGCTACTGTTACGGGGGGTTGAGGCACAAAGGGAATTTCAACCAACTGGGGATCGCCTACTGCTGTGGCTTGCATATTTCCGCCGACGCTTCCCCTCAGTTCCAAGGCATTTGTTGCCGCGATCGCATCGTGTTCTATACTTCCAGCTAACAAAGCTTGGTTGGCAAAGATAGTTAGATCGCCACCTATATTACTACCAGTTTGATTTTCCCAACTGAAACCAGCCGCGATCGCATCGTCTGCTATCCGTGCTTTTGGCTGGAGAATTAACACCTGTCCAGCCAGTCGCGCATCATCGCCTACACTACCATTAATTGTAATGACTTGTCCTGCCGCAATTAAGTCGCCTTCAACTGTGCCATTCAGGGTAATTTGCTTTGCTGCCAAAACCGCATCGCCTTTGACAGTACCATTCAACAAGATTGTCTCTCCAGCCAAATACACGTCATCGGGAACAATTTGTCCAGCAGCGATCGTGACTTGCTTGCCACTTACGGTATCCTTTGCCCAACTTGGCGTAACGAATAATAGCACTGATAGTAGTACCAAAGCACAGAGAAACTGAATCAAATGTCTTGTGGCAAAGTGCCAGCCTTTGCGACTGTTCATTAGGCTTGCAGCTCCATCTCCATCTGTCTTCACTCTTATGAAGGCTTTTGTCTCTCCTTTAAGTTAGATAAAAAAGTTGAGGAAGTTGTGAGGATAGCCGTTCGATCTGGAAAGTTGGAGCGCGATCGCGCTAGATTTTTGCAATCGGTGTCATTGATTACAAATTCAGATAGCTATACTTTTATACCTCAAGATTTACTTGTTTTTTTTTATTCTTTCTTCATAAATTCATAATATTTTTTGATAAAAAGCATACAAGAATATTAACTATTAGTAAGCAATTTAGCATATATTCTCTATTAGATGAACTAAGAGCTATACGAGGGCGATCGCCCCTTCATCCAAAATTGCTTAAAATCATGTTTCGACTTTTCCAGAAAAATTAAGATGGCAGCAGAATTTTATTACAATAAATGCAGATACACATGTTGTATTGTCAACACTGCATCATCTCAAGAACTCAGAATGAGAAACGAACGTGGCGAAGTTTTAGCAGTAGAAAAGGGTAAAACAATCGGTCTTCAAGGTAAGAGAAGGGAGAATTCTAAACGAGTAAATGTTTCTCAACCTTATTTATATAACTTAATCAAAGCTGCTATGAATGCTTTAGAAATAGCAGATAAAGCTCGGATGCTGATGGAACAAGAAGCTGTGATTGAAAAGCAGAACGAACAGGTCGAACTTCTGAAGCAAGAACTAGAGATTTTTCATCGAAACAAGATTTTATCGTTAGAACAAGAAAATAAATTGTTGCATTTGCAAAATCAACTCAAAGAGCATGAGTTTTTAGTTGAGAAACAAAAGAAGAAAATTTTAAAACTTGAAGACGCACAAAGTCAGTTTCCACAAACTATTTCTTTAGAAAATGCCGAGAAACAAGTTAAGTCCAAGCTAGGACTTTTAACGTGGAATTGCTTGCACCCAGCTAGCCAAAGAGATTTACGCAACGCCTACAGATATTACAAAATGATAAAGACAGAAGAGTTCACCACTTCTGCCGATTATTCCGATGCAGGACATCCCTTGGGATTAGTAGCAGAAAGAGAAATTGTCAATCCTTTTTTCAAACAACTTTATCAGTTCTTGTTAAATAAAAATACCTCTGTTAGTTTTTTTGAAAAAGCTCCTATTTTGCTAGGAAGCATTAATCTAACCGTTGATAGAGAATACACGCTGGGAGATCTACGAATCTTGTTATCTCAGCAGTGGCAAACTTTTACAAAATTTAGCTTGCAGCAAGAAACGATGCCTAAGACAAATTTATACTACACCGTTGAACGTAGCGATAAAATTAGTCAAGCTGACCGACTGTTAGTGCAACAATTCTTGCAACAATGGAAACACCCCTTATCCCTGTGGTTAGCTCAAAGTTATGTAGCTGCTTCTACCATAGATCAAATAAGAAAATTACGTAATATTGCTGCCCATTCAAATTCTATGCACTTATGGCAGTTCACAGAATTATGGTTTCTGTTGGTTGGTAGTAAAACCCGTAAGGGGGTGTTACAAGAAATTCATCACAATAGCTCTCTCAACGAAAATGTTTGTCATGCAGTAAAAGAGAAAGCAGTAACTTTTAACTATTTTCCGACATACTCAAGTATATAACAGTCAGATTCAATTGAGGGAATTTAAGTGGAGGGTGGATAATGCCTACCCTCCTATCTGTTTTCTGTAATTGTCATTTAGCAACTATAATTCGATAACCAACATCAAATTCTGTAAATTCTAAATATTTGCCATATTTTATCTGCCATTCCCCACTCGCTAAATCTGCTTCTAGTTGCTTCACGCCTGTCTCTACTAACTGAGGATCGGTTAAAGCAAAAGCTGACATACTCGCCCGAATTTCAGAATTTAAATACATTTTGGGTTGCTGCCAACCTGCGGCAAGAAACAAATCTGTTAAATCTGGTGGTAAAGGAAAAGGGTAAATATCTACTGTCTTTTTAAGATGAGTTTGAATAAACGATACAATATATTCCAGGGGAAAAAATGAGTCTTCATCATATTCCCAAAGAAACGGAAAATAATCATCCAACCAAAAATCTTTTCTAGCTTGAGAGTCATAAGTAAAAAAAGCGATCGCCCCCGTCCTGACAACTCGATGTATTTCCAACAAAGCAGCTTCTAAATCTGTAAAATGATGTAGAGACAAAATACAAATAGCTGCATCAACTGAATTATCGGGTAAAGGAATTGCCTCTGCACATCCATCAACCCACTTCACATGAGGATGAGATATAGCCTGAGAACGCATCACCTCAGAAGGTTCGACAGCATAGACTAAAAATCCTCGTTCGGCGATCGCCCGACTATATCCTCCCGTACCCGCACCAATATCGGCGATCGTACTACCAGGAGGCAACTGGAGGACACTCAGGACGAAATCTACAATCCGGCGATCTGGAAACCGAAATTGCGAATAAGACTTGCCGATAACATTATAAATAGACATGGTAATTGGTAATTGGTAATTGGTAATTGGTAATTGGTAATTGGGAGTGGCTAGTGGCTAGTGGCTGGTGGAACCAGAATTGCTTCCTTGTCCCCCTTGTCCCCCTTGTCCCCCTTGTCCCCCTTGTCCCCTCACTCCTCACTCATTACATAAAAATTCTGCGATCGCTTGGAAAATTCCAGAAAGTCGGCAAAATAGATAACAGGTAAGAAAATCTTAAATTATCTAAACTGTAGTCCAAATATCATTCCTATCTCTGCTAAACAGCGTGGCACATGAATAGTTTGTTTCTATCTCGACTGCATAGCCCAGAACGCCCAGTAATTGTATTTGACGGCGCAATGGGGACGAATTTACAATCGCAAAACCTGACGGCTGAGGATTTTGGCGGTTCCCAGTACGAAGGCTGTAACGAATATCTCGTTCACACCAACCCAGAAGCAGTGGCAAAAGTTCATCGCGACTTCTTCGCTGCTGGTGCGGACGTAGTGGAAACCGATACCTTTGGCGGGACATCCATCGTTTTAGCAGAGTATGACTTAGCGGATAAAGCCTATTATTTAAATAAAACCGCAGCAGAACTTGCCAAGCGGGTAGCCGCAGAATTTTCTACCCCAGAAAAACCGCGCTTTGTGGCGGGTTCGATGGGTCCTGGAACTAAACTGCCAACTTTGGGACACATCGATTTCGACACGATGAAAACGGCTTACGTCGAACAAGCAGAAGCCTTGTATGATGGTGGTGTCGATCTATTCATTGTCGAGACGTGTCAAGACGTACTGCAAATTAAAGCAGCCTTGAATGCGATCGAAGAAGTGTTTGCGAAAAAAGGCGAACGCCGTCCTTTAATGGTTTCCGTAACGATGGAATCGATGGGGACGATGCTAGTCGGAACGGAAATTAATGCCGCGCTAACAATTCTAGAACCCTATAAAATTGACATTCTCGGTCTGAACTGCGCCACGGGACCAGACTTGATGAAGCCGCACATTAAATATTTGTCGGAACACTCGCCTTTTATCGTTTCCTGTATTCCTAACGCGGGTTTACCAGAAAACGTCGGCGGACAAGCACATTATCGCCTTACACCGACAGAATTGCGGATGCATTTGATGCATTTTGTGGAAGATTTGGGTGTCCAAGTAATCGGGGGTTGCTGTGGGACACGTCCGGCACACATTCAACAACTGGCTGAAATTGCTAAAGAATTAAAACCAGGGGTGAGAAATCCCCAACTAGAACCAGCCGCAGCATCAATTTACAGCACTCAACCTTACGAACAAGACAACTCTTTCCTGATAGTTGGGGAACGCTTAAACGCCAGTGGTTCTAAAAAGTGTCGCGATTTACTCAACGCTGAAGATTGGGACGGACTGGTATCGATGGCAAGGGCGCAGGTTAAAGAAGGCGCGCACGTCCTCGATGTTAACGTGGATTACGTGGGACGAGATGGCGAACGGGATATGCACGAATTAGTGTCCCGTTTGGTGAATAACGTCACCCTACCTTTGATGCTGGACTCCACGGAATGGCAGAAAATGGAGGCAGGGTTAAAGGTGGCTGGAGGTAAGTGCATCCTCAACTCCACCAACTACGAAGATGGGGAAGAAAGATTCCTCAAAGTTTTGGAGTTGGCGAAAAAGTATGGTGCTGGTGTCGTCATTGGTACGATTGACGAAGATGGAATGGCACGGACGGCAGATAAAAAGTTTGAAATTGCCCAGCGTGCCTACAGACAAGCAGTAGAATACGGCATTCCTGCCCGCGAAATCTTTTTCGATACTCTCTGTTTGCCAATTTCGACGGGGATTGAAGAAGATAGGAAAAATGGTAAAGCGACAATTGAAGCGGTGCGTCGCATTCGCCAGGAACTACCAGGCTGTCATATTATGTTGGGTGTTTCCAACGTTTCCTTTGGTTTGAACCCAGCCGCGCGGATCGTACTCAATTCCATGTTTCTACACGAAGCAATGCAGGTAGGAATGGATGGGGCGATCGTCAGTGCAAGTAAAATCTTACCATTAGCGAAGATTGAGGAGAAACATCAAGAAGTTTGCCTTCAGCTAATTTACGACGATCGCAAATTTGAAGGTAATGTCTGCGTTTACGACCCCTTAACTGAGGTGACGACGCTATTTGAAGGGGTGACAACGAAGCGCGATAAAGGTGTAGATGAAAATCTTCCGATTGAAGAACGCCTCAAACGTCACATCATCGACGGCGAACGGATTGGTTTAGAACAAGCCTTAGCCGAAGCAATGAAGCAGTATCCACCTTTGGATATTATCAATGTCTATTTACTCGATGGCATGAAAGTTGTCGGCGAACTGTTTGGTTCGGGACAAATGCAACTCCCATTCGTGTTGCAGTCGGCGGAGACGATGAAAGCAGCCGTAGCTTATCTCGAACCCCACATGGACAAGTCGGAAGGTGGTAACAGCGCCAAAGGAACCTTTATCATTGCTACGGTGAAGGGTGATGTCCACGACATCGGCAAGAATTTGGTAGATATCATCCTGTCAAACAACGGCTACAAGGTGATTAATCTGGGAATTAAGCAGCCTGTAGAAAATATCATCAATGCCTACGAACAGCACAAAGCTGATTGTATTGCCATGAGTGGCTTATTGGTAAAATCCACCGCTTTCATGAAAGAGAATTTGGCGACATTCAACGAAAAAGGAATTACCGTTCCGGTAATTTTAGGCGGTGCAGCGCTAACATCTAAGTTTGTTTATGAAGATTGCCAAAATACTTACCAAGGTAAAGTCGTGTATGGCAAAGATGCGTTTTCCGACTTGCACTTCATGGATAAATTAATGCCAGCAAAGGCTACAAGTCAATGGGACGATCTTAAAGGCTTCTTGGGTGAATCGACTGATACCGAAGTAAACGGCAACGGACACAAAGAACCTGTTGTAGAATCTCCGATAGGGGCACACAGCAGTGCGCCCCTACCTACAGAAATTGACACCAAGAGATCCGAAGCGGTAGCAGTAAATATAGAACGTCCTACACCGCCTTTCTGGGGGACAAAGCTATTGCAACCACAAGATATTCCTTGGGATGAGATCTTCTGGCATTTAGATTTACAGGCTTTAATTGCCGGACAATGGCAGTTCCGCAAGCCGAAGGAACAATCTAAGGAAGAATATCAAGCTTTCTTAAATGAGAAAGTCTATCCAATTCTAGAAGATTGGAAGCAAAAGATCGTTGCCGAAAATCTCTTGCATCCACAAGTGATTTATGGGTATTTCCCCTGTCAGTCACAAGGAAATACATTGAATGTCTACAATCCAGAAAACCACGCCGAACAAGTAACATCGTTTGAATTTCCCAGACAAAAATCCTTACGCCGTCTGTGTATTGCTGATTTCTTCGCGCCGAAAGAATCGGGAATTATCGATGTTTTCCCCATGCAAGCGGTGACGGTAGGACACATTGCCACAGAATACGCCCAAAAGCTATTTGCAGCCAACCAGTATACAGACTATCTCTATTTCCACGGGTTAGCGGTACAGTTAGCAGAAGCTTTAGCAGAGTGGACGCACGCCAGAATTAGACGAGAGTTGGGATTTGGGGCTGAAGAACCGGATAACATTCGGGATATGTTGGCGCAACGCTATCGCGGTTCGCGCTACAGCTTTGGTTATCCCGCGTGTCCGAATATTCAGGATCAGTACAAGCAACTGGATTTGTTAGAGACGAAGAGGATCGATTTGTATATGGATGAAAGCGAACAGCTTTATCCAGAACAGTCTACTACTGCGATCGCAACCTATCACCCAGTCGCAAAATACTTTAGTGCTTAAATTTGAGGGAACGGGGAACTGTTGCCTGTTGCCCATTCCCTGTTCCCTCTGATGCGACAGAAAGGATTTCAATCGGATCTAAGCAAAACTGTTGACAAGAAATTCCACAAAGCATTGAACTTTAGGTAACAAATAACGGTTCGTGGGAAATACAGTATAAATTCCCACTTCATTCTCATCTTCATAGTCGGTCAGTAAACGCACCAACCGACCCGATGATAAATCTTGACTAGAAAGAAATTCAGTCACGCGACCGATCCCCAATCCTGCTATGACAGCTTTGTAAAGTGCTTCACCGCTGTTAACGGCAAAATTTCCTCGCACGTCGATTTCTCTCAACCCAGATGCATCTCGAAACCGCCACTGGTTCAGGGTGGTTTTCCGAGCGTTTAAGCTGAGACAATTATGATGGGCGAGATTGTCAGGACTCATTGGCGTACCGTAGCGATCGAGATATTGCGGCGAAGCGCAGATAATCCGGCGATCGCATACCAGTTTTCTGGTCATTAAGGCAGAATTAGCTAACTCGCCAATCCGAATTGCTACGTCAATTCCTTCGTCCACAAGATCGGCGATATCATCAGTCAAAATCAGTTCGATCTTTACCTGCGGGTATTGTTCTAGAAATTGAGGCAGACGGGTGAGAATACATTGATGCGCAAATAAAGTAGAACAACTGACGTGCAGGGTTCCTTGGGGTGCTTTGCTGTGTTGTTTGGCTTCGCGTTCTGCTTCCTCAAGTTCTGCCAAAATGCTCAAACAGCGCTTGAGATAGCGATCGCCTACTTCTGTTAAGCTGAGGTTTCGGGTAGTGCGATGAAATAACCGCACGCCTAAATGGTCTTCGAGATAACTAATGCGGCGACTAATTGCTGAAGGATTAAGTTGCAATTCTGCCGCAGCTTTAGCAAAATTGCCGCTTTTTACCACCTGCACGAAAACTTCCAGATCTTGGAGGCGATGCATTAACAAGTCAAAAGTTACAAGTCAAAAGTTAAGATGCTAGTTGCCGTTCAATTATTGCTATTTTTGCATGGTACTAGTGCCTAAAAAAGCTATTGTCAATATTTTAAGCATGAATCTACACTTGAGCTATCGCAGATGTTTTTACTTGCCAAATTGTTGAGGTAGCTAATGAAACGCAACAACACGCGATCGCCTAGCCGTCGTCAACTCATGCAAACAGGAATTGCTAGTGTTGCTGGAGCTGCTGCTGTGGGATTGACAAAAAAAGCAGTTCATGCTGAAAAAGGGGATGAATTCACATCACAACGCCCTAATAAGGGCGATCGCTTTGTAGGAAAAGTAGTCTTAATTACGGGGGCAACTTCTGGAATCGGTCGTGCAGCCGCGATCTCGTTTGCGCGGGAAGGGGCATCAGTGGGCTTTTGCGGGCGGCGGGAAGCATTGGGACGCGAAGTCGTGGCAGAAATCCAAAAAGAGGGCGGTAAAGCTGTTTACGTCCGCGCTGACGTACAAAAAGCAGATGAAGTAGCAGCTTTTGTGGAAAAAGTGGTAAATACCTACGGTCGTCTCGATATTGCTTTTAATAACGCTGGAATTGCGCCTCGGAAGCCGTTGCACGAAATCTCCGAGTCAGAATGGAATGAGGTGATAGACACGAACCTCAAAGGTGTTTGGTTAGCAATGAAGTACGAGATTCCGCACATGATGCGTCAAAAAAGGGGTGTCATCATCAACACTTCATCAATACATCAAGTTGCGACTCGTCCAAATATGTCGCATTATGCTGCTAGCAAACACGCTATGCTGGGTTTGACCCAAGCCGCAGCAATGGAATACGGACAGCTAGGCATTCGCGTTGTTGAAGTCGCACCTGGAGTTACAGATACGAGATTATTTCGCGATACTCCAGGTGGTAGGACTACAGAGGGACGCAAGCGGGTAGATGAATCTATCGCCGGACTCAAACGAATTGCTCAACCTGAAGAAATTGCCAAGCCCGTACTTTGGTTAGCATCGAATGATTCTGCCTATATTACTGGTAATACATTGCTGGTTGATGGTGGCATCGTTGCAGGATTACGCGGATAGCCCAGACAATGCTATTGCTCTAACTACCTTCATAAACTCGTGTACGACAGGTAAAGATTCCTTCTCCAGCCGCTGCTAATCCCAAGCGAGTTTGAGTGAGTGGAGCCTCTTGCACGATGTTGGGAACAAACCAGATGCCTTTCTCAAGCCCCTATTAGCAGCAGCTAAAATTTAAAATTGTGTAGTTTACCTTTTTTAGATTATGAGCGATCGCATTGCAGAAGTCCGTGAATTTTGGAATTCAGTTGCTGATGATTGGGACATCCAAGTAGGAGATGACGGAGATAGCAACCGTCGTTTGAACTCCGATCCGGTTTTATGGAATTTTGTCGGAGATGTTCGAGAGCTTCGGATTCTGGATGCTGGATGCGGAACAGGCTATCTTAGTATGAAATTGGCAAGTCAAGGAGCTATAGTAACGGCGATCGACCTATGTTAAGTAACAACTGACAACTGATAACTGTCAAATCTTGCCAGTCAAAACCCGATACTGTGCCTCATCAATTTTGCCTGCTTCATATAAAGTTTGGGTAATTTCAGAAATTTTTAGCACGGCATGGGCGCGATAGCCATTATCTTTGAGCCTATCTCTTACCCCTTCTTCATGGTCGATAAATACAACAATATCTTCTACATTTAAACCCGCCGATTTTAACTTTCCCGCTCCTTCTATTGCACTTTTACCGCTAATCAGAATGTCATCAACGACTACAACTGTCTCTCCTGGCTGAAAATGTCCTTCAATAACTCTCCTCGTTCCGTGGGCTTTAACTTCCTTGCGGGGAAAAATCATCGGGTAATTCATTCGCAATGCCAAGCCTGTAGCAGTGGGTAAGGAACCGTAGGGAATTCCAGCAATGCGATCGAAGTTGAGATTTTGTAAGATTTCTGCATAAGCGTTGAGAACTTGCTCGAAAACTTGGGGATTAGAAATAATCGTACGTAGATCGATATAGTAAGGAAATTCTGCCCCCGATGCCTGTACGTAGTTACCAAAAATAATGCAGCCAAGATCGTAGAGTTGCAAAATCAATTGGGTGTGGGGGTGTTGTTGCAACAAACAAACATTGGGAAACCACACGTCACACTGAGAAGCACTTTTAACAGCTGCGGTTCTAGCTTGCTCTACTTCTTGTCGCAAAGCTTGAATCTGAGTTGCTGGATTCTTTTGACTCAAAAAATCTTGAGGTACGGGAACGAGTAATCCGCTACCGTTGGAATTTAAACCTGCGGCTAATAATTGAGGTAGATTACTTGCTTGCGCCCAAATACTCCGAGCCATAATCGTTCTTTCAGGTGTAATGGCTCGAATTTTGGCTAGCACGTCAGGGGAAGTAGTTCCAACTTCTAAACAAACTTGTTCGGGAGTCCCCCAGATTTTCGCTTCTTTCACTATTTGTAAGTAAAAGGGAGATTCAGGCGAAGGATATTGCTGTAATGCGATCGCCCCAGGATTAGAAGTACAGCACAATATAAATATTCCTTTGCCGGGATAAACCAAAAATGGTGCGACGCAATCTTGCCCAGGATAAGGACTGAGGGTGACAGCATCTACCTGCCAGCGCTCGAATACTGTTTGGGCAAAAATTGTACTAGTGTTGAGGTCGCTGTGTTTGGCATCCAAAATAATTGGTATGTCTTCAGGAATAGCTTTGAGCGTCCGTTCTAGCAACTCTATACCTGGTACACCTAAAGCCTGATAAAAGCCCAAAGTCGGCTTATAAGCGCAAATTAAATCTGTCGTTTGGGCGATGACAAATTGCAACCAGTCCCCCAAATCGTCGATAATACTCTTCTCAGACCGATTTGAATTTTGGCTTGGCATCATTTCAGGATTTGGATCGAGTCCGAGAAACAGCAAACTCTGATTGCGGGCGATCGCAACGTTTAATTTATCAAAAAATGTCATAGACAGTTATCAGTTATCAGTTATCAGTTATCAGTAAAGAGTGGTGCGTGAAACGCTTGTGACTTGTACTTGCTCCGCTCCCTTGTCTCCCTTGTCTCCCTTGTCTTCCTGGTCCCTTAATGCTCATGTCAGTTTTCAAAAAATGGCGATCGCGGTTGAGGCAATTTTCGCTCCGAAATCGGTTGTTTGCTCCTTTGTATGTCAGTTGTTTGCTACTGATCCTATTCCTTATCGTACAAGGTTGTCTGAATTTACTAGTAGAAAATCTCCATCAGCAAGCTTTTGGTTGGGTGACTCATTCTCTACTTGTAGAACAGAAAACGGAACAGATGTTGAGTCATGCCTTAGATCAACAAACTTCGATTCGAGGCTATTTAATTACTAAAGATAAAGAATTACTCGATAATTACGATCGCGCTAATAATGCTTTTCGTAGCAGTTTTCAATCTTTAGAAAAATTGACAAAGGGAAATCAAAGTCAACTAGAACAGCTCCAGGTAATTGAATCAATTCATACTATTTGGCAGGATAGTTTTGTGCAAAGTGTCATAGCTGGTACTGCTAGTAAGACTTATTTACCTGGAAAGATTTTATTCGATCCCATGCGCGATGTTGTCAAAACTATGTTGCAGCATGAAGAAAAAATCCTGTCTCAGCGCCAGCAGCAATTGCAGCAAATTAACCAGATCAAGACCGCGCTGGAAGTCTTCAACGTCTTCATAGCTAGTGTTGGAGTTAGCTGGAACTTATGGTTGTTACGCAAGCGGGTAGAAATTCCCCTACGCCACTTAACTCAAGTCAGCCAAGCTTGGCGGGCTGGTAAACTGGAAATTCGGCTCGGTTATACTACATCAGATGAGATCGGACGTTTGGCTAGCGTACTCGATGAGATGGCAGCAGAAATTCGTCAGCGTCAAGAATACAGTCAAATGCGTAACCAACAGCTAGAAGATTTGATCTCTGCACTGTCTCATGACTTGCGCACGCCTTTACTCGCCACTCGCAATACATTGCGCCCGATGTTGAATGGGGCTTTTGGTTCTGTTGACGAGACTTGGAGAGAAATTCTAGAAGAGTATCGCCAATCGAACGAGCAATTGCTGAAGTTGGTAGATAATTTGCTGGATGTATCTCGTTATGAAGCTGGTGGCGGACAGCACTTAAACTGGGAACCCTTAGATTGGGCAAAGATTTGCTCTCAAGCTGTGGAGCTAATTTGTCAGATTCACGCTCGCCAGCGTACTCCCACTATTTATATCGCTGCCTCACTCCCTACAGTCTACGGCGACCAGTTAGAAATTCAAAGAGTCGTGCAAAACTTATTAGATAATGCCGCACGGGTTAGCCCACCAGATAAAGAGATTACAATCAAAGTCAGTTTGTTAGGAGGCGATCGCATCAAAGTCTCCGTTCGCGATCGAGGTCCTGGAGTCCCACCCCACGAAAAAGACAAACTCTTCCATCGGTTTATCCAAGGGAGAGGTAGGCGGGGTGGTGCAGGATTGGGTTTATATCTCTGTCGTCAGATCGTCGTTGCTCACAGAGGTACGATCGAAGTGGATAGTCAGCTAGGTGAAGGCAGTACCTTTTGGTTTACCCTGCCAGTTTTTTGGACATTCGATGGGGAAGCGGGAGTCGGTAGGGGCGGGTTTGGAAACCCGCCCGTACAGAAGTCGGGAGTCGGAGGAGTCGGAAACTAGTAATGAGCGAATATCAGACAGAGGGTGCAGTACGAATTTTATTAGTCGAAGATCATGCTTTGATGCGTCGAGGGATGAAAGGACAGTTTGCCCTCGAACCCGATTTTTGTGTCGTGGGAGAAGCTGCTGATGGCAGGGTGGCAGTTCAATTAGCTGCCGAGTTAGAACCAGATGTCGTATTAATGGATATCGATCTGCCCGTGATGGATGGGATCGCGGCAACTCAGCAAATCAAAAGCGATCGCCCCACGACGCGAATACTCGCCTTAAGTGCTTTTGATAATAATATTCAAGTAATGGGCATGTTAGCCGCAGGGGCTGATGGCTATTGTCTCAAAACAATTGAATGGGAACAACTGCTAGCTGTAATTCAGTTAATTCAAACTGGTGGCGCTTATCTCGACCCACAAATAGCCCGCAAAGTGGCACGGATGCTCAAGCCTAATCCGGTAATTCCCATTAAAGAACAGCATTCCACCATCTCACCTATTCCAGTTCTCAGCAGCCGCGAACGAGAAGTTCTCAAACTAATTGCTGAAGGATGCTCGAACCAAGAGATTGCCCAACAACTGTTTCTTTCCCTGGGAACGGTCAAGTCTTACGTGCGGATGATTCTCAATAAACTGAGCGTTGACGATCGCGTTCAGGCAGCAGCTTTAGCCGTGCGCGAAGGACTAATTTAAATTACGTGAATTAAATTACACACATGACATCTTCAATTAAAATCTTGTAGTGTTTGCCGCAACATCTTTGCTAACTCTGCCGGATTAGACGCAATCGGCAGCTTGAAATTTGCCTCTAGTTCAGACCACAAAATAAAAGGTTTGTCTGTCTGAAGATAGAGTTGTTCTGGGGCGGGCAGACATATTATAAGGATGTCTGGATCGAACAGAGTCATCTCCTCACCAGTAGGAACTCCATAGTAAGGTAAGACTTCTACCGTTTGTTCGAGACAGTAGCGGCTTACACGTTGTACTGTTGCAACAAGTCTACCGAGAATCATGACCCGGCAAGGCTGCTTGTTATCGCACAATTGATGCAGAAATTCAGTCACGAACAAGTATTTTTTTATTTAATAGAAAATTTGTTAACTTAATCACACTAAACTGGATAACTTTATTTACGCCTCCATCAAGTGGATATCCAGGTGGATATTTTTTTTTGGTGAAGAATGCAGCCTACAAGTATCCACTGGGTAGTTTTCCCCAAACTGTATCTAGCAATACTGTATTAATGCTTAACAGAATTAGGGGTTTCGGACAGTAGCTGTGGATACAACAGAACAGGTTTATCAACTCATCAAGCAATGGTGTTTTGCAGGCGATCGGTTGCAGGCGGGTGCTACTTTACGCCAGATAGCCGTCATTACTGAATGTTTGCCAGAAGTACCCGAACAGTTAACAGACAAGCAGCTTAAATATGTTGTGCGATGGATACAGGAAAATCACCCAAATGCCTACTTGTGGGCAATGGGTCAACGCTGTGTAGGTCATCCAGCCGCAGTCTGGGGTATGGGCTTACCGAATTTAGATTCAGTGATGCCGAGAATTGCTAGTAGTTTTTGAGCGAAAATCATGTCTGTAAATGCACTACTTTCACCAGTTGAATATTCTTTAGACGTTATCAAACACGAAGTCTTACATCTAGTACAGAAAGGAATTATTAGCCGTAGGCAACCAATGTACGTCCTCTGCGAATACATCCCAGCTAGGGATTGGACGGCTTTTGAGCGAGAATTGGAAAAACACGAGTACAACTTGCGCGATCGCATTGCCGATCTCCTCGATTGCGAACGCTGGGAAAATGATTAAACGAATGGCAAAGGACTAGGCTAAGACTAGGAAGGCGATCGCAGGGTAAAGAGAAAAGGAAATTACCCTCGATCTATCTCCCGAGTTCCAAACGCCAAGGGTAAGATTTTATCTATTTACAATCAAATGATTTACTACATATAGAAATATACGTAGTAGGGTGCGTTAGCCTTTGGCGTAACGCACCCTACTATATGTAACGTGTCTATTTGAGTCATTTATCATACCCTACGGGAAGGGCTTCGCCCTATGTCATTTGTGAAACCACTGTTAGTATGTCACAGACAGATAGACGGTATTTTCACAATTGGTTTAGACCCGCTATATTGCTAGAAATTATTAGCAAAGTTAGGCTCATGCACTCTAGCTTAGGGAAGAATAAAACCAGCTTAGGTAGTGAAAAACTTCCTTCTTGAGATACTGTGTGCTGATGTTTTAGATAGCTAGATTATATATATAAAATCACAATAAGCTGCATTAGCAATCGATCCTGCTAAAACGCTGTCACCACAAAGATAATTTGCTATTTTTGAATTAGGAAAGCAAATAAGTTTTCTCTATTAATTCAACGTAATTTCGAGGGAAAAAAGTTAGCGATCGCGCTTTCTAATTCTGCGTGTCAATTTTCCAAAAGTTAATCGTCGCTAGGCAATGTCTTTGTATTTTTAACGCCATACATTAAGAAGAGCGTGAGGAAGGTAGCTTACATATGATTCAGGTTGTCAGTTTAATCTCCCTTGTAGTAGAAGCAAGCATTTCACACAAGTCCCGTCCATCGATCGCATTTACATTATCTCCAATGAAGTCTTTGAAACAAAGGATAGATACTTTTGAGATTGCTCACCCCCAAGTTGCAAAATTAATTGCCAAAACTATTCCAGCTCAATGTCCTTTCGAGCGAGATATTATTCTGTTCGGTCATAAAGTAGGACACATTCCTCCTCTATGCAAACTCAACCCCCTATACGAGCAATTGGTCGGTTTGAGATTTCGTGCTTTATGTTACCTTGCCGACTGCTGCGGTGAAGACATTCAAGCATACTGTTAAAGAAGTCAGAAGTCAGAATTAACTGACAACTGATAACTGACAATAGTTCATCGCGTTTGCTGACTGAGTAACTTCATCGCAATTTCTAAGCTCGATTTCATCCGATTGAAAGAAGCTGCAAGTACACCAATTTCATCATTAGAATTTTGCTCGAAATCCGCACTCATTTCTCCCGTGCTAACTCGCTCTGCGGTTCTAGACATTTTCCTAATGGGCTGAATTACAGAGCGTTTTAAGAAGAAGTTGAGCCACAGCACGACGATCGCAAAAATTCCAAACAATATCCCCATAACTAGAGATAAAGAGCGTCTAGAACTCTCAAAAATCTCGCTTGAAGGTACAGAAATAATCTGTGCTGCTACAATTTCATTTAATTTCCAACCAAAACCCCACTCCGAGCCATAGGTAGCAATTTGGCTTTTAGGTGCTGCTTCTGGGGTAGAGTGACACCGCAAACAGCTTTCTTTTGGGATCGCTAAAGGTCGAGCAATATAAAAGACTTCTCCGCCTGGTAAATTGCGAAAACCAGAAATTTCTTTAGTATTCGATTCGTTGCGGAAGCGCTCGACAATTTTAGTTTCAAAAGCATCGGCTTTGTCACGTAAGTTGGTAGGATTGAGCGTAGCTTCTTTATAAAAGAAGTTTCGATACTCTTCGTTTTTACGCAAGTTTTCAAAGACTTCCGTAGCGGAGTAAGCTGGTACTGTTTCAGGAATAAAGACTGGTTCGGTTTCGAGTTTAGGTGCGAGTAATGGGTTGACGCGCTCGTTAGTATATGCTCTGACAGCATTCATCGCCTTGATCAGAATTGTTGCTTGAGAAGTGACTTCCCTTTCCGCCCTCTGTTCGAGTACCTTGGAAAGTGCCGCACCACTGATGATAATCCCACCGATGAAAACTACGACCAACATTAAGCTAAATTTGGCAGTAAGCTTAAGATTTTTTAACATTTTGGCTTGTAAGTAGAGATTTATTTTACGATGGTAAAAGAAGTGTATATAATACTACTTAAAATTATAAATTGTTTTCATCTTTCCCCCTAAGTGGAGATCGCACCTCATCGATCCAGCAATACTATTCAACTACAGCTGGGTGAAAATGAATTCCAGATATTCGCGCCGTCTCTTTTTACTTCAATTATTTTTCTTAGCAGCTTGTGGTTCGCGATCGCTACAAGGTGAGGGAGAAGAGTTAATTATTGGTACAGTTAGCTACTCTGAAGGTCAACAGACGCTCAGTCAGTACGATCGCTTGATCAATTACTTAGGCGAGAAGACTGGTTCGTTGGTGAGGCTAGAGCCTGCCTTTAATGAGAATAAAGCCATAGAACGAATTCGCAATCGCTCTTGGTCGTTGGTGTTTGCTCCTCCAGGCTTAGCTGCGATCGCCATCACCCAGCAACAGTACCGTCCCCTGTTTACCTTGGAAGGAGTTCAAAACTTACGCTCGATTTTGGTTGTTCAAGAAAACAGCCCCATTCGCTCTCTGAAAGACTTAGCAAATAAAACAGTAGCCCTGGGTCAACCTGGTTCGGCAACGGGATTTTATTTACCTATTTATAATCTGTATGGCTTAACTTTAGCAGAAATTTTATTAGCACCTACGCCAAAAACTATATTGAGTTTGGTAGCGGAAGGTAAAGCAGATGCGGGGGCGCTTTCTCAAAGAGAATTTAATTTTTATAAAACGCAGTTTCCGCAAATTCCTTTTCGCGTTTTATACACCGATCCGCACAGCGTACCATTGGGATCTGTTTTAATTTCGCCAACTATCGAACGCAATCGCCAAGAATTTATTCGTCAAATTTTAAGCGAAGCTGCTTCCGTTTTAGCCCAAGAAACAGGTTACGTTCCTACAGGTTCGATTCCAGATTACCGCTACATGATTTCTGTAGTCGAGCGTGTCAAAAGCATTTTTCCCTACGAACTACAACCAGGAAGCGCTCAATTAAAACCTGCACGGTTGTTTAAAGGGTAAGTGGTTGTTGGGAAGTGGGTAGCAAGTAGTGAGTAGTAGGAAGTTGGTATTAATTGGCAAAAGTGTATATGCGATCGCGATCGCTTGGACGCGACTGTAATTGGGCGTTCATTATCAAGCGCGATATTTTAGCAGGATGGATGGTTTCAGTCGCTTGGGCAATTGGAGTTAGCTTTCTCGTCAGACTCAAGCGGACTGCGGCGATCGCTCCTTACACCGAACAGCCAAAAAATGAAACTACCTTACTACCCGAAGAAAGCGAGGAAAAGTCGTAAGTCGTAAGTCGTAAGTAGAGAATCAAATGCTCGTGCGCTCCCTGCTCCCTACTCCCTGCTCCCTGCTCCCTCTTAATCTCTAACCTTTGAGACAGGAAAGGCGATCGCCAAGATTGTTACGTTTTGGTTGTGATAGTTAGCACTTGCTCACAGTAATTGTCATATTTTGATAGATTTACCTATCAAAAGTTTTGATATATTAGTCTATCGAAACCTCTAGTTAAGAGGAAAAAGAGTTTATGGCTTTTGAACTGCAATCTCTACCCTATGCAAACGACGCTTTAGAACCATACATAGACGCGCAAACCATGCAGATCCACCACGATTTGCACCACGGTACTTATGTCAAGGGTCTAAACACAGCTTTGGAATCGCAACCAGATTTACAAAGCAAAAGTATTGACGAGTTGATTCGCGAGCTGAATTCATTACCCGAAGCAGTTCGTACTCCTGTCCGCAATAGTGGTGGCGGACATTTCAATCACTCGATCTTTTGGACATTGATGGCTCCCAATGCTGGCGGAGAACCCACAGGTGCGATCGCCCAAGTCATCAGTGATAATTTTGGCGATTTTGAAAACTTCAAAACTCAGTTTAACGATGCTGGTACAAAGCGCTTTGGTAGTGGCTTTGTGTGGCTAGTCCGCTCGGCTGGTGGCAAGTATGAGATTGTCAGTACGCCCAACCAAGATAATCCTTGGACGGACGGACACTTCCCCATCATGTGTAATGATGTTTGGGAACACGCATACTACCTGAAATATCAAAACCGTCGGGCTGAGTACCTCAAGCAGTGGTGGAATACAGTCAACTGGAGTGAGGTCAACAACCGTCTATCGACAGCGCCATAATGTAGCTAGTTAGGTAGAAAAGATCCCCCCTAGCCCCCCTTAAAAAGGGGGGAATCAATTCCTTATAAAAAAGTGAGGAATGAACGTCCTTCTGGAAGAGAGGAAACAAATGCCCCCGATTTGGCGGGGGTTGGAGGATCGAGATCTCAAACTTCTAGTGCGTATAACTCCTGCTTGTAAAATTCAAAATCTCATATCGAGCGGATGTCTCTATGGTTCCAGCTAATTTCGTAGAGCGTAGAAGCTGCGATCGCATTTTTTCTCATCGAAAAATCATTTCTCTCGGTGTAATCGCAGTTATTCTCTATACGGTGGTAGGTTTCTGTCTTGCCAGTCTCAAGATTAATTTGGGCTTTTGGTCTATAGGAATTTTGTTCTATCACTGGCAGCTAGCAAACTTAGTCGGTGTAGCTAGCAGTCGGTATCGACAAAACGGATCGATCGCCTTGACGGGATTAGTGGGTACGGCGATCGCCTACCTCGTCCAGCAGGCAAAATCGAGCTTGTTGCCCTATCACTGGTTGGCAATTGGTCTAGTGGCAACGATTAATTCTTATGTGATGACGGCGATCGCGCTGAGGTATTGGCAAAAACTAGGAGCGATCGCATTTACAACAGCAGTAGCATGGTTGGGCTTATTGTTGGGATGGATAGCATATAACTATCCCGGCGTTTCTTAAGCTAAGTTAAAATTTGCGTTAATCTAGGTTTGATAGCCCAGTAAGCCTATCTACCTGGCATGAATGATGCGATCGAGCGGGTAAGGGTCAAAAATCAGATTTTATCTGTTATCAAAATGCACGGCTCGCAAACGGCTGTGGATTTAGCCACTAAGTTGCAGGTTTCACCTATGGCAATCCGCCAGCATATGCAAACTCTTCAAGATGAGCAATTAGTCACTTATAGCGAGCAAAAGCAAGCGGTTGGTCGTCCAGTCAAGTTTTGGCAATTAACAGAAAAAGCCAACGCGCTTTTTCCCAACCATCACGCCGATCTGGTGGTGAAATTAATTGAGGGAGTCCGCAAAGTATTTGGCGAAGCTGGGTTAAAAGTTTTAATTGGCGAACGTACTCAAGCTCAAATTCAAACATACTCGGCGCAGATGGAACACGCTCGAAACTGGCGAGAACGAGTGGCAATTCTAACTCAACTGCGGACTCAAGAAGGATATATGGCAGAGACAATAGAAGAGTCACCAGGAGTCTTGTTACTGGCGGAAAATCATTGTTCGATTTGTGCTGCTGCCCAAAGTTGTTCGCAATTGTGCAGTTCAGAATTGCAAGTGTTTGAAACTCTGCTTGGTTCTGATGTTAACGTCGAACGAGTCGAGCATATTTTAAGTGGCGATCGCCGTTGTGCTTACCGCATTTCTGGTTGTAACTGAGACAAGTTGCTGAATTTTACTCTCAATTTTTTAGTAACTACTCCCTGCTCCCTGCTCCCTGCTCTCTGACAAAGCTAAATGTTTCAATAAAGTTGCCTGTGACAAAGGTGCTTGCAGGTGACTCCAGGGTAAGACTTGTTCGTGCGACCAATTGCGAAACACATAGAATTCTAAATCGGGTATTTGTCCGCGTAACTCTTTAAAAGCGCGACGATAGCTACCGAGACTGTCACCGTAGTTTCGCGTCAATTCCAACAGGCGGGACAAACGGCGATCTCCTCTCGATATTAAAGCCTGAATCACCGACCAATTATAGCTTTCGGGACGAAAATCAATCCCTTGGGGTTTGAGGTGTTTCTGTAAATATTGCAAGCGCTTCTCGGCTTGGGGATTGACTCCGTACCACTGAAACGGCGTGTGTGCTTTGGGGACAAACGTACTGCATCCCAGGGTTAACCTTAATCCTGGGGCAGCTTTTTTGAGCGATCGCATCATTTTAACTGTTTCTTCCAGATCTTCGGGTTCTTCCCCTGGTATGCCCACCATACCGTAAAGTTTCAAGCTACTCAGTCCTCCCGCTTTGGCATTTACCGCCGCTTGGACGATCTCATCGTTATGCAGTTTTTTGTTAATAATTTGACGCAACCGTTCCGAACCGCTTTCTACAGCAATGGTGAGCGATCGCGTGTCTCTTTTTGCTAAAGTCTGTGCTAGTTCTACTGTGACGGTATTTGTCCGCACCGAGGCAATGCTCAAACGGACATCATCGTATTTTGGTTGACTTAAATAAGCTAATAAATCGTTAAATTCTGGATGTTGGGTGACGGATGCCCCCAATAATCCTATCCTATTTGTAACTGTTAATCCTCGTTTGATCGCGGGAATCAGAGAACCTGCCAAACTTGCCGTGCGAAAAGGTAGAGTGAGATAGCTAGCCAGACAAAAGCGGCACATCTCAGGACAACTGCGTACCACTTCCACCATAAAAATATTTTCCCACGCTGCTTTTTCAGTCACAACCGTAGAAGCAGATAGAGTATTACCTCGATAAGTTTGCTTTTCTATCTGATGGGGAATATCTGGCGCAATTGGTTTAATAGATTGAATGCAGCCTGTAGGATCTTCATACGTCACCTCATACAAGCTGGGAATATAGATTCCTGGTACTTGTGCTAGGTGATGTAATTTAGTTTTTCTATCAGCTGTCCGAACTTGTTTGTAAGCTGAAATAAAATTTCCTAATAAATTTTCTCCATCTCCCAACAGAATCACGTCAAAAAATTCCGCGAAGGGTTCGGGGTTAGCCGTCAAAACAGGACCACCACCAAATACTAGGGGATCGCTGTCAGTGCGATCGCTGGTATGAATTGGAATGGAGATAGATTCTAATAGACTCAGAATATTAACATAATCCAATTCCCACGAACAAGAAAAGCCGACTAATTCAGGCTGACGTGGTAGCGGTTCGGATATATCAGTAAATAAGCGACTGACATCAACATCAGCACGCATTGCCAAAGTTGCCCATACGACTTGATATCCCAAGCTAGTAATTCCTACGGTGTATTCGTTAGGAAAGGCAAAGATAGCGGGGATCGCATCGGATTCTGGAGTTGTTGGGGTAAATAGCAGGCGTTCGGCGGAAAATGTGGATTTACGGGAATCGGGAGTCGGTACGGGCGGGTTTAGAAACCCGCCCGTACGGGAGTTGGGAGTTGGGTAATTCATGGAATGACATTTGTAGGGGCGCACAGCCGTGCGCCCTTTCAAGGGTGCGGGAACAATTTAGAATTATCTATATCTAATTTTAAGACCTACAATTATATTGTTCTCTATGATTTGGTAAAAGACAAATAACCGATCAAAAACAATGCAACCCGATCTAATCAATTTGTATATTACCAGAGATGAATTGCAACAGCTCGCTGGTATGAGCAGAAGAGACTGGAAAGCATACGACACCTTAAAAAAATCAGACAACATCCAAATTATTATTTTGCCAGGATATCTAGAGCAAGTTTTTTTACTAGGTTGGGGATTAATTCCACTTTATTACTTATACAAATGGAAATATCGTCGGCAGCGATTGAGAAATTTGCTACTAGAAGTAGATCGGTATAACGATTTAATTAGAATTATCAATCTCGGTGACGAACTAGAAGCTGCGGGGAATCAGGGAGCTAGCATCGAGAACAGACAAAAGGCGATCGCGGCGTTACAAATCACAAGAAATAGTTTAAGTTGTGCAATTAAGACAGAAAAAATTCTCAGAAAAAACAGAGATTTAATTAACCGCAATCTAGATCTACTATCGAACGGCATATTATCACTGCAAGCCTTACAGATTAACGCAGAAGCATCTGAGTATAGCAAGTTACTGAACGAAGCCGTGCAATTAACCATAGACGTACAAACAGAGATGAAAAAGCTAGAAGCGAGTGGGGAGAAGTCGTAAATCGTAAGTAACTGAGTCTCCTTCTAATATCGCAGCGTCCTTGCTAGTACTAGCATGACAAAAGCTGCCAGTAACGCCCCCACCACAATACTAAAAATTGCCGCATCAAAACTACCAGTCACCGCTACAATCGAGCCAGGAATCAGCGAACCGCCAACACCACCAAACAGGACAGAAAGCCCGTTGTACAGCCCTGTTCCCGCACCAACTCGGTGTGGGGGTAACAAGCGTTGAACGATCGCGTATTCTTGTGCGCCGTAGGCACTCTGGAAAAAGACGGCGATCGCAAAGCATAAGACTAAAATTACTAGCTCCTCGGCACTTGACGCAATATAGACAAATACGCCCGCGATCGCAAATCCGATACTGGCAAGCAAGGCGCGTCGCTGAAGTTTGTCACCTAAATAAGCCATCAGAGCAATTCCGACAATTCCCGCTGTAAAAACGATTGTTAAAGGATAGCCCAACCGCTCGAAATCAATTCCTTTGGCGCGGTTGAAGTAGGTGGGCAACCAGTTGAGCATACCGAAAGCACAGAAGGCATTGAGCGCACCGCCGAGGGTAATTAACCAAAATCGCCAATCTCGCTTGTAGTCTGCCCCTGGCGCGTCATCAACTAATTCGCGATCGTCGTGCTGGTGCTGCGGCTTATCTTCTACAAAGAACCAAACTAAGGGAAGAGAAACCAGCATTCCCAGTGTACCGAGGATGGCAAAGGCGATCCGCCAGCCTACAGCTTGGATGAGTGGAATAATGAGTAACGGGGCGCTGGCAACAGCAAGAATAATTCCTGCGCCCCAGATAGCATTGGCGCGCGATCGCTCGTTGGGAGAAAACCAACGACTGGTAATTGCACTCAACATCGGAATATGTACTCCTTCCCCAAGTCCTAGCAGTAGACGCAGGACGATCAGTGCGGTTAGAGACTGCCCTAGCGGGGCACTGAGAATAGTGAAGAGGGAAAATGCTGCGATCGCAGCGATGATACTCCGCTTGAGTCCAAATCGCTCGGCAAGCGGACTGAGTAGCATGTTTGACAAGGCGTATGACAAAAAGAATGTCCCTAACAACCATTCACCATGCGCTCCAACTTGGCGATCGCTCCAACCAAAATCGCGGGCAATCCGGGGTAGTGCTAAAGCTAGATTGTTACGGTCTAAGTAGTTGACGAATACCGTAACGGCAAGCACGATTGGAATGCGCCAACGGACTATCTGAGTAGATTTAACAGTAGTAGCTGACATCTACAGCCAACCCCAACTCCAAATGAAACAGGATTGTACAGCATAGTGAATGAATTGAATAGCTTTCGCTGAAGCTCTACTCTCAAACTAGAAAATGAAATATTATTAACAAATAATTTTTTATTTTAAAAAATTTAAATCGTCGTAATAGTTAATCATGTTGAGTTGATGTTTTTCTAATTTACGCATTAACTCTTGCCGCAGCAGACGAATGCCGTTAAAACACCCTCTTTTCAATTGAATTTTCTCGGCGATCGAGTAATACGGACAAAGATCTGAAAACTGACCTTTTCTAACTTAACCAGCCTATTAAATACCTGAACTTATTTATATCGACAACACTCGATATATCAAAGAACATACTGAAAGCACAAATTAATTGTCCTGTTAATGCTGAAAACTTATTCGTTTGGTCGTCGCTCTCTTTTATTATTAATATTTGGTTTACTACTAGCACTTTTCATATCAGCAGCTCAGATCGTAACAGCACATGCCACAGCGATTAAAGTTAATGCGATCGAAAAGAGTGGCTTACATCAAACACTCGTGCAAGCAAATCCAGATAATCTTGATGAAAATTCGGTAGAACTGATCGTCAGCGATATGCAGGGTCAACATGAAGGTAAGATGCGCGGAGTACCAGCATCATATGACTGGTCGCAAACTCCAAGAGTCAAGTTAGGTAACAATCCTGGAGAATTGCAAGCACTAATTGGATGGGGGATCGTCAACGAAGCTGCCGAGGGCAATCCAGCTGCAAATACTCGTGTCGAGCTAGGAGAAATTCACACCTATCTATTACAAAAAAGTAACAACCGATGGTTAGCTTTGCAGAGTTCTATTCCTGTAGGAGCTGCATATAGGGAGGACTTTGCAGGAGGCATCAATATTCCTGCGGATATTCGACAGGAGCCACAAGGCACTATCTCAGTGACAGCGGGCAATGGATATAATTTTCATTTTTGGTCCAGAAACAGAGCAGGAATAGATCCAAATGATGTCGCAGGTGTGTTTACAACGTTTAGAGCCAGATTAATTCTAGATAACCCTAGTCAGCCAGACGATCGCGATCTCGCGCGATATCTTGCTCTAGCTGGAGCCGATTATTGGACAAATGTTTGTTCGTCCAATGGTGAAAGAAATGCAGATGCTGCGATCGGCAAAGCTAAGTATGTTACACGAGAATGGAAATATTTCAACATGACAACAGCATCTCCAGAAGTTCTCAGAAACAATCCTCCTCCACTGGAGTAGCAGATTTTGACGCATTGGCGTTAGGAACTAGCGTCAATGCCTATAGAGACTCTATAAATTTCAAGCGTGGATTTTTCACGTCCACGTTTGAGCAGAAGCCTGAGAAGTAGGAAGCCTGCGATCTTCTCGCAGGTAGTTTACGTTAGCATATGTCAAATTTGTTTTGGCGCTGTTGCCAGGAGGCAAAACTATGGCTCAGATCGTAGACTCCTTACCTGATGAGTACCAAGAGCGCATTTTGTGCAACTATAAGAATGCAACAAGTGGAATTCAAATTGCACGGATCGCGAATATTCCTCACTGGTACTTGGAGCGAGTTGTATTTCCCGGTCAGCACTTGCTATTTGAGGCAATCCCAGAAGCGCAGTTAGAGATCCATAGTGCTAAGATAGCTAGCGCTATTCCTGCTGACACCATTCTTTGCGAACAACTGCAAGTTGATGCAGGCGAAGAAAATAATTAGATCGGACAGCTCTGCTCTCACGCTCGAAGCAGCACTACAGGCTGGCATGGCACGGTTGATAAAGGGCGCGTCCTGCACCCTTTATTCAACTTAAGAGAGTTGAATAGCACTTAAATAGTTCTTCAGCGCAATGTTTTAATTGGCTCGGCAGGTATTCGCTCTCTCCTTGACTCGGCAAAGAAACTAGAGTAGAAAAAACCTGCTAGTGGGACTTTGTAGAAAAGTAAGAAAAAATAGAGATACAATACAGTCACCGAGGTAGTTTTACGTCAGTCTCAACAGGAGCAGCGTAAATGAAAGATCAAGTAAGTGCAGCGATGCCAGCATGTTTTGATAACTGGTGTCGTCGGTTCGACGATATATTTTCTCGCCAAAAGCAGA